>CAZJOZ010000021.1:0-20912 GCA_964547775.1 uncultured Leucobacter sp.
TGATCACAATCGTGCACCCTGCGGCGAGCGCGGGGCCGATCTTGCGGGTTGCCATGGCGAGCGGGAAGTTCCACGGCGTGATGAAGTAGGTCGGTCCGACTGGCAGGTGTGAGACCACCATATTGCCGGTGCCCTCTGGGTTCTGCCGGTAGTCGCCACGGACGCGCACGGCTTCCTCGCTGAACCAGCGAAGGAATTCGCCACCGTAGACGACCTCTCCCCGAGCCTCGGCGATGGGCTTGCCCATCTCCATGCTCATGAGCAGCGCAAAGTCTTCTTTGCGCTCCATCAGCAGGTCAAAGGCACGGCGAAGAATATCTGACCGTTCGCGGGTCGAGGTTGCGCCCCAGGATGCTTGCGCAGCAACTGCTGCGTCGAGCGCGCGAACGGCGTCTTCGACCGTAGCGTCGGCGACGGTCTTGATGACCTCACCCGTTGCGGGGTCATGCACGTCAAGGGTCGCGCCGGTGGTCGACGGCTCCCAGGTGCCGCCGATCAGCAGCCCGGTCTCGACGCGGTCGAGCAGTGCTTGTTCGTGTGGTTTCAGTGCCATAGTGGTCACTCCTCTTGGTCTCGAAGTACGAAGTAGCTGTGGTTAGTTGGCAGCGAGTGCGTCGGCGACGACCTGCAGGCCATCGAGCAGCAGTTCATCGCTGATCGAGAGCGGAGGCAGGAAGCGGATCACGTTCCCGTAGGTTCCACAGGTGAGCACCAGCACACCCTGGTCGGCTGCAAACTTCGCAATTGCGCTGGTGAGCGCAGCGTTCGGCTGCGTTGAGCCTGACTCCACAAGCTCAATTGCCTGCATTGCGCCGCGGCCACGGATGTCACCGATGCGATCGTCGCTCTGCTGCAGTTTCGTGAAGAAGTCGGTGATGACCGTGCCGATCTGCTGTGCGCGCTCGGTCAGGTTCTCGGCTTCGTAGGTGTCCATGGTTGCGAGGGCTGCGGCGCAAGCAATGGGGTTGCCCGTGTAAGTTCCGCCGAGTCCGCCTGCGTGCGCCGAGTTCATGATGTCAGCCCGGCCAGTCACAGCCGACAGCGGAAGCCCGCCGGCGATACCCTTCGCCGTAGTAACCAGGTCAGCAACAACGCCTTCGTGCTGTGCAGCGAACATGTCGCCGGTGCGTGCGAAACCGGTCTGCACCTCGTCGAGGATAAAGACGATACCCTGCTCGTTCGCCCACTTCTGCAGTGCGGGGAGGAATCCGGGTGCGGGCTCGATGAAGCCACCCTCACCCTGAATGGGCTCGATGATGACTGCGGCAACGTTGTTGAAGCCAATCTGCTTGTCGATCTGGCTGATGGCGTTCGCAGCGGCTTCTGCCCCGCTGAGTCCGTCACGGTATGGGTAGGAGGCGGGAACGCGGTACACCTCAGGTGCGAATGGGCCGAATCCATCCTTGTATGGGATGTTCTTTGCGGTCATTCCCATGGTGAGGTTCGTGCGGCCGTGGTAGGCGTGGTCAAAGACAACGACGGCGTTGCGGCCGCTGTAGTGACGTGCGATCTTGATCGCGTTCTCGACTGCTTCAGCGCCTGAGTTGAACAGCGCCGACCGCTTTTCAAAATCACCGGGGATCAGCTCGTTGAGCCTCTCTGAGACGGCAATGTAGCCCTCGTAGGGGGTCACGGTAAAGCAGGTGTGGGTGAACTGCTCGACCTGTTCCTTGACGGCTTCAACCACGCGAGGAGCGGAGTTGCCGACACCGGTCACAGCAATGCCTGACCCGAGGTCGATGAGCGAGTTTCCATCAGCATCGACCAGCACACCGCCGCCTGCGGCAACGATCGAAACGGGGAGCGCCACGCCGACACCTGAAGCCACTGCAGCATTCTTGCGCGCGAGCAGTTCCTGAGATTTCGGGCCCGGAATGGCGGTAACGAGCTTGCGTTCCTGCGGCAGCGATGGCCCGCCCTGAATGCTCGATGACATGGATCCTCCTTGAACGTGGTGAGAATGATTACTTGCGTCCAGCCTAAGCCTCTGCACCCCCAACCATTCGTGCCATAATGGCGAATGATGATGCAATCTTTCGCCAACATGGCACCACCGGGTTCGATCGAGCTCGAGACCCTGCTCCGCGACTACTTACTCGGACTGGTGCTCATCGCGGGCGCCGCTGGGGACGATGAGAGTCGACCGGTGCAGTGGGTGCACTCGAGTGACCTTGAAGACCCCACCCCGTTCCTCACGCCACGAACCGTGCTACTCACTACGGGTCGCCAATTTTCAGCGTCCCTCGAACATGACCAAGCTGATGCCTACGTGCGGAGATTGAAAGATGCTGGCGTGACCGCGCTCGGCGTCGCGATTGGGCTGGAGTGGGATCGCATTCCGCCAACCCTCATTGATGCGTGCGAACGTCGTCAGCTACCACTGTTTCGTGTTCCATACGACACTCCGTTTATCGCGATCGTGCGCACCGCCGCCCGGCTCATCGAATCGGCATCGCACACGGCCGAGCCCTGGGGTCGCGAGGTCGGAGGATCGACGAGCCTTCTGCGTCGACGTCAGAACCTCGTTGCAGTTGAGGCGGCACTTCGCCGAGCCGTGCTCCGCCTGCTCATCGAACAACAGCGCGAATTGGCCGAAGATATCGCCGGTCCCCTGTTGCCACGGCTCCCTCGCGGGCAAGTGCACACCATCACTCTCTCCTCCGCACTGAATTCACGAGCGATGGCTGAATTGAACCCGCTCATCACCGACCAGCCAGGCGTGTTCACGGCGATCGAGGGTGATGAGCTCATCATCATCCTTGAAGTGTCAGCTGTGGGAGAGCTCCGACGCACCCTCACTCGGCATTCCATCCCTGCCGGTGTGTCAGAACGCGCGTCGCTGGGCGATCTCACCGAACTGCTCAGCCAGTCAGAGCGCGCTGCGGAGCTCGCACGACTGCGCGGGCACGAAGCACCGCTGAATTATCGACCGGAAATGCACCGAGGAGTGCTGCAACTGCTGCAGGGCAGCCTTGAGGCATCCAGGCGTGCGCACGGGCTCCTGGGTCCACTCATCAGGCATGACGACCGGCATGATGACCAGCTCGTGCACAGTCTCGCGACCTGGCTCGCCCATCATGGCCAAACCAGCGCGGCTGCGGCCTCGCTCGGCGTGCACCGTCACACGCTCCGAAGCCGCATTGCCACGGCGGCGCAGCTCCTCCAGCGCGACCTCGACGATCCAGACAGCCGAGCTGAGCTGTGGGCGGCGCTTCGACTCACCAATGGCGAACCCGCGGCGCAGACCGAATGACGCAGACTGTATGACTGAGACCTGATGTTCGAGGCGTCATACCCGGGACCGCATTTCTGAGACCTGAGAGCTGAGCGTGAGCGGCGCACTTGTTTGAAAGCCGTTCCCCGGACTACTCGTCACGGTAAGGGTCCCATCCTCGGGCCTCGTACCGAACACCGTCGAGAGTCAGGTGAGGCTCCCCGCTCGCACGGCGCACCTCACCGATCGGCAAGAATGCGACGGGCAAGGGTGCTGCTGCGGGGAACGCCGCGAGGAGACCATGATCCTCGCCCCCGGTGAGCATCGCATCAATGGAAACCCCCACGCCGTCCTGCTCACCAAACCCTGATTCAAGCAGCGTGCGCTGCAGGTCGATAACCACCCCGCTGGCCTCCGCCATGCGGAGCGCATCGAGCGACAGCCCATCAGAAACGTCCATCATCGCGGACGCGCCGGCACACGCGGCGATGACGCCCGCAGTAACCGGAGGCTGCGGACGCAGCTGAGCGGCTCGCGCTCCCTCCGAGACTC
The DNA here is from genome assembly GCA_964547775.1 of uncultured Leucobacter sp. Taxonomy (GTDB): domain Bacteria; phylum Actinomycetota; class Actinomycetes; order Actinomycetales; family Microbacteriaceae; genus Leucobacter. The sequence goes on from CAZJOZ010000021.1 coordinate 3,767, forward strand.
GCTCCGTGGGGCCTCCCTGGGTGATCGGGTCTGCCCGGGGCGCCGCCTCGGCGTATAAGTGGGCAAGCCCGATCCCCGCGAGACCCAGCTGACCACAGTAGGCGACCACATCCCCCGGTTGAGCTCCGGATCGAAGCACTGGGGCGCGGCCTTGCAAGTCACCGAGCGCTGTCACTGCGGCGGTGAGCACCGGTGCAGTGCCGAGGTCACCACCGACCACGCCACACCCCGGCGCAAGTGCACGGCAGGCGTCATCGAGTCCCGCCGCGATCTCTTCCAGCAAGGCGACGGGGGTATCCGGAGGACAGGCAATCGAAACGGTCAGACCGATCGGCCGGGCGCCCATCGCCGCAACATCAGAGAGGTTGGTTGCGGCAAGCTTCCATCCAAGGTCACGGCCATTGTGCCACTGCAAGCGAAAATCAGGCCCTTCAATCATGGTGTCGCTCGTGACCACAAGCTCACCATCAACCGTGAGCACCGCGGCATCATCGCCAGGCCCAACGCTTGCCGCGCGAGCATCGCCAAGCTGCCGGAGAACACGGGCAAGCACCCCGCGCTCCCCGAGCTCGGCAACCGTACGATTGATCCGCTGCGACTCGCGTGCGTTCATGCCCTTACGCTACCTCCCCTGAGCACAGCGCTCCTCCACCGACGCGTCGACGGGCGCCAACAATGCTCGTATGTGCGCGGTCAGCGTCCCTTCCAGGTGGGAACAGTATTCTGAAGGGGTGTCATTGAGAACCCGCATGTTCCTCGCCACGCTGACCGTTGGCGCACTGTCCCTCGGACTCGCTGGTTGCGCTGGGGAGGTTCCCATGGAACCCGCCGAGGGTGCGAATGATCCTGCGTGCGCAGACCTTACTGTTCGCCTCCCCGCTTCCGTCTCTGGTCTCGACAAGCGTGCCACCAATGCGCAGGCAACCGGCGCATGGGGTGATCCGGTGGGAGTTGAGCTGCGCTGCGGCGTTGAACCCAGCGGCCCCACCACCGACCAGTGCGTGAACGTCAATGGCGTCGACTGGATCATTGACGAAACCAACGCCCCCATTTACCGGTTTGAACCGTATGGACGCACGCCCGGCGTCGAGGTCTTCGTGAACAACGAGGTCGCCAGCGGCACCCTCACGGTCACCGACCTCGCGTCGGCAGTGAAGGTGTTACCGCAGACCCGGCAGTGCCTCAGCGTGGTGGACTTCGTCGATCCATCTCAGGAAGCGCAGAACTAGCTGTAATTCCCAGTGCGGTTGCCAGACCGCCCGTCGAGCCCCCTGCCGCTCGTCGAACCCTCTACCGCCGGTCGAGTGCCCTACTGCCGGTCGAGTGCCCTACTGCCGGTCGAGTGCCCTACCGCCGGTCGAGTGCCAATTCGATGAGTTCGGTAATGAGTTGCGTATAGCCGATGCCCGAGTGTTCCCACAGCTGCGGGTACATGGAAATCGGGGTGAATCCCGGCAAGGTATTGATCTCGTTCAGCACCGGCCCTTCTTCGGTCAAGAAGAAGTCAATGCGTGCGAGACCTGCGCACTGGGCCACCTCGAATGCGACCACTGCGGCATCACGAATCGCCGCGAACTGGGGCTCGGTGACGTCGGCTGGCAGTGCGAGCTCAATCCCAGGCGCGCCAAGATACTTCGCTTCGAAATCATAGAATTCGCGGCCGGTGAACACGATCTCGCCCAGCACCGCGCTCGTGCGAGGTGCATCATCTCCACGCCCCTCGAGCACGGCGATTTCCACCTCACGCCCGGCAATGCCCGATTCGATGAGCACGACGCTATCCTCTGCGAATGCCACCTCGAGCGCCGCCGGAAGCTCGCCTGGGTGGGCCACCTTGCTGACCCCCACGCTCGACCCTGCGCGGTTCGGCTTCACAAACAGCGGGTAGGTGAGACCCTCGTCTGCGCGGGCAGCCAGAGAAGGATCACGCCGCAGTTGCGAGCGGGTGATGGTGTTCCACGGGGCGACCGCGATGCCGGCATCGGCGAGCACCGTCTTGAGGGCATGCTTGTCCATGCACAACGCCGAACCGAGCACCCCACTCCCCACGAAGGGAAGATCAACCAATTCGAGCATCCCCTGCACGGTGCCATCCTCACCGAATGGGCCGTGCAGCATGGGGAGCACCGCATCGACTTTGCCAAGCGAGCGCACCGTGCCGTCACTCGTGATCACGCTGAGGCTCCGGGTATCAACCGATGCAGGCCACAGCACCCGAGTGCCGTTCTCCACCACCTCGGGAAGCGCCCCCGCTTCAAGTCGATAGTGCGCCAGATCGCTTTCTTCCAACAACACCGTGGCGCCGTTCATCGTGATACCCACCGGGATCACGTCGAACAGGGTACGGTCAATTGATTTCAACACCCCCGCAGCGGTTACACAGCTGATCCCGTGTTCGCTTGAACGACCGCCAAACAGCAACACGACGGTGCGCTTCTCAGGCCAGTAGGTCTCGTCACTCATTGCATTCACTCCGTGTCTTTTCGGCACACCACATTCACCACGTCAGACGCCACCGTCAGCTACCGGTGAGTCGCTGCCACAGCGCCTTCAGCCCCCGACGCTGTTCTTGCGCGAGGCTCAGCTCGGGTCGAGGCACATCATCCTCGGTCGCAAGATGCGGGCCGAGGTTTCGTGGCGACATGGTGCCCTCGAGCACCATCTGCACCTGTTCAACAATCGGCATGACGATTCCCCGCTCCCGCGCAAGGGAGAGCACGGACGCCACCGAAGAAATCCCTTCAGCGGTCTGCTGCATTTGTTGCTTGGTTTCTTCGAGTGAGAAGCCTTGACCGATGAGGCGCCCGGCGGTGTTGTTTCTCGACAGCGGCGACTGGCAGGTGGCGATCAGGTCGCCAAGACCCGCGAGCCCTGACATGGTGACCGGATCAGCGCCAGATGCCACTGCGAACTCAGTCATTTCAGCGAGGCCCCGCGTGATGATTGCGGCTTTCGTGTTCTCCCCGTACCCCACTCCATCGACGATGCCGATCGCGAGTGCGATGAGATTCTTCAGCACACCGCCAAGCTCCGTGCCAACGACGTCGGTGTTCACATAGGTGCGGAAGTACGGCGCTGAACACGCGGTTGCAATACGCCGAGCAACGTCAAGGTCAGCGCATGAGGCAACAGCGCCAGTGGGCTGTTCCTTCGCGATCTCCAGCGCGATGTTCGGCCCCGACACCACTCCAATACGGCTCGGATCAATACCGAGGGTGTCAGCGATCACCTCGCTCATGCGCATGGTTGTTGACTTCTCGACACCCTTGACGAGGCTCACCAGTACCGCATCCCTGGCAATCAGTGGCTGCAGCGCGAGGAGATTCTCCCGGAGCGACTGGCTAGGAACTGCGAGGAATACCAGGCTTGCGCCACGAAGCGCCGTCTCGGGCTCGCTCGTCGCCTGCAAGGTCTTTGGCAGATTGATCCCTGGGAGGTACTGACTGTTGCGCTTCGCGACCTGGATTTCTTGGGCCTGCTCCGGCCTGCGCGCGAGCAGCGTGACCTCGCAGCCGGCATCACACAACACCTTGGCAAAGGTGGTGCCCCAGCTGCCCGCCCCGATCACCGCAACGCGTCGACCGCGGTTCCGCCGCGCAGAACCTGCAGGAAGTGGGATCGCACCAGTCGACGGCATTAGAAGCGACCCGTCTCGCTCTGCTGATGTTTTGCGGGATCCCACAGCTCGGCTGGTGGCTGTTCGCCACGCAGTTCTCCCAGCAGTCGCGCAATTTCGGTCATCAGCATGCTTGTTGCTTCGTTCACAACCTTCTGGTCGATTGCACGTCCCTCAAATGCTGACAGGTCAAGAGGTTTCCCGACCGCCACATGAATGGTTTTCCGTGGAAATGGATGGATGCGCTTGCCGTAACGCGGCATGAGTTCCTGGGTGCCCCAGTGAGCCGCAGGAATCAGCGGAATGCCGCTTTCAAGCGCGAGCCGTACTGCGCCAGTTTTTCCGCGCATCGGCCAGAGGTTTGGGTCTCTCGTGAGCGATCCCTCGGGATACACAATGACGCTTGATTGACGCTCGATGAGTGCGTTCGCTGCTCCCATCGGGTTTTCTTGCGAGCTCTGGCGTGATGCGCCCTCACGTTCCACCGGAATCTGGCCGGATGCACGAAGAATCGCGCCCACCACGGGCACTTTGAAAATACTCGCCTTCGCCATGAACCGAGGCAGACGGCCCAGGTGCCACACAGCCGCACCCATCACCACCGGATCAATCTCGCTGTAGTGATTCGGTGACAAAATGAATGGCCCCGTCGCAGGGAGCTTCGAGTCGCGGGTAAACCGATAGCGAACGATGCACGACCACAGCGGCAGGATGAGTGCCGCAAGGAACCAGAAAATGCTCGGGCGGCGTTTCTCCGGGGAAGCGAGACTTCTCAGTTTGACGGTGTCTGCCATTCCCCTACGCTACCCCTCGAAAACGAAATCAGCTCCAAGGAGCCGAAGCTTTTCAATGAAGTTCTCGTACCCTCGGGAAATGATGCCAAGGTTCGTCACCTTGCTCTGCCCTTCAGCCGTGAGCGCTGCAATGAGGTGGCTAAACCCACCTCGCAGATCGGGCACCTCAATGTCTGCGCCAGTCAGTGGGGTCGGCCCAACAATCACTGCGGCCTGCTCGAACTCACGACGCTTCACCCGACGGCGTTCATCGGCAAGTCCGTCTTTGTAGACCGTGATGTCTGCGCCCATCGTATTGAGCGCTTCGGTGAATCCAAACCGGTTCTCGTAGACGGTCTCATGGATGGTCGAGACGCCCTCCGCCTGGGTCAGTGCGACGACCAGCGGCTGCTGCCAGTCAGTCATGAAGCCAGGATGCACATCTGTTTCAATGGTCACCGGTTTGAGAGCTCCGCCCGGGTGCCAGAACCGAATGCCGTCATCGTGCACTTCAAACGCACCGCCCACTTTGCGGAATACGTTCAAGAAGGTCATCATTTCTTCTTGTTTGACGCCACCCACGAACACATCACCGTTGGTGGCAAGCGCAGCTGCAGCCCAGCTGGCAGCCTCATTTCGGTCGAAAATTGCGCGGTGCGTGTAACCGTGAAGTTCCGGCACGCCTTCGATGAAGATCACCCGATTCGGTTCGAGCGTGATAATCGCGCCCATCTTCTGCAGGATGCAGATGAGGTCAACAATTTCAGGCTCGATCGCTGCGTTCCGCAGTTCAGTTTGCCCTTCAGCAAGCACTGCAGTGAGCAACACCTGTTCGGTAGCCCCCACTGATGGGTAGGGCAACTCGATGTTCGCGCCCTTCAACCCGTTTGGTGCGGTCAAGCTAATACCGCTCGGGAGCTTCTCAATGACCGCGCCAAACCTGCGCAGTGCGTCGAGATGGAAGTCAATGGGACGGTCGCCGATACGGCAGCCACCGAGGTCGGGAATGAATGCTTCGCCGAGTCGGTGCAGCAGCGGCCCACAGAACAGGATGGGAATACGCGACGATCCCGCGTGCGCGTCAATGTCAGCGTGGTGCGCGATCTCAACGTTTGACGGGTCAAGGCGCCACTCTCCCGGATCTTCACCACGCGTGATGAGGACCCCGTGCAGCGCGAGGAGCCCCGCAACGACCCGCACATCAGAAATGTTGGGCACGTTGCGCAGCACACTCGGCGATTGCCCGAGCAACGCTGCGACCATCGCTTTCGTTGCGAGATTCTTGGCACCCCGCACCTCGATGCGGCCGTGGAGTGGTCGACCACCGTGAATGATGATCTCGTCGCTGGTCAACCCGACGCGGGCCCCTGCTTTTCGGGCGTCTTTCTTCAGGCCTTCGTCAGTATGCTCTGCGGAGTCGCTCATCCATCTGCTTTCGCGTGTGCGTGTCGCCCTACCGAACCGGCAGGGTCGTCGGCATCCATGACGGACGTCGAGCCTCGAAATCTGAGATTTCTTGCTCGTGACGCAGCGTCAGAGAAATATCGTCGTGGCCTTCGAGGAGGCGCCAGCGAGTGTAGTCATCGATCTGGAATGACACAACCACGTCACCTATGGCGATCGTGCGGTCTTCCAGGCTGACCGTGATCGGCGTCTTCGGGTCCGCGTCGATCACGTCCCAAATACGATCCACATCGGCCTGCTCCACCTGTGCTGCGAGGAGTCCCTGTTTGCCGGCATTTCCGCGGAAAATATCGGCGAAGCGTGGGGAGATGACGACCTTGAATCCGTAGTCGCGCAGCGCCCAGACGGCATGCTCGCGGGACGAGCCCGTACCGAAATCAACGCCGGCGACCAGTACCTCAGCACCTTCGAACTCCGGCTGATTCAGCACGAAGTTGGGATCCTGGCGCCAATGGTAAAACAGGGCGTCGTCGAAACCGGTCTTGGTGACCCGCTTCAAGAAGTTCGCTGGAATGATCTGGTCGGTGTCAACATTTGAGCGCTTCAGCGGCACCGCGGTGGTGGTGAGGGTGGTGAACTTCTCCATGGTTATGCCTCAACCTTCTCTGCGGCACGCTGCACATCACGCTGCGCATCTTGTTCCAGATCCCAGGGGCTCGACAGCGTACCGCGGATGGCGGTCGCGGCAGCGACAAGTGGTGACACGAGGTGGGTTCGTCCGCCTTTGCCCTGACGGCCCTCGAAGTTCCGGTTCGAAGTGGAAGCGCAGCGTTCACCCGGAGCCAACTGGTCGGGGTTCATGCCGAGACACATCGAACACCCGGCAAATCGCCATTCGCCACCGAACTCTTCGACAATCTTGTCGATACCTTCGGCTTCAGCCTCGAGCCGTACCCTGGCTGATCCAGGAACCACCATCAGGCGCAAACCCTCGGCTTTCTTCTTTCCCTTGATGATCTGGGCGAAGGCCCGAAGGTCGTCAAGTCGACTGTTGGTGCATGAGCCCATGAAGACCGTGTCAACCGGGATCTCCTTCATGGGAGTACCTGGCTTCAGGTCCATGTATTCGAGTGCTCGCTCTGCGGCGGCGCGCTCGTCAGGATCGGCAATGTCCGCGGGGTTGGGCACCTGATCGCTGAGAAGCACACCCTGACCAGGGTTCGTGCCCCAGGTCACGAACGGTTCGAGCTCATTCGCGTCGATGAAGACCTCAGCATCAAAGACGGCACCCTCGTCGGTGGGCAGGGTCTTCCAGTACTCAACAGCAGCATCCCAGTCAGCGCCCTGCGGAGCATGAGGGCGGCCCTTCACATACTCAAACGTGATCTCATCGGGAGCCACCATGCCAGCACGGGCACCCGCCTCGATCGACATGTTGCAAATGGTCATTCGACCATCCATCGACAGGTTGCGAATCGCGCTCCCGCGGTACTCGAGCACGTAGCCCTGGCCGCCGCCGGTGCCAATTTTTGCGATCACCGCGAGAATGATGTCTTTCGCGGTCACTCCCGGGCGCAGCTCCCCCTCGACGTTGATTGCCATCGTCTTGAACGGCTTCAGCGGCAGCGTTTGGGTTGCCATCACATGCTCGACCTCACTCGTGCCGATGCCGAACGCGAGCGCACCAAACGCGCCGTGGGTCGAAGTGTGGCTGTCTCCGCACACCACCGTAATGCCCGGCATCGTCAGACCCAGCTGCGGGCCGACCACGTGCACGATTCCCTGCTCTTTATCGCCGAGCGGATGAGCACGTACCCCAAACTCAGCAACATTCTTGCGAAGCGTTTCGATTTGCAGGCGACTCGTCGGCTCTTCGATCTGCTTCGTAATGTTGAGCGTGGGGGTGTTGTGATCCTCGGTGGCGATCATCAGGTCCACACGCCGCAGGGGACGATTTGCAAGACGAAGACCATCGAACGCCTGCGGACTCGTGACCTCATGAATCAGGTGCAAGTCAATATAGATCAGGTCAGGATCGCCGTTCTCGCCCTTCACGACCGTGTGCGCATCCCACAGCTTCTCTGCCAGGGTACGGGGTTTGATGTGTTCTTCAGTCATAGCAATGCTTCTCTATTCCAGCTTGGCGAAGCGCGAGGCGCTCCAACGGTATTTCGGCCGTGCCTGAACTCCGCGGCGGAGGCGGCCGATTTCGCTACACCCCGCCGCGGCAGTCAAGAAGCAGACGCCGCGAACGCATGAGGTGAGTCTATCACCGCCTTCTGCGTGTTCGTCGCTCTTCGAGACACCTGTATTCCGCCGTCAGCGCACACCGTGGCCCTCAACGAGGGCCAGCAATGAAATCCGTTGCCAGCGACGTCTCCGGCAGCGAGAGGCCGAGCGGTCGCTCAGGAACCAGACCAGACTCGCCTTATTCTGGCGCACCCAAGTGCAGCCGCTCGCCCTTCGCTCTGGCATCGCGGCGCATCTTCCACAGGCTCGCGATTGTAGCGATCATCATGGCCACAACGATGAACCCGAGAGAGATCCAAGTATTCACCACTGGCACCGGCACGGGCTCGCCACCATTAATGAAGGAAAGTTCATTCTCGTGCAGCGCATGCAGCACCAGTTTCACGCCAATGAAGGCGAGGATGGCGGCAATGCCATATTTCAAGTATTCAAGCTTGTCGAGCAAACCGCCCAGAAGGAAGTAGAGCTGACGGAGGCCCATCAGCGCGAAGACGTTGGCGGTGAACACGATAAATGGACTCTGCGTAATGCCGAAGATCGCGGGTATCGAGTCCAGAGCGAAAAGTAAGTCAGTTGTCCCGAGGGAGACGAGCACCAGCATGAAAGGAGTCCACATGCGCTTCCCGTCAACGGTGGTGCGCAGCTTCCCTCCGTCATAGGTATCGCTGATAGCGACCACCTTCTTCAGGTGCCGTACTACCCAGCTATCACCGCCGTGGTCGTCCCCTCCTGGCTTCACCTGTTGCCACGCCGTCCAGATCAACCATGCGCCAAAGATGAAGAAGATCCACACGAAACGTTCAATCAGCGCCGCCCCGGCCAGAATGAAGACGCCGCGGAAGATCAGCGCGAGCACGATGCCAATCATGAGAGCGCGCTGCTGGTAAGCCTTCGGCACACCAAAGCCCGCCAGGATTAAGACGAAAACGAACAGGTTGTCGATGCTGAGGCTATATTCGGTGAGCCAGCCAGCAAGGAACTCGCTGCCGTGCTGAGCATCGCCGAGCAAGAACATGCAGCCGGCAAAGATCAGCGCGAGCAACACGTAGAAGCCGACCCAGAGGCTTGCCTCGCGCATGCTTGGCACGTGGGGTCGTTTGATGATGAGGAGCAGGTCGATCAGCAGGATCGTGACGAGCACGATCATGGATCCGATTTCAAACCAGAGGGGAAGAACAGTGGTCAACAGCGGCGCTTTCGGACGGGCGCGGGTGCGCGAATTACCGAAAGTCTCTTCCCGGCGCACCCTTCGCAGCATGCGGTGGCACCGCGCCCACACCGGCGCAGCCACGGAGCCACACGTATTGACGATGCGAGCGAATCGGAATACTCCCCTTCGCTCGAATCAGTCTACTGGGTAATGCTTCCGCTGCGATGTGTATGAGCTGGGTGACGCCGAGTCACCACTGCTCCACCAGGTTCAGGGCTTCATCGGCTCGGTCAGTGATGATTCCATCGACGCCCAAATCGAGCAGCCGTCGCATATCGGCCACCTCGTTAACGGTCCACACGTGCACCTCAACACCGACCGCGTGTGCAGCATGAATCAATCGGTCACCCAGCACGGGAACACCTCGATATCGTTCAGGGATCTGGAGTGCGTCAATCCCCCGCAGCGCGCCAGCCTGCCAGCTCCTCACTCGTGATGAAACAGCACAGAGCATCTTCAGCATCCCGGATCGCCCTGGCGCTGTCGCCGGTCGCACACCTGATGCCCCAGCTGCGGCAAGTGCGATCGAGCGCGTGCGATCATCGAAACTGGTCAACAACACTCGGCCGCCATGCGGGCCAATGGTCTCACCCGCGCGAACGGCAGCCTCCCTCGATTTCACGTCGATGTTGAGACGCGTCTCGGTGAATCCGCTCAGAAATTCATCGAGCGTGAGAAGCCCACCACGCTCCGCCAGGAGTTCGCGCATGTCGGCGTGGGTGATCTCAGCCACACGCCGCGGATCGCCGGTCACGCGTTGAAGATTCTCGTCATGAAACATGACGACCACCCCGTCGCGGGTCATGCGACAGTCCGATTCGAGATAGCGGCACCCGGCATCGACCGCGGCCTGGAATGCAGTACGCGTATTCTCGACGATTCCGCGAGAGGTGTCCTCCGGTGTCACCAACCCACGATGAGCAAACACTTTGGGCGTGCCATCGCCCAGCAAATACTGATGCGTCACGTTCATTACCCGGATTGACTGACGGGCGATCGCGCCCCGAGGTGCGGGCCCTGGCTCTGCGGCTCTCGACAGTTCACTCGCACGGCGTGCTCTGCGACATCAAAGACGTGACGAGCGGCAAGCCGTCCACCGGCAAGGCTCCCGGCAAGCCAGGTGAATGTCGCCCGGTCAACTGGTTCTTCATGGGCGAGGAGGCGCCCGAGCTGGAGCATGAGGAGCTCGGGAAGCGTGACATGTGGCCCGTGAGCGAAGCTCATCCCGAGGAGCGGCGGAGCAGCGGCTGCGGGGATCAGCCGGACGGTCCAACGCACCGTACGGCTGATGCCTCCTTCGATCGTGTCTTGGACGCTCACTGAGATCATGTCAGGGGCGCTATCGAGCGCACTGAATTCACGCGCGGCCTCAGGAGCGATAAGGAGACGGGTATCGGTACCCGAGCGCGCAAATGCACGCTGCCATGCTTCCGCGCCGAGGCCGTAGGGTGCTACTACCGGTTCGAGATCGGGGCGACGACTGAGCAGGTCAAAGAGCACCGCAAAATCGATTCCCGCAGACTGGAATATCTCCGGCTCAGGCACCCGCACATCAAGGAGATTCGCGACCTGATCGGCGCGACGAAAGGTGTCGTCGAACCGGCGTGCAGCGTGCTCTGTAAGGCCGGCAAAACGATCCGTACTTGGCAACACTTCCGCCGTAAGTCGGTCAAGTTCTTCATCAAACTCCGACACCACCGAACCGTCGCCTGCAGCTGCATACGCTGCATCCACCTCATCTGCGATCTCGCGAAAGATTGCACGCAGGAGTGTGAGTCGATCACCCGAGGTGTGCTGGCCTGCCATTTTCCTTACCCTTGCTCTCTCGCGCTTTCTTGGAACTGTGTCCGCCGACACCAACGCTCTGCCTCCCCCGCACGGCCGGCTCGTCAAGAATCCGGTCAATCGCCGATGCGAGTTCGCGTGCATCGTCCACTCTGATCCCATGCGGCGCGTACCGTTGCGTCACATCATCCGTACCAATGCCCACACCGTACACCTCAACCCCACTTTCGCGCAGCCGCCAGAGCGCTCGCTCGGCCGCGCTCGGATCGTTCGACCCCCCATCACTCACGAGCACGGCAATGCGTCTGCGCGCCTCACCGCCAGACCATGCGGCACGGTGCCCGACGCCCAGTTCTTCGCCTGCCGCCCACAGCGCCGCGGCGTCATTGGTAGAACCGTAGGTTTCACGGACAGCCGCATGCACGCGACGTCTCACTTCATCATCCATCCCGTGCGACAGGGGCTTGATCACGTGAGCTTCCGCACCAAACACGATGAGGCTGCTCCGCACCTCGAGTTCGAGGGTCACTCCCAAAGCTCGCTCGGTATGAGCAATATCGCGAGTCACCGCGCTCAACCCCTCAGCCAACACGATCAGGGCGTCTGCCGCTGCCGCCGCCGCTGGACCTGTCATTGAGGCTGAACGATCGACCATCAGCACATAGTCCGTGTTCCCAACGTCACGCTGCGGTGAGATTCGCCATTCTCGAGCGTGGAACGCAGCGGGATTACTCACGCCCGCGAGCGTCTCGGCGATGGTCTGAGCGAACGCTTCAGGTGCGAGGGATACTCCCTCCTGGTGAGCGGTTCTGCTGAGCACTCGATGAGCGGAGGCACGCTCAGCAATGACCCGCGCCCACACCTGCCGCATTCGTTCGATTGCTCCAGCGAGAGCAGTGCTGCGTGCTCGATAGTCGGCGAGCGCCGTCGCAACAGCAATGGTCGCTCGCTCGTGCTCGTGATCCTCGGCACTCGCGTCGACAGGCACTGTCGTCGACTGCGCATCAATCGCCTCGGCGCTCGCTGCACCGATCCTGGTGTATTCACTCGGTAAGGGGGTCTCGAGCATCGTGCGCACGAGTGCGGCATGTTCTCGTGCATAGAGATCATCGCTGAGGCTCAGCTGATGGTTCTCGTCGTCAGCGGTCGATTCGTCGGTTGGGTCCTCCGGATCTTGCACCTCGGTTGTCCGGTCGACCGCGGTGTCTGACCGTTCGACGACGGCTTCCGAGCGCTCATCGGACACGCCGAGCCCTACGCTCGTGAGCCCTCGATCGTCACGGTCTCTTGCAAGGAGCCGCTCGTATGGCGGCAGAAGCAGGGTGAGGGCCCGCTGCATGCTGCGCAATGCGGTGATCCGCGGGTCTCGTGCGAGCACTCGACGAAGTGGATCGTCGATGCCCTCACGGGTGTGCATGAGTGCGTCCCACTCGTGCGCCACCGCAGGAGAAGGTGCTCCCGAGACGCCCAAAGCATGAAGCCATATCTGCGTCACCCACTGCATGTGTCGAGGCAGGGTTTCGATCGAGGAGGGCAGCGCTCGACGCAGTGCCGCATCAAGAGAATCTCGTAACCCAGGCATGGCGCTCAGCAGTTCTGCCCTCGCCTGTAATCGAACAACCGATTGAATGAGCGGCAGTGCTTCCGGCCTGGCCACAGACAGCGAGCGGATTCGTGCCGCGCGCTCAGGTTCTCGCGCCTCACTTCTCGGACCCTCCCACAAGTGCAGCGCTGCGAGCGCGACGGCCTCAGCCTCTGAATGACCTCGAACCGTGTACCAACCGAGACCAACACGGAGACCACGCTCGTCTCGATGCCACGTGTCATCGTCAGTGATGATGACGGAATATCCCAGCACTGCGCCGACAGCACGAAGCGTGTCAGGGAGCCTGCTCATACTTCCCACTGTAGACCGCTGCGTCAATCGGAGGCCGCTGCGCTTTCCCTCAGACCATGCCGTGCTTTGGTTCGAGGCCACGAGTCCGGGTCGGGAGCTTCAAGCTCTGCCACTCCCCCGTGGTAGCGTGACTCGCATGCTGCCCTTCGATGCCGACCCAGTCATTGCAGAGGCCAGCGACTGCATCGACGAACTGCGTCGAGTGCGTCTTGCGCTGCGCCACACACCGCCAACCACGCGCTCTCACTCGGCACTTCTCACGGAACGCGACCGCCTCACCGGTCGACTCGAACAACTGCGCGCAGATCCACGTTCAGACGCGACGATTCGTGCTCACTTCACCGAACGAGCCACCATCATTCGGCTTGCCCTTCAGGCCCATCGTGAGGCAGGCGAACTGCAGCGCGCTCACGAAGAGGCCGCGGCTATCGTCGCTGCGGCAGTGGCCGCTGATCGTGAAATGACGGCCGTAGAGCGAACGCAAGTCCATGCCCTCCGCAACACCGTAGCTCCAGAAGAATGGTGGCCACAGGTCACGAGCGCCACTCGGCGGGACGGCATCCTGGAAACGCTCGGCACGCTGCGGCTCCGTGAGGCCCGAACACAACTGCGAGGAGGCCTCCTCCTCACCACCCAAATGCGTGAAATCATTGCGGAAGCACGCCCCGCTCTGCTGCGTGGTGACCCAGTGCTCCTCATCGGCGAGACCGGTGGCGCAAAGACCGCACTGGCTGAATATCTGTCACGCCACGTGTTTCATGCCGAGCCCGAGCTCGTGTCCGGCTACGGGGACATCACCAGTGGGCAAGTCATTGGTTCTCACGAGTTACGCGCGGAGAACGGCGCGACGGTGAGTATCTTCGTTCCCGGTCCACTTCTGCGCGGAATGATCGAGGGCCGGCCGGTGATCCTCGATGAAATCAATGCCATGCCTGCGGAGTTCTTGAAAAGGCTCAACCGTATTCTGCAGTTGCGGCCCGGCGACCGATTCGGTGTGCAAGAACATCAAGGCCGCGAGGTCACCATTGCACCCGGCTTTGCCGTCATCGCGACGGCGAACGAGCACACCCCGCATCGCTATCGCGGCATTGACCGCATGAGCGCCGAGCTTGTGAACAGGTTTGGCGCGAACGGGTACCGCGTGCGCTACCCCGACACAGGCCTTCCGTTTGACGCATTTCCGGCCGAGAATGCGTTGTTAGCCGCAGCCGCAATCGTCGATGCCCGCGGAGCGCTCCCCTCGCACCTCAGCCCAGATGAGGTGATGCGAGTTGCACGAGCTGCGTTCATCAGTCAGCAGGTGTTTGCCGGGTCTCAAGACGCGGGGTTCTCCGAGTTCGTCAGTACTGAGCGAGAAATCGATGGGCGACCGGGGCTCGACGAGGCTGTGCTCGCACCACGTACCCTCGTTGCCATCATGCATAAGGTAGCTGGCAGCGGCGGTGAGATCACCCTCGAACGCGGGCTGAGGCGATTCGTTGAGAGCGTCATGCACGCCGAGGATCGCCACGTGCTCGCCCTTATTTTCGAGTCGCAGGGATTCCATCTGCGCTGACCCGGCAGGGAGCGGCGCGCTGAGATCCAGCAGTGTGTGAGGAGAAAGACCGGTGGAGCCGAGGGGAATTGAACCCCTGTCCACTTCGTTGATTCGATGTCTTCTACGGGTGTAGTTCGTGGATGCGTTCTCCTCGGCCCCGTCCTTTGTCACGAACATCTAGGACGACAGGCCCAGTCTCAGGAAAAGTCCCTACGCGCCCTGAAACACGACGCGTAAGCAAGCCCTCTTAATGACGCCAGAACCCGGGGCGAGGGCTAACCCGGACTGACGGACTCGGTCTCGCGCTTAGGCAGCGAGAGCGAAGTCGGTGCGCTTTGCGTTGGCACCTATAGGTTGCGAAGAGCGTTTACGAGATAACTTCGCCTCCTCGACCCGCTTCCCACCGTCTCAAAACGACGTGTCGAAACCGATCGGCCCCTTGGCACGAAACACCGATCTTCACGCGGCGCGCAGCGAATCTTCACGCGCGGCACAGCGAAGGGTGTTACGTAGGTCTTTTTACCTCACACACTGTGGAATTATCAACGTATTCCCGGTTCAACCGGGCCTTACAGGCTATCACGGGAAGAGCCACCGATCAAGAAGGCAAACGAATCACCGGTAGCCACATTCACGGGCACGAGCTCCCACCGGCGCTACGCATTAGCGGGTCGATTGAGACCAGAGCTGCGCTCGGGGTCAGCGATTGACCCGTCGGTTTCACCGCTGCCTGCGAGCACGCCAAGCATTTCCGCTGCGCGATTTGAAAACCCCCATTCGTTGTCGTACCACGTGACCACTTTGACGTGGGTACCTTGAATCTGAGTCAGCTCCGAATCAAAGATCGATGAGTGTGGGTTCCCGACGATGTCCGACGACACCAGCGGATCCTCGGTGAATTCGAGGATGCCGGCCAGCGGACCAGCCGCCGCATCGCGGTACGCCTGTAACACCTCATCGCGAGTCACCTCGCGCGACACTTCAGCGTTCAACTCCACGATCGATCCGACCGGCACCGGAACTCGAATGGAGGTGCCGGACAACTTTCCGTCAAGCTTCGGTAACACAAGCCCGATTGCTTTCGCCGCGCCGGTTGATGTCGGAACAATATTGAGTGCAGCGGCTCTGGCCCTCCGTCGGTCTTTGTGAGGGCCATCGATCAGATTTTGATCCTGGGTATAAGCGTGGACCGTCGTCATAAACCCCTGTCGAATGCCCGCGAGCTCATCGAGCACCTGCGCGAGCGGCGCGAATGCGTTCGTCGTGCACGAGGCGTTCGACACAATCGCATGCTGGTTTGGGTCATACAGGTGATCGTTCACTCCCACCACCACCGTCAGGTCGGCGTTCGTTGCTGGCGCACTTACCAGCACCCGCTTGGCTCCGGCGTAAAGGTGCTTCCTCGCATCGTCGGCATCAGTAAATCTGCCCGTGGATTCCAGCACCGCATCAACGCCTAGCTCGCCCCACGGGAGCATCGCAGGATCGGGTTCCGCACAGACGGTGATGCTTCGTCCTGCCACGAGCAGGGTGTCATTTTCGAAGGTTACCTCGTGCCCGAGTCGCCCGTATACGCTGTCCCACTCAAGCAGATGGGCAAGTGTTCGGCCATCCGTGAGATCATTCACCGCAACGACGTCAAGGTCGAGATTGCGTTCAAGGATCACACGGAGCACTCCCCTGCCGATTCGTCCGAACCCGTTAATCGCGATGCGCTTGGCCATGATTCACCTTTCTGTCAGCAGACATCACCGAAGGTTGCGTCATTTCTTGCTGACATGATCCATTGTTCTTGAGGAAGGCCGACCTGACTAGGGGTGGGCATCAGCGAAGCTGAACGCTATGCTGTCGGCGTGAGACGTCACGCGTATGTAAACACCAGCATCGGGCGCCTCCAATTGGTTGCAGACGCATCGTCATTGACCGGTCTCTTTTTCGAGGATCATCGACACCCACCATCGGCAGCAATGCTCGGCGAGGAGGTCCCTCTCGACGCGGATCCTCTGTTGAGCTCCGCGGCAACGGAAGTGCGGGAGTACCTGACAGGACATCGCCGTGAATTTGGTGTTCCACTTCTCACCCACGGCGACGCATTCTCCACCCGAGTGTGGGAGCGACTCCGCGCCATTCCTTATGGGACGACGATCAGCTACGGTGACCTCGCTCGCGAGTTTGGAAACACCCACCTGTCTCAGCGAATTGGTCAGGCCGTAGGACGCAATCCGCTGTGCATCCTCATTCCGTGTCACCGAGTGGTAGGTACCGACGGGTCGCTCACCGGCTACGCAGGAGGCCTCGAACGAAAACGCGCACTCCTGACGCTTGAGGAGCCGCCGGCTGACGAGTCGGATCGCCTGTTTTAGTGACGCAAGTACACGCTCACGCGCAATCGGCCAGAAACCGCTCCGCACAACGCAAACTCACGCGCAATCGGCGAGGTAACGCTCCGCACAACGCAAGCTCACGCATTTTCGGCGAGTAGATGCTCGTTTCCGCCTGTTCCACGACTTCAAGTCGCCGATCGTCGTCGTTGTTGTCGGCGTCGTTGTTGTCGTTGTTGTCGTCGGCGTCGTTGTTGTCGTCGGCGTCGTTGTTATCGCGTCGTTCCTGCTGATCACGAAGGCTGACGGTATCGCGCCCAGCACCAGCCCGCTCCGGTCCAGCCCCGCGATCC
>CAZJOZ010000021.1:21012-24535 GCA_964547775.1 uncultured Leucobacter sp.
CCAGCCCGCTCCGGTCCAGCCCCGCGATCCGCACCAGCCCGCTCCGGTCAGATTCGCGCCCCGGTCCGGCCCAGCTTCGCGCCCCGGTCCCGCCCAGCCGCACTCTCCGGTCCAACCCTTCCGCTCCGGTCAGATTCGTTGTCAGATTCCACGAAACGCTAAGGTGTGGTGGGAGCCACGAGCCACCCGCAACAGGCGGCGCGGGCGCAATGTTCCGCCAATGGCGCATGACGAACAACAGCGAAGGAGCACAGTAATGAGCGTTGATGCGGTACGCACGTATCTGCAGTCACGGGGATGGTCTGGCGAGATCCTGGAGTTCAGCGAGTCAAGCGCCACGGTTGAGCTCGCGGCGGAGAAGGTCGGCACCGAGCCTGCACGCATCGCCAAAACGTTGGGATTCTACGACCCTGAAGATGCGAGCCGGGCGGTTCTGATCGTTGCTGCGGGGGACGCGAAGGTCAACAGCGGGCAATTCAAGCGGCGCTTTGGGGGCAAGCCTCGCATGCTGCAGAGCGACGACGTGGCATCGCTGTCGGGGCATCCCATTGGCGGCGTGTGTCCCTTCGCAAACCCAGAAGGCACTCGAGTCTTTCTTGATGAGTCACTCCGCCGCTTCGAGTCTGTCTATCCTGCAGCTGGCACTCCTACGTCGGCCGTGCACATCGCGACTTCAGAGCTTGAACACCTTAGTGCTGCCGAGGGGTGGGTCGACATCTCCACCGGGTGGCGCGAGGAAGCCGTCGCCTAACACAGCGCCGCACCGAGCGCAACACCGCACCGCACCTCCGAGCACCACACCACGCCGCGCCTCCGAGCGCAGTGCTCCGAGTGCCGCACCGCCCCGGTCAAATCTGAGGTCATGACGAGGGCTCAATGCCGGTCTCGCACCGCCTGCAGGTGTGCTGCGGTGGGGGCCACCACGTGATCGCTGTGCTCCGGATGCTTGCGCAACCACGACGCAACATAGGGACATACCGGTACGACACGATAGCCCGCGGCAATAGTTTCGATCACCGCAACACCCACGAGCTTCGAAGCAAGTCCCTGGCCACCGTAGGCTTCGTCCACCTCGGTGTGAAACATGATTCGATCATTTCCACCGTCCGGAGCAGCGTCCGCACCCTCCTCATGGGAATCGGCAGCGCCAGGAACGAGGGCGCCGTCGGCGAGAACTCGGAGGTCGAGATAACGTTCCTCGCCAATCACGGTGTCAGCAGTCGCGCCGCCGCCAGTACCATTGCCGTCAATATTGCCGTCAATATTGCCGTCGTCAGCACCGCTATCACCACGATCGACCAGCGCAAATCTCATTACTGCTGGCTCGTGACGCACGATGTACCGTTGGTCATTCATGGTGTCTCCGTCTCCTTCCTGTGGGTGAACAATCCCGCACACTTGCCCCCGCAGCCAACGTCAGCTCAGGAACGTTCTCAACGTGAACGCGGTCTCAGCCGCGATGATGGCATCGTTGGAGCAGGCAATGGGGTGGGCTCCCCTGCGGGGTACGGACCGAACAGTTCAGGCTTGCCAAGGTCTTCCTCCTGCCAAGGTTCAAACCCGAGCTCCGCCTGGTATCGGCGACGGAACTCCACAATTTCCTCGTGTGAGCGGCCTATGAAGTTCCACCACATCACGATGGACTCGTCAAACGGCAGCCCTCCGAGCATGATGATCCTGCCCCCGGCATCGCCGACTGAAACGGTCACACGGTCGGACCCGGTCGGCACGTAGCCGAGGGACCGATGTGGAACCAGCGAGCCATTCACCCGCACATCCGCAGATTCCGCTAACAGCGCGTATTCGAAGTCACGGCAAACGTCGAGATGAACCGTCGCTCCGGGATCAAGCAGGAGTTCCGCACCGAGCAGGGCTGTGGTGCCCGTGTCTACGGGTGAGCGGGATCCGAGCAGTTCACCGATAAACACGCGTGCGGTCACACCTTCAGCCTGAATCGGGTCGGGCACGTAGTGCGCGAAACGATGACCGCTGAATCGAGTCGCCGCTGGCATCGCGTACCAGAGCTGCACCCCGTGGAGCACCGTCGTCGACACATCACTGATCTCCTGGTGGGTGATGCCTCGGCCTGCGATCATCAAATTCAGCTCGCCGGGCTCAACGGTTGCCCGCACCCCATTCGAGTCGAGGTGATTCACTCTGCCGGTAAACAGCCACGAAACCGTTGCAAGCCCGGTGTGCGGGTGACGCGGCACCCGCATGCCGCCGGTCTCTGACACGTCGTCCGGGCCATAGTGGTCAAGAAAACACCACGCACCAATCAGCGGTCTCGTGCGCTGCGGCAAGGTGCGGTACACCGTCATCGCTCTCGGCCCACCGAGCGGCACCAATCGTGGTTCCAGCACGTCGACATCGACGCACGGCTGGCCAGATTCCAGCACTGCGAGATCTGGGTGGGGTTCAAGATTCGTCATGTGAGGAGCCTCCGTCGGCGTCCTTCCCTGCTTCTGGCGCGATCTCCTGAAAAGAAGGGCGCATGACCCTACGATACCCTCGAACACAGCGGTGCCATAGGATCGAGAAATGCACCGCATTTCGCCTTTCGCACTGCTGCGTACCGCCTGGAGCACAGTTCGAACCGCTGGAACTCGGTTGATCGCAACGGCGATCGCCCTGCAGCTCATCATGCTGTTGCTCGCTACGCCGCTTCTCAGCTGGTTATTTACTGAGGCACTTCGCGCCAATGGCATGCTGGCTCTGGATCTCGGCACACTCACGGTCACGAGCGGAATCGGTCTGTCACTGACCCTGTTGATCGTCATTCTGGTATTGGCATTCTGGCTGATTTCTCTGCAGTTTGCGGTGCTCGTTCAACTGCTCATGCGTGCACGCACGGGGCGGCCGGTACGTTTCCGTACCATTGGCGCTGACCTGTTGACGATTGTGCGGAAGCTGTGGAGACCATCTTCAGCTGCTCTGTTCTGGTATCTCTTTCTCATCGTTCCACTGAGCGGGTTCGGTTTCGTGTCCGTGCTTTCTCAGGGCATTGCGGTGCCTTCCTTCATTTCCGGAGAGCTGCTGAAGTCACCGGCGAGTGCCACGGCATGGACCGCGTTTCTCCTGATACTCGCGTTCCTGAATCTGCGGTTCGCGCTCAGCCTGCCGATCTTTGCTGCAACCGAGGCAACTGGCGGTGCTGCGATGCGGCTGAGCTGGCGCCTCACCAGAGGTTGGGCATCGGTGCGTCTGCTGCTTACCGTCGTGGTGATTCTGATCATTGCCGGCGTCGTGTCTCTCGTGCTCTTCATCGTCGCGATCCTGCCCACCGTCATCAGCGATGAGATTGCGGTAGACGCTTCGCCGTTTGTCGCGGCGTTCAGTCTGGGTATCGCGCAGGTCCTTGGCATGGTCCTGACCGCGGTCGTTACTGCGACCATCATTTCGGTATTGGTGAGCCTCGCATACGAACGCCGGGCGTTGTTGCCACCCACTGTCCAGCTTCCGGCGACCGCGACTGACACGGATACCGCGACCACTGGTTCGACGTCTATGTCAGCTTCGACGT
>CAZJOZ010000022.1:0-23397 GCA_964547775.1 uncultured Leucobacter sp.
CGCAGGAGACGCCGTCGAGTACCCATACGGCGCAACAAGCTACAGGGGCTACAACCCAGCCGGAGTACCCAACCCAGCCGACGACGCCTTTGCCAGAGGCTCCCGTCACCTCCGGTGGCGCAGTCCCGCCATACTATGGTGCGCCGACACCTCAGAATGCGTTTGGGATGCCAGCCCCTCAGACTCCTCAGACCCCTCAGCCTCCTCAGGCACAGCACATCCCGTCAAGCGCGGCAGCTTCGTCTCAGAAGTCTCGTGCCGGAATGCTGATCGCCGGTATTGCCATTGGCGCGGTGGTCGGTGGCGTGGTTGGCGGCGGTGCATCGGCGCTTGTTATGGCGAATCAGCCTGCGGCAATCATTCAGCCGAGCACCGGCGGCACGATCACCCTCAATAACCCCGATACTGCCACCGTGGTGTCCGGTGTGGCTGCGGCAGCGACGCCGAGCGTCGTCACCCTCGAGGTGTCGAGCCGTACCGCAGCGGGCTCCGGCTCTGGGGTCATCTATAGCGAAGACGGGTATATCGTGACCAACGCTCACGTGGTTACCCTCGACGGCCAAGCCGGCACAGACCCTGAGATTCGCGTGTGGTTGAGCGACGGTCGCATCCTTGACGGCACCCTCGTTGGCACCGACCCGTTTGCCGACCTTGCGGTGGTGAAAGTCGAAGCAGAGAATCTCGTGCCCGTGCCACTCGCAAACGCTGACGATATTCACGTGGGCGACTTGACGGTCGCAATTGGTGCGCCACTGAACCTTTCGAACACCGTCACCAGCGGAGTGGTGAGTGCGCTCCATCGAGGTATTTCCGTAGGCAGCCCGATTATTCCCGAGCAGCAGGATGAAGTTCCAGATGACGAACCAAGTCAAGACGAAGGATTCCCGTGGTTCCGTTTCGGGAATCCGAATGAAGCGCCAGAACGCCAACAACAGGCACCAACAGGAGCTACCCGCGTCACGTTGCCCGTTATCCAAACCGACGCTTCAATCAATCCCGGAAACTCTGGCGGAGCGCTGCTCAATGCCAACGCGGAGCTCATCGGTATCAACGTAGCGATCGCTTCAAACGGAGCCGATGCGAGCACAGCGGGCAGCGACGGACTCGGCTTCGCGATCCCCGTCAACATGGTCACACGGGTTGCAGATTCGATCATTGCCGGTGAACGACCCTCGCACGGCCTGCTCGGAATCAGCATTGGCGATTCAACCGCCGACACGGACGAAGACCGAAATGTCGCTGGCGGTCTCGTTACTGACGTGAACCAGGGTGGGCCCGCGGAGGAGGCCGGTTTGCGTGTGGGTGATGTGATCACTGGTGTGAACGGTATTCCTGCCGATTCGGGTACCACCGTGTCAGCATTGATCCGTATGCACGAAGGCGGCGACGAAGTGACCCTCGATTACTCGCGAGGCGGTGTGCCCGGCCAGCTTACGGTCACTCTGGGAACGTTGGAGTGGTAGGTGGCGACTCGTTGCTGGGTCGCAACCCAAGCCAGAGACACATGCCTTAGAGTAGCTGGGTGACTGGCCAGCGATTCCATTTCGCGAGCGGCAACTTCGGCAAGCTCCTCGCAGCGCCGAAGTATGCGCTGGCCTGGCTCCTGTCGTGGTGGGTCCCTCGACTCCCACACCTCTGGGTGTTCGGCAGCGGCATCGGCTTTGGCGAAGGAGCGCTCGCCGTGGCCCGGGCGCTCCGCGCCGACGACGCTGATGCACGAATCGTCTGGATCGCAGGCGATGAGGCGGAGGCCTCGCTTGCGCGAGCGGAAGGGTTCGAGGCGATCCTTCGCAGAGGGTGGGCCGGATTCTGGATCACGCTCCGTGCTGGCCAAGTGATCATCACGCACGGGCTCGGAGACGTCAACCGGTTTGGCATCTTTGGCGGTCACGTCGTGAACCTGATCCACGGCGCGCCCCTGAAGAAGCTACATCTCGATTCCTTGGTGACCACACAGGTGCGAGGTCCTGCGCCGGTACGCGCTCTGCTTCGTCGTATGTACCTCGCAGGTACCACACAACTCTCACTCATCGTCGCAGGGTCGATTCTTTCAGCTGAGCGACTGAGATCTGCCTATCGCGTAGATCCGGGACGGGTGCGCGTGCTCGGTGACCCGCGTGACGATGTGCTGTGTGAACAAGCGAAGCACCCATCGCTCGCCCAAGCTGCTCGCGAGGACGTGCTGCGGCTCTTTCGGCTCGATGCCGGAGGCAGTGCGAAGCTGGTGCTCTACGCGCCAACGTGGCGCGACGGTGACCCAGACCCCGCGGTGCCCATAGCCCAGGAGATCGCTCAGATACACGACACGCTCGAACGGGTCGGGGCACATTTATTCATTCGATCGCATCCCCTTGGCGGAGCTGCCTATCATGAGGCGCTCGGAGAACGCGTGCACCTCTTGGGCGCAGATCTCGTGCACGACATCACTCCGCTCCTCGGTGCGTTCGACAGCATCATCACCGATTACTCGTCGATCGCGATTGACTTCTCGCTCTTACATCGCCCCATCGTGTGGTTCGCGCCAGACCTGGAGCAATACTCCTTGCGGCGGGGACTCTACGAACCGCTGGAAGTAACCGCCGCAGGCAGGGTACACACGCATTGGCAGGACGCCCTCGAACGGCTGGAGCACGTGCTGACGGAGGGGAGCATTGCCTGCCAGCTTGCCCAGGCCGATGCGCGGTCGTTGGCGAGGCGATTTCACGCCTACCCGGAAGGCGGAGCTGCACGCCGAGTGATCACTGAGATCCGTCGACTTTCGCTGCCCGACCACGCACGCATCCCTGACGACGCAATATTCTTTGAGAGTTTCTATGGCAAACAGGTCAGCTGCAACCCGCTCGCCCTTGATAGGGAAATCGCGAAGCGGTTCCCCGACCGGCCTCGCTACTGGAGTGTGACGAGCGAGCGAATCGAGGTGCCAGAGGGGGCGACGGCGCTGCTTGTCGGTTCGCCCGACTGGTTCGCTGCTCGTCGCCGTGCGCGGCTGCTCATCGTCAACGACTGGTTGCGCTATGGGTTTCGCAGAGGACGACATCAGACCGTTTTGCAGACCTGGCACGGCACCATGCTGAAGCGTCTCGCGCTTGCACGGAGCAAGACGAGTGTACGTACTCGGCTCGCGGTGCATAGAGAGAGTCGCCGCTGGAGCCTGCTCCTCTCACAAAATCCCCATTCGACCGCGCAGTTCAGGTCGAGCTATGCCTTCCGCGGGGAAGTGCTCGAACTTGGTTACCCGCGTGATGATCGGCTCGCAGACGCAGTCGTCGGTGAGAAGCGCATGGATCTGACCGTGGCCGCAGCCAAACGGTCGCTGGGAATCAATCCAGAGGCACGGGTGCTCGCATATGTGCCCACCTGGCGTGCGGAAGGCGAACTGATGGACACGCTCGATGTGCACACGCTTGCTGCGCAGCTCGGTGACGAGTGGATCGTGGTCGTCCGCGGGCACACCAGGAGCGGAGGGATCCGGCTCGGCATGGATCCCCGGGTCGTCGATGCGACGGCGCATCCCGACGTGAACGATGTGATCCTTGCTGCGGATCTTCTTGTCACCGACTATTCGTCAGTCATGTTTGACGCGGCTGTTGCACGAGTGCCGATGATGTTTTATGTTCCTGATCTTGCGCAGTATCGAGATCGTGAGCGCGGCTTTACCTTTGACTTTGTGGCACGTGCTCCGGGGCCGCTGGCTACGACCATTGATGAGGTCGTGCGGGTGGCACACACCGGACTCCCGCTCGACGAACGGTATGCAGAATGGTGCAACGACTTTGTGCCTCACGATGATGGCCATGCGGCGCGGCGGGTCGTTGACGCGTTACTCGAACGGAATGCGTTCTCGCAGGGTCAGTGACGCCCGGTCTGTTTCGGCGATGGTTTAGGAACGTCACAGCGGCGGGGTCTGCCGTGCGAGGTGATACGAGTTAGACCCGCGAACGGTCGACCGTGCGCTGCGCGCCTCCGCAGAGGCCCACGAGGAACCCAGTGCCCCAGGTCACATGCATGGTGACCAAGGCCGCAAGACCCGTGGCACGCTCCGCCAGCCCGCGAAGCCCAGGGAGTCTGGTACAGGCAAAGAGCACCCCGACCAGATACATCACAGGAACCAGATACGCCAGGGACCACCACGGCGAACTCAGCACGCTGACACCCTGCAGGCAGAGCACGAGGAGGCTCGCTGCCAGACACAGCACCAGGGCACCCGGAACAAAAAACCGCCAGGGCGTGTCTCGGGGAGAGCGACGCACGAGCACAGCCCGCCACGCCCCGGTTGCGAAGAATTGTTTGGCAAGGTCGCTGAGGCTGGCCCTGGGCCAGTAGGTCACCCCTAAGGCAGGTTCAAACCACACCAGCCCGCCCGCACGGCGAATGCGAAGGTTGAGCTCCCAATCTTCCCCGCGTCGGATGCTTTCGTCGTAGCCGCCAACGGCCTCGAGAACTTCGCGGCGAAAAATACCCAGATAGGCGCTCTCAGCGGGACCGGGTGTACCGTCGCCGTGGTAGGCGCCTCCGCCGAGCCCGTAGGGGCTGTTATACGCCGCGGCAATGGCACGTTGCACCCGTCCGTGGCCTTCGGCGCGCATCACCCCGCCAACGTTCGCGGCGCCTCTGGTACGCAGGGCTTCGATTCCACGACTGGTGTAATCGGGGGTGAGGGTGCTGTGCGCATCCACGCGGATGACCACCGGATGCGTGCTTGCGGCGATCGCGAGATTCAGGCCAATCGGAATATCCCTGGCAGGGTTTGACACGAGCCGCACGCGAGCATCGTGAGCGGCGATACGTTCGGCAATAGCGGTGCTGCGATCGGTTGACGGGCCAAGCGCCAGCACGATCTCCTTTTCGCCGGCATACTCCTGTGCGAGGATCGTGCGCACCGCCTCTTCGAGGTACCCCTCTTCGTTGAGCACCGGCATGACGTAGCTGACACCGGGGAGCGGGGACAGCACGGGTAGGGTCACACTCACCCCGTCATTCTGCCACGCCCTCACTCGAATAGGCTTGATGTATGCAGATTGCGAAGGACGTGAAGCGGGCAAAGCGTCTGGTCAGAAAAGTCGTCAAGGGCCGGCGTGCACTCTTTGGGGTCCGTGAACTCATTGCTCAACGAGGCCCATTGTCTGAACAGACCTATCGTGTGGGCGTGTACTTCGCCGACAGTGACGTCAATATCTACCAAATGCGGCAGTGGTATGCGCCGCTTGCTGAACTTTCACAGACGTACCCGGTGCTCCTGATCGCGCGAAACCCGGCCGGCGCCAAACTCCTGATGGAAGAGAGCGGACTTCCGGTGGCGTTTGCCCAGAAAGTGACTGATCTGGAGAAACTCGTGCAGCAACAACCCCTGGAGGTGGTGCTGTACGTCAACCAGAACACCAGGAACTTTCAGATGATGCGCTACGGCGAACGGTGGCACGTGTTCATCAATCACGGCGAGAGCGACAAAATGTACATGACGAGCAATCAGTTCAAGTGCTACGACCACGCGTTTGTCGCGGGCGATGCAGCACGCGCACGCCTGAGCAAAGCCCTCTGGGACTATGACTTGGACACACGAACCTTCGCGATTGGTCGGCCGCAAACGGATCATCTCACGGGGGAGCCACCATTCTCACGCGACGGTCGCACGGTCGTGTTGTACGCGCCGACCTGGGAGGGGGACCGTCCCGCGGCGAGTTACGGCTCGGTGCTCACTCACGGTGAGCGGCTGGTGCAGCACTTGCTGGCGTCAGGGCGGCACCGAGTGGTCTATCGGCCGCATCCGCGCAGTGGCGTGGTCAGCCCTGAATTTGGTGCTGCCAATCAGCGCATCATTGCCGCAATTCGGGCGGCGAATGAGCGCGATCCCGGAGCGAAACACGTGTATGACACGGCCCCCGTGCTCGGATGGCAATTGCGGGTGCCTGATGTCGCTATCTGCGACATCTCAGCGATGGTGTATGACCGGCTCGCTACCGGCAAACCGCTGATGGTCACTCGGCCTGCCTCACCTGATGCTGAAGTCGATGAAGGCGGGTACTTGAGCGTGTGCGAGTGGCTCACCGAAGCCGACGTTGACCGCATCGACGCGGTGCTGCAATCGGTCATTGAAGACGATGCCGCACGTGAACGCCTGGGAACATGGTCAACGCATTATTTCGGTGATACGAGCCAAGGTGCACCAACCCGTAGATTCCACGAAGCGATTGGCACGCTCATCAGCCGCGCGGAGGACCGCAAATCGATCTCGACGAGTTAACCCTCGTTGTGGTCGGCGTTGTAGCGAGCTAACGCTTCTTCAACGGGTCCATCAAATTGCAGCGATCCGCGATCAAGATAGAGACCGCGTGAACAGAACCTGCGAAGATCGCGTTCGTTATGCGACACGAGGAACAGAGTTTTGCCTTCGCCGAGCAGTTCGTCAATACGGGCGTAGCATTTCTTTCGAAACGCTTTGTCACCCACTGCAAGTACCTCATCAACCAGGAGCACCGGCTCATCGAGTTGTGACACGACGGCGAAGGCCACGCGAACCTTCATCCCGCTTGACAGATGTTTAAATGGCGTGTCGAGCACATCAGCTGCCTCGGCAAAATTTACGATCGTGTCAAAGCGGGCCGCGATCTCACGTCTCGTGAGGCCGTGCATACCTGCGGTCAGATGAATATTGTCACGGACGGTGAGGTCACCAGCGAACCCTCCGGTGAGTTCAATGAGCGGTGCGACGCCACCCCGCACGGTGACCGAACCTTCGTCCGGAAGGAGCACTCCTGCGACCAACTTGAGCAGCGTCGACTTGCCCTGGCCGTTTCGCCCCACAACGCCAATCGCCTCACCACGTTTCACCGAAAAACTCACGTGGCGCAAGGGCCAAAACTCGCCCGCGCGACTCCGACGCCGCTTCGATGAGAACAGATCCTTGAAGCTTCGACGCGACCCGCGATTGCGTTTGAATCTCACCCCAAGGTCGCTCACGGTGATGATGTCGTCAGGATGCTGAGCATCTCGGTGCTGACCGTGTGCCATGATCACAGCTCCTTCAAAACGCCACCCACGGAGCGACGAAAAACGACGATGCCAACGAGTAACGTCACGACGGTCAGAGCGGTGGAGACTCCGACCAACGCCCAGTTCAGTTGATCGGGGAAGAACCCTGCACGGAATAGCGAGAAGATGCCTGAAAGGGGATTGAGCCACGCGAGGGGAGCGGCCACCTCAGGCAGATCGCTGACCCCGTAAATCACGGGAGACGCGTAGAACAACACCCGGAGAACGAGCTTGGTGGCTCGTTCGAGGTCGCGAAAGAACACCACCAGCGGGGCGATAATGAGCCCAACACCGAGCACGAGCGCGCCCATCAGCACGATGGCGAGTGGGTAGAGCACGATGAGCCAGTTCACGGTCGCGCCGTTGACGATCGCGAACGCAACCAGCACGGGCAAGCTCAAAAGGAATTCAATGCCCTTGGCGCACACGATGCGCGCAACCCACACCCAGCGAGGCAGCGCCACTGACCGAACCAGCTTCACATCTCGGAGAAATGCCCGTGTCGAATCACCGACTGCGCCGTTAAACCACACCCAGGGCAACATTGCGCACAGCAAGAACACTATGTAGGGCGCCTCGCCAATGGAACGGCTCATCAGCTGCGTGAAAATGAACCAGTAGATGAGGCTCATGACGAGTGGATCGAGGATTGACCACAGATATCCGAGCAAAGATGTGGAGTAACGAACCTTCAAATCACGAAGGGTGAGCAGCCGAAGGGAACGAAACGCTGCCGCACGCTGCGCCGCGCGAGGCCGTTTGGAATCGGAAGTCACAAACCTATTCTGCCTGACTTTTCTGACCGGTCAGAAGGCGCCGTCGTTTGATAGGTTTGTAGTCGTGCCGAAATCCTTGCCAGAAGAAGAGCCCAGCGCGGATCGCTCTGCTTCTTCTGCGACCGCGGAAACGGCGCAGCAACGGCCGCCCCGAACCGTGAACCGTAGGGCTCCGCGCCCCCGATTCGTGCCAGAAGGGTTGAGCTCTGAGGCGGGCGAAACGAAACCTGAGCCCAGCAGCGACCCGGCTCAATCCGGGTCGGAAACGGCGCCGGTACCCGGAGGAGAACCTGCGGACGTGCGAACCGCAGCATTAGCTCCTGAAACAGAGGCTTCAGACGTGCGAACCGCGGCATCGGCTGCGGGAACGGAGACTTCAAACGTGCCAACCGCAGCATCAGCGGCGGAAACGAAGACTTCAGAAGCGGGGTCCCAACCTCCACCCGGCGACGATGAGCCAAAGCGAACGGCTCAACGGGTTGAGGTGCCAGTGCCTTCTGTTGCGAGAGCTCGTGAGCGGGCAGTGCGTGCAGCAGCCAACCCGGTCGTGTTGCGAGCAGAATCACTGACCAAGAGCTATGGTCAGGTCCTTGCTGCCGCGGACGTATCATTTGAGGTTCACGCAGGGTCACTGACCGGTGTCGTTGGCCCCAACGGTGCTGGAAAGACCACGGTGCTGTCCATGGTCAGCGGGCTGAACCGCCCGACTTCTGGTCGTGTCACTGTGGGAGACATCGACGTGTGGCGTGACGGCCCGGCAGCGAAGCGAGTGATCGGTAGCCTGCCAGACCGCCTGCGTCTCTTTGACCGGCTCACCGGCGGTCAGCTCCTCTATTACGCAGGCGTATTACAGGGGTTGAACCGTGAAACGGTCGCGCAGCGTGCAACGGAACTTGCGAAAGCATTTGCGCTTGAATCTGCCCTCGATCGCCCGGTTTCTGATTACTCCGCGGGTATGCAAAAGAAGATTGGGCTTGCCTGCTCAATGATCCATTCGCCAGATGTATTGATGCTGGATGAACCGTATGAAACGATCGACCCGGTTTCCGCATCGAATGTCACCGAGATCCTCGAAAAATATGTTGCAGGTGGCGGAAGCGTCATCATGTCGAGCCACAGTCTCGATCTGATTCAGCGTATCTGTGACCATGTGGTGGTGATCGTGGACGGTTCAATCGTGGCGCAGGGCACCGTCGATGAGGTGCGTGACGGTGTGAGCCTTGAAGAACGGTTTCGGCATCTTTCTGAACAGCAAGACGAGGGGAAGGGGCTGGAATGGTTGCACGGCTCTTCCGACTCCGACTAGCTCTGCTCGTCTCGGTCTTCCGTGGGGGGCCGAAACGAGTGTTTCGCGCACTCCTCACTGGCATCCTGGCGCTTGTAGCGGCGTTCGCAGTGGCATGGCTTCCGCACTGGTTGGCACGTAATGCTGGCGAACGCACGCTGATCGACACCATTGTGATTGCGATTGTGCTTCTGGCCGTCTTGTTCGTCCCGTTTTTCGCTCGCACATCCACGCTCGAGCCGCGACAGTTCTCGCAGGCGCCGGTCCCGCACTGGTCGGTGTCATTTGCGCTATTCATTACCACCGTGCTGACCTGGCCAGCGCTCCTGTTACTGGTCTGGATGACCATGATGTTCGTGCTGCGGCCAGAGTGGGCTGAGGTTCCCCTGATTGCCATCCTGAGTGGACTCGGAATGCTGCTCCTCGCGGTCGCATCTGTACGGGTGAGCTCCGGACTTGCTCGGCTGATGGTCTCCCGGCGAGCAGCAACCCTTCTGCGGTGGCTTGGGCTGCTGGTGCTGCTCGCTGCCTTGCCGGTGCTCGTGTTTGTGCTTACCGAGGCCCTGCGTTCGCCCACGAGTAGCCTGACTCGAGACGCCGCCTCGGTGCTCGGGGCAACGCCGTTTGGTGCCCCGGCCGTGGGGCTCAGTGCCGCAGTGGCCTCAGGCGAGAGCGCAGCGACGCCGTCACTGATTGTCGTGTACGTGTCAGTTCTGGTGCTCATCGCCGCATGGCACTTGGTCGTCGTGCGGTCGCTCACGACGATTGAGCGCCCCGAACCCGCGGGCGTCACCCGTGACGGGCTCGAGATGTTTGAGCGTTTTCCCGCTCACCCGCGTGAGGTCATCGCCGCGCGTGCATTGACGTATTGGCGTCGAGACCCGCGTTACCGGGTGGCACTGGTTGCTCTTCCCTTCGCCCCGGTACTGATGCTCGTTGCACTCTGGGTGGCGGGTGTCGACCCGCAGTTGCTTGCGCTGCTGCCCGTTCCAGTAATGTTGTTGCTCCTCGCATGGTCGGTGCACAACGATGTTGCTCTCGACTCGACAGCGATCTGGACCCATGTGGCAAGCGGCACCAAGGGAACTCATGACCGTGCGGGTCGGCTTGCACCGGTGATGCTGATCGGGCTCCCGATTGTGGTGATCGGGTCGAGCCTTTCCGTGACATTCGGTGGCGACTGGCGAGTGCTCCCCGCGGTGATAGGGCTCAACCTGGGGGTGCTGCTCACTGCGGCAGGCGTCTCGAGTGTGTTCTCTGCCCTGATGCCGTACCCAGCAACGAGGCCCGGCGACACGCCATTTGCGCAGCCGGCGGTGCAGGGCGGCGGTGCCGGGCTCGCGCAAACACTCTCGATGCTCGTCGCACTGCTGTGCATTGCGCCGATTGCCTGGTGTGCCGGGATCGCCATTGCGGATCCCACCTTCACGATGAACATGGTGGTGTTGGTGTTCGGCTCCGCGTGGGGCGGAATCATGCTTGCCCTGGGAATTACGCTCGGCGGGGCCGTCTTCGACCGCAGATCACCGGAATTGCTCGCCGCAACGCAAACCTTCGACTAGGTCTCCTGCGTCTTCGGACAGTGCGCAATGGTCTGATGCGGCGTAGGCGCGTGACCCAGTGGGCGAGCGATCCAACCGGTGCAGATTTCGCACTGACGATTCAGTGCTTCGTTTTGCTCACTCGGTGCCCGCGCTTGGGTGCGCGGTGGCGTCAGGCCGTCGTCGGGTGTTTGTGTGTGGGCGGGTGACCGAGAACAGGGGGAGGGTGATGCCGCACAGCGGCCCGACGAGGAGTGCGAACGCCAGGGTCCCAAACCAGACGTCACCGCCGAGGAGCCATCCGGTGATGAGCACCGTGACCTCGACCGTGGTGCGAGCGATCCACGTGGGAATCCCGAAGCGTGCCGTGAGTCCGGTCATGAGCCCATCGCGTGGACCCGGTCCAAACTGGCTCCCAATGTAGAGCCCCGTGGCGATCGAGAGGAGGATCAGCCCACCCGCAAACATGAGAATGCGCTGCCACAGTTCTGGCGGGGTGGCAAACCACCACAGCCCGAGATCGAGAACCGGTCCAATGATCACAATATTGAGCAGCGTGCCAGCGCCCGGCTTTTGGCGGAGCGGAATCCACAGGATCATCACCGCAGCGCCAATCAATACGGTGAGCACACCGAGGCTGAGTGAGGTGACGTTCTCCAAACCCTGCGCGAAGACGGTCCAAGGATCCACGCCAAGCGCAGCGCGTACCAACAGTGCCGCCGCAAATCCGTATAGGACGAGGCCAAGAAGCAACTGACTGACCCGGCGAAACATCACCACGCCAGCTTAGGGTACGGGGACCCGTAGACTGGGATCATGGGAATCTTCACGCGTGACAAGTCAGACACCGGCGGCGGCGTTGATGTGCTCGATCGTGAGCTTGAGGAACTGCTTGAGCAAGATCAGCTTGAGGACGGCGATCACGAGCGCTTCTCGCACTACGTGCCAAAAGACAAGATCGTTGAGTCAGCGATTACCGGCAAACCGGTTCGTGCGCTCTGCGGCAAGAAGTGGACGCCATCTCGCGATCCGGAGAAGTTTCCGGTCTGCCCCGACTGCAAGCGTATTTACGAGGGCATGCGGAAATAGTTGCTTGCGTGACGACACCTTCGTTCGTGAACGAGTCAATCGTGGCCTGCAGTCCGTTTGATCAAGACTGACAGCAAGGACGTCATGACCGATAGTCGGTCGGGATAGCCGGGTCTCCCCGCATGAGGCTCATGGCCACGAGGGGGAGCTCGGTCACCGATGCCGCGTGGCGCTCACGCGCAGCAGCGATACCTTCGGCGCCGGTGTGGCCAGGGACGACCTCTCCGTGCCGTACCAGCGGCACGAGGAGATCCCTTGACTGATCGGCGAATGCTTCGCCTTCGACCTCGCCGCCGGGGCCGTCGCCCAAAAAGACAAGCTCCGCCTGAGCGGTGCCCGCATGATTGAACAACCGTCGTGCGCTCTTTCGACCACCGAGAGAGGTCTTTTCCTGTGATTTTTTAGCGACTGACACCCAATCACCGGAATCGTTGGTGCGAGCAACGAGCTTGTACACCATGCCCATCGCGGGTGAACCGCTGCCGGTCACCACTGACGTGCCGACCCCAAATGAATCAACGGGTGACGCAGAGAGTGCCGCAACCGTGTACTCGTCGAGGTCATTCGTGACGGTGATGCGAGTGTGTGTGGCGCCGAGTTCATCGAGGAGTTCACGCACCCGAGCGACGACGACAGGCAGGTCCCCTGAATCGATGCGAACGGCACCGAGCTCAACGCCCGCAACCTCGATGGCGGCGCGCACTCCCTGTTCGATGTCATAGGTGTCGACCAGCAGGGTAGTGTCGGTGCCGAGTGCCGCAATCTGCGCTTCGAATGCTTCGCGTTCGCTGTCGTGCAGCAGGGTGAACGAGTGGGCGGCAGTGCCCATGGTAGGCACCCCATACCGGCGGCCAGCCTCGAGGTTGCTGGTGGCGGAAAACCCGGCAATATAGGCTGCCCGCGCCGCAGCCACCGCGCTGTGCTCACCGGTGCGACGTGAGCCCATTTCGGAGAGGGGGCGGCCTCCGGCGGCCTGCACCATGCGGCTTGCGGCTGTGGCCACCGCTGAGTCTGCATTAAAGATGCTGAGCGCGAGGGTCTCCAAGAGCACCCCCTCAGCGAATGAGGACTCAACGATGAGCAGCGGAGATCCTGGGAAAAACACCTCACCTTCGGCGTAGCCCCAAATGTCACCGCTGAAGCGATAGTTCGCAAGCCAATCGAGGGTTTCTTTCCGCAGAAAATGTTGGCTTTCAAGCCAGCCAAGTTCTTCATCGCCGAACCGGAAGTGTTCGAGTGCTTCAAGGAATCGGCCCGTGCCCGCGACCACGCCGTATCGCCTCGCACCGACCAGCCGACGCGCGAAGAGTTCAAAGACGCTCGGGCGGTCTGCGGTGCCGGCAGCCAGCGCAGCGTCTACCATCGTCAGTTCGTATCGGTCAGTGAGGAGTGCAGTCGATGTGCTCACCTCGCCAGCCTACTGGGTTGGGTGATGAGGCCCTTGGCGTTCACCGAAAATCTCGGGAAGAAACAGCAGACGGGGCGGTGAGCCGTTCGAACCGGTCTGCAATCACATTGGTCACCCCCTCACGATTGCGTTCAAGCGTGCCGGTGATCAGAAGCGCCGGCGCATGCCGGGCCACGTTGATCCAGTGTTGCCACACCTGTGCCCACACCACAATGTTGGTGGTGCCTGCTTCGTCTTCCAGCGTCATGAAGGTGATGCCGTGTGCGGTGCGCGGCCGCTGCCGGTGGGTCACCAAACCGGCCACCCGGATGGTGCTGCCGTTCGGGTGGCGACGGAGTCCGTCAGACCGTGTCACCCCCGAGCGGTCAAGCTGACTGCGGAGCAACGCGAGCGGATGCTTCCCCGACACCACGCCGGTGGTCCACAGATCGAGCTCAGTCTGCTCGGCTTCAGTCAGCACGGGGAGAAGCGGAGGTTGGACATGCACGGCGATCCCCGGCAGATAACGTTCCCGGTTATCCGCCGCAGGCGCGGCGCTCCACAGCGCCTCGCGGCGACTCACGTTCAACCCCTCACAAGCACCGGCTGCGGCAAGTGCCTCAAGTTGCCCGCGGCTCAGGTCTGCACGTCGTGCGAGGTCAGCAAGATCGCGGAAGGGGCCGTCGTGTCTGGCCAGGGTGATGCGATCAGCAGCGTCTCTGCCGAGGCCCCGAATGTCAGTGAGCCCCAACCGAACAGCGAACGCACCATCGCGTCGATGAGCTAGTGAGGTGTCGGGTGCGGTGTTATCGAAAGGCGTGACCGGTGGCTGTATCGGCTGCAGACACGTATCGAGGCCTGTGGGGTGGGCTGCTGCTGCGGGACGGGTGTGCTCGGTGCGTGTGGGGGGCTCGTCGGGGTGGCTGACGGTCGTTGGGGGAGCGGTTGTAACGTCACCGGGAGGTCCGCCGGTGACGAAGCTGAGGGGGAGGGAATCGTTGGATTGCTCGAGTAACTCAAGCGAGGCATCAACGGTGGCATGCTGCACGTCTGCCGGTCGCACCTCAACGCCGTGGCGTTTCGCATCTTCAACGAGCGTGCGCGGGGCATAAAATCCCATGGGCTGCGAGCGCAGCAGGCCCACGAGGAATGCTGCGGGGTAGTGTAACTTCACCCATGCGCTCGCATACACGAGCAGGCCGAAACTGATGGAATGGCTCTCGGCAAAGCCGAAATCGGCAAACGACTCGATCTGTGCGTACACGCGCTCGGCGGTCACCTCATCAATGCCGTTGTCGCGCATTCCCGCGAGTAGCTTGGCTTTCAGTGTTTCAATTTTCACCAGCCCACGCTTCGACCCCATGGCTCGGCGCAAGAGGTCGGCGTCGGCAGCGCTACATCCTCCGACTGCCTGCGCCATATGCATGAGCTGTTCTTGAAAGAGCGGCACCCCGAGGGTGCGTTTCAGGACTGGTTCAAGCAGTGGATGCGGGTAAGTGACCGGTTCTTCACCGCTTCGTCGACGCAGGTAGGGGTGGATCGCTCCACCCTGCAGCGGTCCGGGACGAATTAACGCGATCTCTGTCACGAGATCGTAGAAGCTTCGCGGTTGCAGTCGCGGCAGCGTGCCCAGTTGCGCACGGCTTTCGAGCTGGAACACGCCGATTGCGTCGGCACGGCAGAGCATGTCAAACACGCCCTGCTCTTCTTTGGGAAGGGTGGCGAGGGTCCACCGTTCACCCGTTGCAGCCCACACCGCATCAAACCCGACCTGGAGCGCGCTCAACATGCCAAGACCCAGAAGATCGAACTTCACCAGCCCCATGGAGGCGCAATCGTCTTTGTCCCACTGCAGCACCGTGCGGCCGGGCATACGCGCGTGTTCAATCGGACAAACTTCACTTACTGGCCGGTCGGTAAGCACCATGCCGCCCGAATGGATCCCCAGGTGTCGGGGCGCAGACAGCAGTCGTTGCGCGAGGGAAGCCACCTCGGCAGGGATGCCGGCGCCATGGTGTTCGTTGCCGTTCCTGCTGCGGTCGTCATCGTCGGGTTGTAATGATCCGCGGCGTTCGACGAGTTTGCTCATCGCGAGTTGTTCATCGGGGCGGTACCCGAGTGCTTTTGCCGCATCACGCACTGCCCCTCGCGGACGGTACGTGATGACGTTTGCAACCTGCGCTGCGCTGCGCCTGCCGTATGTTGCGTACACGTATTGGATGACCTCTTCGCGACGGTCGCTCTCAAAATCAACGTCAATGTCGGGCTTCTCTTCGCGCAGACTGTTCAAGAAGCGCTCGAAAGGGAGTCCATAAAAGATGGAGTCGACATCAGTGATGCCGAGCACATAACAGACGGCGGCGTTCGCCGCGGATCCTCGCCCCTGACAGAGAATGCCACGACTGCGGGCGAACTGCACAATGTCATGCACCACCAGAAAATAGCCGGGAAAATCATGCTGCTCGATCACCGCAAGCTCACTGTCGAGACGCGCCTGAATGGTATCGGTCAGTGGTTGGTAGCGTCGCTGAGCCCCTTCGCGTACCAGTTCACGGAGCCAGCTCATCTGTGTGTGGCCGTGGGGAACATTGAGCCGGGGGAGTTTGGGGCTCGCGGCTTGCAGCGGGAACGCGAGTTGTCGAGCCAGGGGAGCGGTGCGGGTCACCGCGTCGGGGTGACGAGCAAAACGGCGAAGCATGGCCCTGGCTGATCTCAAATAGGCGCTGCCAGAAGCAGGGAGAAACGGGTCGAGTTCCGTGAGTGAACGACGTGAGCGAATCGCTGCAACCGCTTCAGCAAGATTAGTGTCTGCGCGTGTTGCGGCATGCGCGGCAGTGGTAGCGACGGTCGGCAGCCCCACGCGTTTCGCAAGCGCCGCAAGCTGATCGTTTCGATCATCATCCCCCGGATGCCCGTGGTCAGTGAGTTCAACGCAGACCCGATCACTGCCGAACAGGTCGACGAGGAGTCGAAGCTCACGCTCAGCGTCACGTTCGGCATCTGCTCGGTTGCTCGCGTTGGCAAGTGCCCGTCGCACCGCGCCTTTGCGGCAGCCAGTGAGGATGAGCCATTCGTCGTGTGCGTCAGCGGCAAGCTGTTCAAGATCGAAGCGGGGAACTCCTTTCTCAGATCCTCCGAGTTGCCCTTCAGTGATCGCGAGGGACAGCCTGCGGTACCCGCTTATTCCCTCAGCCAGCACCAGGAGGTGGGTTGCATCAGGATCTGGTTCGTAGGGTTGGCCGCTGGTGAGACCGAGTGACAGCTCTGCGCCGTAGACGGTGGCGAGATCGGGATGCTCAAGCGCGGCCTCGGCGAATTGCGGAGCCCCCTGAAACCCGTTGTGATCGGTGAGAGCGATCCCTGCAAGCTGCAAGCGCGCAGCCTCGTGCACCAGCGCCGCGGGAGCGCTCGCCCCGTCGAGAAAGCTGTACTGTGAGTGGGCATGCAGTTCGGCATACTCGAGCGACATCAGTGATACCTGCCCTCGGCACGCCACCCCTGTCGATCAGTGAAACAGAGGAGCCAGGCGTCACCGTTATCGAGGAGCACTTGGAGGCGATAGACAGACTCTGCGTGTGCTGCCCACCAGCGTTCCCTCAGCGGCCATGGAGCTGACCACGCCTGTACGGTGCGCGGGGTGGCATGCGGGGCGCTGTCGTAAGGGGTGCTGTCGTGGGGGGCGCTGAATCGTGCGGGTGCGCTGTTGAGCAGGTCATCATCGTCGATAGTGACCGGTTCTCCCTGCGCGTTGAGCAAGGTGACCTGCGGCGGTTGAGAATACACCGTGCTGGGGGTTGCGCCGCGCAGGTGTCCGGGCCACGGATCACGCGGTGTGCGGTGAGAGGCGTGGTCTGTCGGGGCGGCGGTGCCCCAGGGCAGGAAACGTTGTCGATCTGCGCTCCGTCTCCCGCCGCTCAGTCTTGGCGTTCCCAGATGATCGGGGCCGAGCAGGCTTTGCACTCGGGTGAACTGGTGGTGAATGCGTTCGTCCGGTGCGTCGCTCCACAGCCCGGGTTCGTGCTGCGCAGCGGGTGCGGTGCTGATGGGTGAAATGCTCACCGCACTGACTCCGGCACCGCCACGGTCCGGTGCGGAGGGCAAGGCGGCAGCCTGCCAACGAATACGGTGGACCACGTCGATGGCGGTGAAGTTGGCCGGGTGCGACCACTGGCGACCGTGTATCTGCCCGAGATCATCGTGCAAGGTGACGAGGAGTTCGGTGCAGACGAGGTGCTCTTCTGCGAGCCCCCGTACGAACTGTTCGGCAGGGTCGGCGCAGGCGAAGGCGAGCTGGTCGCTCCCATCGAGTGGGGGTTCGAAATCAACACAGATCGTGAGTTCGCGCTCAGCTGCTTGAGGAATGACTTCTGCGGCGTGGGCTTCACCGAGCCCTTGAGCTCTGCGCTGCGCTGCCGCCGCAGCGCGACCAAATCGCTGCAGCACCGAGGCTGTGGGAAGCGCCGAAAAATCACCGAGAGTGTGCACCCCGAGGCTGGTGAGGGTCTGCGCAAGTGATTCGGGCACAGCCTGATCAATGGCAAGTGGGGCAAGAAAGGCCGCGGTGTCGTCGGAATTCACGATGCGCACGTTCTCGGCAGGGCGTTGCAGGAACGGGTGATGGGAGGCTTCGTGTGCTGGGAGAAGCGCAGTGAGCTCTGCCGCGAAACTGCTCGCAGCAATGCCTACCACGGTGTGTTGGACAAGCTGCTGGGCGAGTGTCTCGTGCGTGCCAGTGCCGCATGCGAACACTCGATCGATGAGTGCGTGAGCTGCGTTCGTCTCGCTCCCGTAGTACCGTGCCGGCCCGCGGGCCCTCATGGCACATACGCCTGGGCGGAGGATCGCCACCTCAGGCACGATCTCTCGCACTGCTTCGCAGACGTCTTGCCACAGACGGGTTCTGGTGAGAAGCAGCGGGTCAGCGGGGGCGCGGCGGCGTGAAATTCGAGAGTGTGGGCTTCGTGGGTGTGAGCTGTGCTGGGTATCGAGTAAGCAGGCGCCCACAACGAGCACGATCACTCGTTCGGGCCGGGCTCTCTCACTCATGCCCAAGCCTCGCCGACGCGGGGCAGGGAAGTCACCAGTGCTCCCCGCTGAAAACGAACCGTATGCTGACGCCCACCCCGCCGATCGAGCGAGCGCACGGTGAGCTCATGGGTGTCGAGCATGCCGTGCCCCTGACCCAGACCCGCCCAGCGGGTTCCCGTGACCCGTAGTGAGCTGTCGCTCCGGGGCCAGTCACCAAGAACGATAAGCGCTGTGCCGTGCTCTCGAAGCCTTGCAGCAAGCCGTTCATGCTCACTCGGACTCACCTGAGCGACGGGACGAACGATCAGCGCGCTGAGTACCTCGCCGAGCATGCCCGTCACGGTAAGCAGGTGCCTCCCTGGATCGGTGACGAGCGCGAACCGATCGAGGCGAATGCCGAGAGAAGCTGCCGCCTCCGCACCCAGATGGGGAACACCGACGGCTCCGCACCAACCACCGCTTTGCGAAACGGCGCTGAGCAGTGCGAGAGCAAGCTGGAGCGAACCGTGCACCGACGTGGTCGCTCCTTTGCGCAGTGCGCCGCCGGGCAGGAGCGGGCGCAGCGGAGTAGGGGTGGGAAGCCCCGCGGTATCGAGGCGAAGCGGCTGCATATCAGCGATGCGCTGCTGCAGCTGCTGCACCGTTGCGCGCTGATTCATGAAAGTTATATTCGAACAAACTTTCGAATAAGTCAAGCTGTGAAGATGTTCCCAGAGTGCGGGTGATGAGACGGCTAAGATGGACTCGATGAACGACGACGACCTTGAAGATTACGAGCGTGAGGCTGAACTCTCGCTGTTTCGCGAGTACCGAGATATCGCGCAGCAGTTTCGCTACGTGGTTGAGACCGAACGTCGTTTCTATCTTGCAAACGAGGTCGACCTGCAGCGCAAAGATGCGGGGAGTGACTTCTACTTTGAACTGCAGATGAACGATGTGTGGGTGTGGGATGTGTACCGCTCCGACCGTTTCGTGAAATCAGTTCGGGTGCTCACCTTCAAGGACGTCAATGTTGAAGAGTTGTCTGCGCGCGAGCTGAAGCTGCCACAGGATCTCTCACTCGGCGACCGCTAACTACAAACGGCGGGGCGTTCCCCTCCCATCCTTCGCTCACAGGATGCAGCGCGAACGGTTTATCCACAGATCTTCTGTTTCACCGATGACCTAGGAACATGCGAGTGAAGCTGGGCATATGACCCAGTCAACACCGCTCCCTCCGGCTTCTCCCACGCCCACATCACGTCACCACCAGCGGCTCGGTGCCTACGGCGAACAGCTCGCTGCGCGCACCCTCATGGCTCAGGGGTATACGGTCCTTGCGCGCAACTGGCGTTGTGGGCGTCTTGGTGAACTCGACCTGGTCATGCGCCACCAGGGCGACATCATCGGTGTTGAAGTAAAAACCCGAAGCGGCCCTGACTATGGCGATCCACTCGAGTCCATCACCCCACAAAAGGCAGCCAGGCTGCGCAAACTACTGCTTGCCTGGGTACATCAGCATCAACCCGGTGCACGATCATTGCGCATCGACGCGGTCGGGGTCACCCTGCAAAGCAGGGCTGAGCCTATCGTCGAGCATCTGCGGGGCATCTGGTGAGCGCCGGGGTATGCCGTGCAGCGGCAATTGCCTTGACCGGGCTTGAAGGAACACGTGTCGAGGTCGAAGCGGCGGTATCAAACCAGTTGCCTGGCATTGCCATTATTGGGCTCCCAGATACGGCGCTCGCCGAAGCAAAACAGCGCGTAAGGCTTGCCGCCCAGCAGGCAGGGCTCTCGCTCAGCAAACGCTTCCTGGTGGTGAACCTTTCGCCGGCTGCGCTCCCAAAACAGGGGTCGAGCTTCGATCTGGCGATTGCACTCGCTGCGCTCGCAGCTTCATCAGAGTTACCCGCTGATCGCCTCGAACAGGTCGCGCACATTGGTGAGCTCAGTCTCGATGGGGGTTTGCGTCGCCCGCCGGGGCTCCTCAGTGCCGTGCTTGCCGCACACCGTCTGGGGTTTACGCGGGTAATGGTTCCCGCTGCACACGCGCAGGAAGCATCACTGGTCCCAGGCATCGAAGTGATTGCAGCCCACTCGCTGCGCGGTGCGGTCGCCTGGCATCGCGGCGAAGCAGAGGGTTGGCACCTCGCGACGTTCGAGCAGGGGCGCCTCGCTCAGCCGCGTGGTACCGGCACGGTCCGACACGAACAGGCACCCCAGGAGGGCGATGAACGTTCCTCAGGAAAGACCGATGGCGAGCCCGATATGAGTGATGTCATTGGGCAACCAGAAGCCGTTGAGGCGCTTGTTGTGGCTGCAGCCGGCAAGCATCACCTGTCAATGGTCGGTCCGCCAGGGTCAGGAAAAACATTGCTCGCGACACGGCTCGCAACCATTCTCCCTGACTTAAGCCCCGAAGAATCGATTCTGGCCAGCAGCATCGCCTCACTGCACGGCACAGCCCTCACCGAACTGGTGCGCCGACCACCCTTCATCGCCCCGCACCACACGGCGACCCAGGTCTCACTCATCGGAGGCGGTGATTCGCGTGGTGTGCATCTCGGCGCCGTCACCAAAGCCTGCTGCGGAGTGCTGTTCCTTGATGAAGCCCCAGAGTTCTCAAGGGATGCTCTCAACGCCCTACGGGAACCCATCGAGTCCCGTCACGTGTCGGTGCACCGTGCTCGCATGCACACCGTGCTTCCGGCCCAGATGCAGGTGGTGCTCGCGGCAAACCCGTGTCCCTGCGGATACGCTGATTCACTCGACAGCGCTGAGCCATGCAACTGCAGCCCGAGCCAACGTGTGCGATATCTGGGGCGCATCTCTGGCCCACTCAGCGATCGCATCGATATTCGCCTCACAGTGCGGCGGGTACCTAGCATGCTCAGAGATACCGATGACACGCCTCGACCACGCAGCAGTGACCTTCGCGAACGGGTGATGCTTGCACGAGATCGTGCGGCGAGACGTCTGCGTCACACCCCATGGAAGGTCAATGCCGAAGTGTCAGGATCCTGGCTGCTCGCGACCGAAAACAGACCGCCACGTAGCGTGACCTCAGTCATTGATCGTGCGTATGCGCGCGGTGCACTTTCTATGCGGGGGTATGAACGAACCCTGCGCCTCGGATGGACCCTCGCCGACCTTGCAGGGAAACCGAAACCAGAGCGTGAGGAGATCCGTCACGCGCTCACCCTGCGGAATGGGGCAGCACTGTGACCCAGATTGAAACCTTTGGCGGGAAGCTCCGCGCTGATTCACGGTTGACTGCCATGCTTGCGCGAATTGATGGCACCCTCGTTCACTCTGACACCCCGCAGGAACTCTCGCCAGAACGAGCACAGATGTTGCTTGCTCGCGTCTGTTGGTCGCGCATCTGCGAACCCGGCGACGGCGTCGCAGGGAGTCTCATAGCGGCAGTCGGACCAGAACGCGCTCTTAACCTGGTGCTTCAGTCACTGAGTGCACAGCGTCTCGCGTCCCTGCTCCACAATCACGGCACAAGCATCACTACCCGCATGGCCGCTGAAGCACTCAGCAGATGGGAGACGCGAGCGTCACTGACGCTCACGACCGGTGATATTGAGCGAGCAATCGCAGCGGGGCTACACATCGTTGCTCCCGGAGATCCTGCATGGCCCACACCGTTTGGCGAACTTGATCGACACACTCCGCTTCTCCTGTGGTGTCGCGGGAACCTTCACTTACTGCGCAGCCGCGCGATCAGTGTGGTGGGGGCCCGAGCGGCGACGGGGTACGGAACCCATGTCACCGCTGAACTGGTGCAGGGCCTCGGCGAGGCAGGGCTGACGATTGTGTCAGGCGCAGCCTACGGTATCGACGCTGTTGCGCACCGCACTGCGCTCGCAGCGGGTGCACCGACCATCGCCATGGTCGCCGGAGGAGCGGATCGCGCCTACCCGTCACCGCATGCCTCACTACTTGATCGTATTGCTGAGCGAGGGCTGATTTGCTCAGAGATGATCCCGGATTCTGCGCCCACAAAATGGCGCTTTCTTCAGCGAAACCGTCTTATTGCCGCATTCTCTGATGCCACGCTCGTGACGGAAGCTGGGGTGCGGTCGGGCAGTTTGAACACCGCAGGGCATGCAGCGCAGCTGGGTCGTGCAATTGGCGCGGTGCCGGGTCCAATTACCTCTGCGACCTCTGCCGGGTGCCATCGATTGGTGCGTGAATTCAATGCTGAGTTGATTACTACGGTGCGGCAAGCGTGTGAGCTTGCGGGAGTGAACGATGAGTTACAACTGTTTGCGCAGGACTCGCCGCCGCGAGAGCGCGAGTGGCAGCGCCGAGTACGAGATGCGCTGCCGCTTCGGGGGTCACGCAGCACTGAAGAGATCGCGAGCACGGCCGGTCTCACGGTGGGGCAGGTGCACGGAGTGCTTGCCGAGTTGGAACTGT
Organism: uncultured Leucobacter sp.; assembly: GCA_964547775.1. Classification (GTDB taxonomy): domain Bacteria; phylum Actinomycetota; class Actinomycetes; order Actinomycetales; family Microbacteriaceae; genus Leucobacter. Next base: position 22,543 of record CAZJOZ010000022.1, read on the forward strand.
TGGGGCGGGTGCGCCGCAGCACTCACCCCGGCGATGCGCAACCCAGGTGGCGCCTTCTCGGGGAAGAATAGGGAGTATGAAGCTGCAAGACGCAATCGATGGGTTCTTGCGCACCGTCGAGTTCGAATACGGCTATTCACCTCACACCGTGAAGGCGTACCGCAATGACCTGCGGTCGCTCGTCGAATTCGTGCAGGCTGAAGCGCCTGCAAACGACACGAGCCCTCCGGAGCTGTCTATTCTTGACCTCGAACTGCTTCGCGCATGGCTCTGGGATCGGCAGCAACGAGGATACGCCGTGCAAACCCTGAAACGTTCCGTCGCAACCGCCAAATCCTTTGGAGGATGGTTAGAACAGCGGCACCTCGTTCCTGGGAGTCCCGCGGCACGGCTACAAACACCCAAAAGCGGAAAGCCTCTGCCTCGGGTGCTGAGTGAGCAGCAACTGATGCGCATCCTTGAGCGTGCGAAGTCCAAAGCTTCAGGTGGTGATCCCGGAGCAGTGCGTGACCTCGCGGTGCTCGAACTCCTCTACGCGACAGCGTTGCGAGTCTCAGAACTGTGTGGTCTCTCTCACCTCGACCTCGACCTCCGTGAACGCACCGTTCGGGTCACCGGGAAAGGGAACAAGCAGCGGGTGGTACCTTTCGGAGCACCTGCCGCACACGCGCTCCGAGAATACGCGGAACGCGCACGCCCCGCACTCGCTCATCGAGCATCGAGTGCGGACCCTCAGCGAGACGCTCCCGACTCGTTCTTCCTCTCAGATCGGGGCGATGCATTGAACCCCAGCGCTGTCTATCGCCTGGTGTCGCGCGAACTCGCGCAGGAGCCGGGCAGCGGCCCGCGTGGTCC
>CAZJOZ010000023.1:0-4637 GCA_964547775.1 uncultured Leucobacter sp.
CGCACGATGCACACCGACCGGTGATCGACTGGACGAGCCGTGAGCGCCGAGCGCCGTCGCAGTTTGTGTTTCGCGAGAATTGTCGCACCCCGCAAGAAGGGTGGGACGACACCTAGGATCACGCAGAGGCGGATGGTCTTGTGCGTGCAGTCGTGTATCGAAAGACCGCCCGTTGGTCAAGGGGGTACTCGCCTCTGGCGATGCCCGACAAGATTTGGCTGATCGGCCATCGAAGAAGGGAGACCGATGACTATGTCTACGAGTACGCTGGCCCGCGATACGCTGCACGCAACGAGTCCGACGAAAGCAGGAGGAACTGCCGCCTTCATGCGCGGACCGCTCAGCGCCGCACTGGTGCACATGCTTGAACGCGCAGATCTGTCTGAAGCGACCAGTACGGGTGACCGAGACGATCCGATTGTCGCGCTCGAGCACGAGTGGGAACACGCTCAGTGGGACGTAGGAGTCGAACCTGAGCACCTCACTCGTGACACGCTCATGGAACGGGTCGATACGGCCGTTGCCTCGGCACCGTCGGTGATTGCTGACGACGACATTCAAGCCGCGCTCTTCGTGTTGTATGCCTCTCACTATGGTTCGCTCACCTGGATCGACGCCGAACGGGAGTGGACTCCGTCGCTTCTCGAAGCTCGCGTGCGTCTGGAACGTGAGTTTGAGAAGGAACTCCGAGAAGCCGTTCGGGTACCTGTGTTACCCGCACCGCAGCCCGGCGAGGTATCTCGCGCTTTGTTTGAGCTGGCCAGCGATGACGGCGGGCCCAGCCTTGCGAAATTTTTTGCCCGCAAAGCGACAAGAGAGCAGGCGATCGAAGCCTTGAAACTCCGCTCAATCTATACCTTGCGCGAGGCAGACCCTCACTCTTGGGCAATTCCTCGACTGACCGGGCGTCCGAAGGCGGCGCTGGTCGAAATCCAGACCGACGAGTACGGCGGAGGACGGCCTGAGCGAGTTCATCAGCGGCTCTTCGCGGCTGCCCTACGGCAGGCAGGCTTGAGCGACACATACGGCGCATATGTTGCGGAAGTGCCGGCGATCACCCTCGCCTCCTTCAACATGATGACCATGTTCGGGCTGAACCGCAGACTCATCGGAGCAATTGTGGGGCATCTGGCGGCATTTGAGATGACCTCGTCCATCCCCAGCAAGCTCTATGCGGAAGGATTGCGCAGGCTGGGCTTTGAAGACGATGTGATCGAGTACTTTACCGAGCATGTCGAGGCAGACGCCGTGCACGAACAGATCGCAGCAAGAGACCTTGCTGGCACTTTCGCGGAGGATCTCCCTGACCTGCTCGGGGACGTCATGTTCGGTGCGGCCGCATGCCTCTGGATCGATGGCCTGATCGCAGAAGAGACGCTGATGGCCTGGCAACAGGGAGGCAGTGCCCTGCGGACCCCGGAGGAGACGAGATGAGGAAGGGTTCCGAGCCTGTAACGGTGACCGCCTATCCGGATGGCCCGCTGTTGCTCCGTGGTGCGTATGAGCTCCGAACCGCTTCCGGTGAACTGCTTGACACTCATCGGCGCACGGTCGCCCTCTGTCGCTGCGGTCTCTCAAGTACGAAACCATTTTGCGACGGCACACACAAACTCTCCGGCTTTCGCACCGATGAGGAACCGGAGTCGCCGGCTGAGAGTCGCCCCGTGCCACCATGCGCTGCAGGCCAGCTTGACGGAGACGACGAGGGTGGGCGATGAACGCCACCGCACATCGCTCCTTTGGTATCGAGGAGGAATATCTCCTGCTCGACGCTTCATCAGGCGCTCCGATCAATCGTGCGTCAGAGATCCTCACGATGACTGAGGATCTCGGCGAGCAAATGGATCGAGAGTATTTTTCGAGTCAACTGGAGACTGCGACCCCCGTGTGCCGCGAAGCGGGGGAGGCCTTACACACACTCGTCGACGTCAGAGGAGCGTTTGCTGCTGCTGCGACCTCGCGCGGCGTCGTGTTGGCCGGCACCGGCCTTCCACCTATCGGTGGTGACACCGCAGGCACGGTTACACCGAAGGATCGGTACCGACTGATTGAAGCTCAGTATCGCGCCGCCGCGCGTCATCAGTACGCGACTGGCACCCACGTACATGTCGAGATTCCCTCACCAGAGGCAGGCGTTGACGTCTTGAATCGCCTCGCACGCTGGGCACCGACCCTGTTGGCAATTTCGGCAAACTCACCGCTGTGGTGCGGCCAACCGACAGGGTTTTCGAGTTGGCGGCACGTCAGCGGGATGACCTGGCCGGTCGCTGGCTACCCACTAGGCTTCGAAAGTGAAGCCGAATATCGTCGATCCGTCGAGCAATTGATTGACACCGGTATCGTGCCTGACAGCGGTTTGCTGACCTGGGTCGCTCGACTTTCGGAGCGCTACCCGACAATCGAGCTCAGAATCGCCGATGCGCAACTCGAAGCGGCCGATGCGGTCGCCTTTGCAATGATCGTGAGAGCCCTGGTCGATCGCGCTCTCGAGGAAGCAGAGGCTGGAAGAGAACGGCCCCGCTACGCAAGTGCGATGGTGAACGGAGCGACATGGCTGGCTGCTCGAGACGGAGTGAGCGATCAACTCATCGATCCGCTCACCGCAACGGCGTTGCCCGCATTTGATCTGATTGCGATCATGCTCAACACGATTGAAGCGCAACTTGACCGTAGCGGTGATCGGGGAATGATCGACGACTATGTGTCTAAGCTACGCGAGCAGGGGAATCCTGCCTCGCGCCAGTCGCACCGGTTCGGCGTTTCAGGAGTGCGTGGACTTCTCGACCTCTATCGCAACGCCGGTGCCACGGTAGTCGCGGCGTGACCCGGTATGGCATCGCGCAGACCCCTCGCGATAACCCGGGAATTGCAAGGGGATCGATTTGTGTACCGCGATGGCGGTCGCATCATCACCCGTGCCTCCGAGATCGCACGAATTGAGGCGCTCGCCATTCCCCCGGCATGGACGGATGTGGAGATTTCTCGCTCTCCTCGAGCGAAGGTCTTGGCCCGAGGAAGTGACGCGGCTGGACGGACGCAATGCATCTACCATCCGTCGTTCCGAAAACGTCAGGATCGAGAGAAGTATGACCGCATGCTCCGCTTTGGTCGAGCGCTTCCTCGGCTGCGAGCGCGCGTCGATCGAGATCTTCGACGCAAGACGCTGAGTCAGGAACGAGTCATCGCCTGTGTGGTCCGACTCATTGATCTCCAGCTCTTCCGCGTCGGCAACGCGCAATATGCAAGGCGGCATCGAAGTTACGGCGTCACGACCTTGCGCGAACATCACGTTGCTCCGAATGCGCCCAGATCAGCGGTGGAGTTTGATTTTGTGGGGAAGAGTGGAAAACGGCATCGCCGGCGGGTTGACGATCCTCGCGTTGCCCGCCTCATCGCCAGACTGATTGCACTGCCAGGGCCTGAAGTGTTTCGCTTCTTCGACGAAGACGATGTGGTGCACCGGGTTCGCAGTCGACACGTCAACGCATACGTAAAGCGGCATATGGGAAGTGAATTTACCGCGAAGGACTTTCGCACGTGGGGTGGAACCGTGTTGGTAGCGGCAGCGCTGTGCGATCTTGACCCAGCTGGTATCACTTCTGAGCAGGCTCGCTTGAAAGCCGTGCGCGGGGCATTGCGTATCGCGGCGGAACGGCTAGGAAATACCGTCGCGGTGACACGCTCCTCATACGTTGATCCGAGGGTGCTGCGAGCGGTTGAGCATCCGCTGATCCTGGCGCGAGTGCGTGCTCGGCAGCTGCGCCCCGCGAAATACCTCACCGCCGAGGAGCAACGGGCACTGCAACTCCTTCGTGTCATGAGGAAGTATCGCTAGGCCCTTACCACCGATTTGTCATCAGGACTCAGGCCCTGCTCGATCAGCTGTTCAACGCAATGACACCAGCGTTGAGCGTCGATGCAAATACCAGCCACAGGAGGTAGGGGAACAAACACCAGGCTGCAGCAGAGGATGACTTGCGTCCTGCCAAGATGAGAAGGACGACCGTGACGATGAGGACCACAATGATGCCCAGTCCTATCCACCAGGCGATGCCACCGGCAACTGGGTACCCGGCAAAAAACACCGGGCTCCACAGCGCATTGAGCACGAGTTGGATGACGAACAGGGTCAGTGCGCTCCGCGCACGGTTGCGATGACCCGCCCCCGTAAAGCCTGCTCGCCACAGCAAGAAACCAGCAACTGCGATCAAGAGATAGAGCAGGCTCCAAGCCGGACCAAAGACGGCATTCGGGGGAGTCCAAGGCACCTTGTCTACCTCTGCGTACCACCCTTCTGTGTGGGGAGTCGTCAACAGAGAACCGACGACCGCCACCGCCGTCACTATGAGAAGAAACAGCGTGGCCGCGACAAATTGGCGACGTAACGTGGGGCGTGCGGTGCTCCTGTGGTGTACGGTCCCCAATACCTCGACGGTGTTGGCGCTCTCATGGATGCCGGTGAGGCGAGTCGTATTGAAGGTGTTCACTTCTGGCTCCCCACCCGGGTGATTGCAATCATCATGGGCACGACGTTACGGAAGAGTGGGTCAGCAGGAGAGGGCCTTGCGTTGCGTCGTTCCACTCGGTACCTTGTGCGTTCCCGGGATTCCCGTCAGGTGCTCAGTCTGTCGTTTCTT
>CAZJOZ010000023.1:4737-10988 GCA_964547775.1 uncultured Leucobacter sp.
TCGGTACCTTGTGCGTTCCCGGGATTCCCGTCAGGTGCTCAGTCTGTCGTTTCTTTCGTGAAGCTGGCATGATACAGAGATGCATTCGGTGCCAGATTCAGCGGAAAACTTCCCACCCTCCACTTCGGGGAGACCGCCACTCCCTGCAGACACGGAGGGGACCGAAGACCCATCACCGCGGCGACTCGCGCGCATCACCGGGGTGGCGTTGATCGTTCTGCCGCTGGTGGCGCTCGGCCTGAAAATGTTTTCCTTTGGGTGGCTCATGGTGATGCTGATGTTCGGGCCGGTGTTGGTGATGCTCGTGGGGTACATCGTGCAGATCATCATCTCCGTGCAGGGATTCCTCAGCAAGCGCGAACTTTTTGGCGCTGCGCGACAGCGCGCGACCTGGTCAGCCTGGATTACCCTGATCGGCCTCCTGCTGCTGAGCTTGTTCGTGCCTGACGGCGGAGATAACGGATACGGTTCCACCGTGCAAGTGTGGCTCGGCGCGTACGGCTCCTCCGCGGATGCGGTGCATGCGGCGACGGACACCCTGACCGATGTGATGACCTTTCTGGCGCTCGCCGCATGGGTCGTCGGCTTTGCTTGGCTCGTGATCGAATGGATCGCGGCGCTTGTGCGCCGTGGGGCAGCGCGTCGATTACCCTCTTGAGGTGAAGGCTCGAACACTGGTCAAGCCGCGTCGCGACACGCCGACCGAGGAAAGATAGGGGACTACCCCTGACTCCGAGTTACCCTTGGGCGGTAAGGGGTCAAGCTTGAAAGAGTCGATCGCAAGGGACTCCAGATGCCACACCACACACTGCCAGGTCATTCGTCCGTTCAGGCGATCTCCTTGGAAACTGAGGACGTTGACGCATCAATCGGTTCGCGGGAGCCTTCTCGGGTCGAAACCCCGAAACAGCGGGACTCGTCTCCTCTTGATGAGGTCGACCTCACCCCGCAGCCCGGTGTGCGGCGTGCGTTGGTCGCTGCGGCACGGGCCGTCGAAGGGTGGTTTTACGAAGAGGACTGACCTCTTCTGAGCGCACGATGGTGTCGTCGTTATCCGGGCCGCCTCGCCAACGAGACCCACGCATCAGTGAGGTTAACGCACCAGCGGGAGGCGAGCGTGGAGACGGCTCCCTCCGGGTGTTGGTGTAATGCTCCAACTGAGTGTCAGTTCGTCGAAGAGTCGCGCCCCGAGACCCGGCGAGTGATGGTCAGCGATGGGATCACCAGAATTTTCGACGAGTAACTGCAGTTCATCTCCCGAGGTGGTGGCAGTGATGATGACACGGTCAGCCTCAGCATGACGCACCGCGTTCGAACACGTCTCCCGAACGAGCTCATTGAAGCTGGCCCTCGTGACCTCGTGCTCGGCAAGAGCGTGCGCAGCATCGGGACTCAGCTCCCAGATGATTTCTGCGACACCGTGCCAGAGCTCAGCAAGTTGCCCGAGCACGTCAGCCGCGTCCGCGGCGGAGCGTTCCGCGTCGGGCATCGCATCCATCGCGTGAACGATTGACCTTCGGAGCTCCGTAACGAGTTCGTGCGGAGCATGATCGGTATGGATTGCCGCACGAATCCGAAATGCGGCCACACTGAGCGCGTCCTGCACCGGGCCGTGCAAAAATCTCGCGAGAGCCCGCATCTCGACGTGCAAATGGGCGTTTAGGAGGACTTGCTCGCGATGCAAGGCACGTTCCATCTCTTCGAGTTGTTGGTTGAGCGAGGTGAGATTCTGCATGAGTGAAGAGATCGTGGTGAAAACCCACCCGGCGAGGAGGGCCGCGACCACGAGAACCAGCGTGTTGAGCCATACGTGCGAGGTAAAGAGGGGGTTCAGCGCGGCGCTTCCGAACCCTACGAGGCCGCCCACAACCACGCAGAAGACTGAGAATGCGGTAGCCCTGATTTGCCAAGGCTGAGCTGCGAAATATCGATCCCAGACAAAGCGAATGAGCAGGGTGCTGATCCCCGTCACGATCGTCATGTGGACCACAAACAGGAGCCCCGCCTGCCACCCCCAAAACTGTGGCGCGTAGAGCAACCCCGAAGCAGCGGTCCACACGGTAAACCAGAGCGGATGGATGGTGTTCTTGCCGAAGAAATCCTTCACCACAACACGCCATCCCACAGGTTCCGCAGCGCTCTCTGGAAGCTCGATGTGACGAGTAAGCGGATCATTCAACTGGTGGCTGAGTGGCCTCACCACGTCCTCGATGGTTCGACGCACTCGTTCAAGGGATTCCGGGCTTGCCTCTCCGTTGAACTCACGGAGCCGCTCGTCGAGACTGGTCCGTGCGAGCGCAATGACTCGCTTGCGTTCTTCTTCGACAATGTGCTCATGCTGAGAAGCAAGGAGATCAAAAGATCGCCTCTTCTGTTCGAGATCGGCGCGCGAGCGACTGTATTCGCGGGAGAGGGACACGATGACCGCGATGAAGACCATCATTCCACCCGCACTGGGCACCGACGCGAGTAGTCGGTACCAAAACCATGGTCCGTCAGTGAGCCCGAACCACAGAAATAGCTGGTCGATGACAAACGCGCGGATGACAAGCGAGATGAGAACGATGCTCAGCATGAACCAGGCTCGTGCGCTCGCTCCCGCGATGCGCGGTCGCACGGTGCGGTGCGCGAGAAACACGAACAGGAGCATGCATGTGTTGGAAATGATGCTCGCGCCAACGAGGGGAAGAACGGTGTCGCTGCGCAGTCCTATGCCCGAACCAAAGAGCGTGAAGAGCAGCGACACCGGATATACCACTGCGACCGTGATCCACGACAGCGCATCTGGCCCCCCAAGACCTTCACACGCTTTACGAAGCATCAGACCGCCTCGGCAGCCCACGGGCTTCGATGTACATTCGAGTCGCTTCAACACGAGGCATGAGTTCGTTGATGTGCTGTAAACCGAGCCCCCGAAAGACAGCGCTCACCGCTTGTTCAGCTCCAGACTGGGTAATTCCGCGCTGTCTCGCGATTTCGATGTTTGAATACCCGAGTGCGATGAGACGAAGGACCTCCCGCTGAGAGGCAGAAAGCGCTGACAGCGGCGTTGGAGTGTCCTCGTCGTAGTGAATCCGATCACCGCCGTGACGCAAGGCGGAATCAAGCACATCGAACAGTGCTCCTGGTTCGCTAATCAAGCTCTTTCGGATGAAACCCACGTGTGGTGGCAACTGGTCGGTCACCACAGACGAAGGACGAGCGGTCAGCATGACCGTGACAAGCTCGGGCCTCGTGCGCTGAAAGACACGAGCCAAGTCGATTCCACTGGGACCGTCTCCAAGGTCGACGTCAATGAGTGCGGCATCAGGATCGAATGATTCAGCATTCCGCCGTGCGTGTGTCGCGTTGGTGGCATGGCACGTGTCAAAGCCTGCCTGGCTGAGTGACTCGCAGAGCAAGCCCCCGACAAAGACATCATCTTCGACAACAAGAACGCGGCGTTTCATCACTCCCTTTCATGAGTGGCGGAGGGAATCAATCGGGCGGTGGCAACTTTCGGTGTGCGGGGACTCTTCGGTGCGGTGGTGGACGGTGAGAGAATTCGTCGTTTGGAGCTTACTCCCCGGACGGCATGCTGTGGGGAAAAACAGGGGCATACCTATCTCCAACACCGAAGCCGGTGCAGGGGGCGCAACTGGGCGGTGCGTGCACCTTCAGGAGGAGTGCGTTGCTAGTGCATCAGCGAGGCAGCTACTGTTGCGCCCAGTTCATACGCGTCTGCGAGCCGGGCAGGGGTTACCTCACCGGTGAACACGAGTGGGGCTGCGATGAGTGTCCACCCGTACCCGGTCGTGATTGCCGTCATCGCGCGCTCGGCGCCGGTGGTGTCGTACCCGCCGTGGATCCAATATGAGAAGGGTCGCTTCGCGGTTTGCTCGTGAGTATCCGTGAAGGTGGTGTCAAAGAAATGCTTGAGCGCCCCAGAAAGGTACCCAAAGTTGGCGGGCGTGCCGAGAAGGTACCCATCTGCGGCGAGCACGTCATCGACCGTGGCTTCGAGCGCGGCGCGCACCACCACCTCGACCTCGCGAATGTCCTCGTGGGAGGCACCGCGAATGGCCGCCGTAGCGAGATTCATCACAGCGGGAGTCGGGGAATGATGCACGATCAACAGCCGAGCCATGCCCTCAGTGTACGTAAGCGTCGCTCTCTCACTGCTTCAAATACTCGGTTTGCGGGCTGAGGTCAACCCCGCTGACGACCCGAATATCGCTTTCTAGGCTCGTACACGCACATATTCAGTGTGACAGCGGTGGATCACCCACAGGTCGCCTTTCGCGCAGAACTTGCGAACGACGTGCTGCACACACGACAGGAGGGATACGACATGCACACGGTACACAGTGAGATCGATATTGACTTGCCCGTATCGACGGTCTATAACCAATGGACGCAATTCGAGAGTTTTCCGGCGTTCATGTCAGGGGTTGAAGAGGTGCGTCAGCTTGATGACACCACCAATTTTTGGCGGGTCACCGTTGGCGGAGTGGAACGCGAATTCCAGACGAAGATCACTGAACAGGAGCCAGATATGCGAATCGCTTGGAACAGCATCGCAGGGCCCCAGCATGCGGGAGTAGTGACGTTTCACCGTCTGAATGCAGAGCAGACTCGCGTGAGCGTGCAGCTGGACTGGGATCCAGAGGGGTTCCTTGAGAATCTCGGGGCAGCGTTTCAGGTTGATGACATGCGCGTGAGGAATGACTTACAGGAGTTCAAACGCTTACTTGAGACCAACGGTTTCGAGACCGGAGGGTGGCGGGGCTCCGTAGATCAGCCTGGCCATACCGCAATGTAGTGAGGGTGTGCCATGAATCACGGAGAAAAGTCCAATGAGGAACGTTCTGAGGATGAAGAACTCGTGAGCACCGGGCATCGAGATGAACGCTCGATGCCCGACCAATACGCTGCAAATGACCAGCCTGAACTCTTCGGTGACGCTCACCGGGACGATTCCTCTCGGGAGCCAGTACCGGTGCACACCCCAGAAGGTGATCCGCGAGACGCACTCGCAGCGCTGGGTGAAGACGTGAGCTCCTCGGCTGCCCGTCGTGGCCAGCACACCCCAGACGAAACTACGGATCCGTAGGATTGCCGTAATCCACGAACCGTGATGGTGAGGGCGAGGCGCCGTTGACGGGAGCGCCGGCAGTGCCCGGCTCAGATTCTCCTGAGCCGGGCACTGGCATGTGAGACGTCCCTTCCGTGATATCGCTGTCAAGAGCCGCGTTCGCAGCTGACGAGTCTGTCAGTCGATCGTCCTGGGACGGTGTCGACGAATCCATGATCACGCTTCCCGGTTGCGGTTGCCCACGATCAGCCCATAGATCAAGAGCACGATAATCGAGCCACCAATGGCGAGCAACCACGATTCGAGCGACCAGAATTCGTTCATATCGGCACCGAACAACAGTGAGCCGAGCCACCCGCCAAGCATGGCGCCAACCACTCCGAGCAGCAGGGTGGCGATCCAGCCACCGCCTTGCTTGCCCGGCAGAATTGCCTTTGCGATCGCGCCGGCAATGAGACCAAGAATAAGAAACGCGAAGAACCCCATGAGTACTCCTCCTTGTCGATAAATGGTGTGGGTCGATAAACGTGAACCGATCCGGCAGTTACCGTAGGGTGATCTGCTGCACCTCCGGCAGGGGGTTGCGCAGGCACCCGGTCGTGCGCTAATCCGACAGGTGTGTGGGATCCGATCTTCGCCTCCCTTCAAGAGTGCGGAGGGGGGAATCGGCTTGAGTCTTTGGAATCGAGCGGCTCATCGCCGTTCTTTTTTGCTTGGCCGGTGAGGGCCGAAGGCAATGCGACTCCAGACCAAGCGCACCCTGTCATGATGCACACCGCTTGTCAACGGTCTCAATAACCGGGGACCATCCCCGTTACCGTGCTGATATGACTTCCCCTCAGCAACACGGTCAACCGCCTCTGGGGCCGACCGGTACGGAGGCCACTTCACTCTGGCAACTCACCGCACCGCAGGTTGGCTCGGACCCGTTTGATCGAAGCCCCTGCGATGTTGTCGTTGTCGGAGCAGGCCTCACGGGGCTTGCGACTGCGGTGTTCCTGGCGAGAGCCGGAAAACAGGTGACCGTGTTGGAAGCTCGCCGGGTCGGAGCCGTGAGCACCGGGAACACGACCGGGAAACTGAGCTTGCTGCAAGGCACGGTGTTCAGTGAATTGCAAGCGAGGGCCGGCGATGAGGGGTGCCGTGTGCAGAATATTGCGCGAGACGGCGCACTCAC
>CAZJOZ010000023.1:11088-20948 GCA_964547775.1 uncultured Leucobacter sp.
GCAGATGGCACCGTACTCGAAGGGCCTGCCGTGCGCGATCTCACCCGACCAGACACGCCCGAGCCGCCAGTCTAAGAGAGGAAACACCCGTGCCAAATCCGAGGATTAAAGACGAAGCACTGTACGAGGCACTCCGTGAGGAGGGGGCATCGAAAGAAAAAGCAGCCCGCATTGCCAATGCGGCCGCGCGTGATGGTCGTGGCGAGGTGGGGCGCCGTGGTGGTAAGGCCGACGATTACGAGGATCGAACCGTTCGTGAACTTCGCGCACGCGCGAAGGAGCTCGGCCTTTCGGGGTATTCATCCCTCCGAAAGGCCGAGCTCATCACCTTGCTCCGCGAGCATTAGGCCTCGCTCACGGCCGGCGCGACGTTACCGGCTTGCCGCAGGCTCCGGCACGGCTGCGGTCTCGCCTTCGGGGAGATCCAACGCGTACGCAGTCTCGCCGTGGGCGAAGGCATCAATGCCAGCGATCTCGACCTCTTGGGGGACCCGGAGACCGGTGATTGCCTTCACGCCGTATGCCAGGCCAAAGGATACGACGAAGGAGTAAACCATCACCGCTACGACAGAGATCGCTTGGACGAGGAGGAGACCTGCGGTACCTCCGACGAACAGGCCGTCTTCGAATGCGAAGAAACCGAGGTACACAGAGCCGATCACCCCGGCGACCAGGTGCAGCCCAACGACGTCGAGGGAGTCATCGTAGCCCAGACGGTACTTCCAGTCGATCGCGAAGGCACATGCCACACCTGCGATCAGACCGAGGAGCAGTGCGAATACCGGCGACAGGTTTGCGGCAGCGGGGGTGATCGCGACGAGACCAGCAACGGCGCCCGATGCCGCGCCAACAACGCCCGGCTTCTTCCCGCGAAGTGCATCCAGCGCAACCCATCCGATAATGCCTGCGGCGGGAGCAGCGACCGTGTTCACCAGGATGAGGCCTGCTTCTCCAACCTCGGTGGCGAGGCCAGAGTTAAAGCCAATCCAGCCAAACCACAGGAGCGCCGCGCCGATCGTAACGAGTGGGAGGCTGTGCGGCGGGTGTGAGCCCGGGGCGAAGCCGAAACGCTTGCCTGCGACAAGCGCAAGTGCGAGCGCTGCAGCGCCGGCGTTGATATGGATCACCGTGCCGCCAGCGAGGTCGATCACGTCGGGGGTGCCGAGCATCGATCCCAGGTTCTGGATCCAGCCGCCGCCCCACACCCATGCCGCAACAGGGAAGTACACGAGCGTTGCCCAGACACCGGCGAAGAGCACCCACGAACCAAGCCCAACTCGGTCAGCGATCGCGCCGGAGATGAGCGCGGTGGTGATCATGGCGAACACCGCGCCAAAGCCGACGCCAATGAAGTCTGCGAACGGTGTGTTGATGAGTCCGAAATCTTTGAAGGGACTCCCGGCGAAGCCACTCTCACCGTCTGCGAAGTAGTTCATGCTGTAGCCGTACAGGATCCAGAGCACGCCAACCACGCCCATTGCGCTCACGCTGAAGAGCATCATGTTGACAACGGAACGCACGCGAACGAGACCACCGTAGAACAGGGCGAGGCCCGGTGTCATGATGAGCACGAGCGCTGTGCTTGCGAGGGTCCACACGTCTTGCGGAGTGAGCTCCATAGTTCGCAACCTTTCTGTTGGGTTGTGTGTCGCAACGACTGCAGCGACATGGTTCTCAGTGTGCGCGAGCGCCGTTTCATCGGGTTTTCATCAGATTTTCGATCGTGTAACAGTTATGAGTCGAAAGTGTTTCGCAGCATTCGTGTGGAAAAGAGGGGTGAAAAAGGTGTGCTACTCTCAAAAATCCGAAACGTGCGCAACGAGGTTCATCGAGGCGTGGGAGGCGACGACGCTGTGCGGAACGAATCGTTGCCGTGCGTGCAGAGTGCTGACTTCCAGGCGAGTCTGTTGTGACGCGTGACCCCTGCCCACCTCGACACGAAGGACGTTGATGCACGAGACTCAGCCTCATCCCGCATCCGCAGTGCGTACTGCACCCGCCAAGGTTGGACTGTACGATCCCCTCGACGAGCGAGATGCGTGTGGGCTTGCGAGCGTCGTCTCGCTTGCGGGTGAAGCGAGCCATCGTATTGTCGAACTTGCGCTTGAGGCGCTGGAAAATCTTGAGCATCGTGGTGCCGTGGGCAGTGATGCCGGTACGGGCGATGGCGCAGGTCTGCTCTGCGAGCTTCCCGACCGTTTTCTGCGCAGTGTGCTTCGTCAGCACACCCCTGAGGTGCACCTTCCTTCGGCCGGCCGCTATGCGACCGGCCTTATTTTTTTACCTCAGATGGGCACCGAACGGCGCGCGGTGAAATATCGCATCGCGTCAATTGCAGCCGAAGAAGGTCTCGAGGTGCTCACCTGGCGCGACGTTGAGGTCCGTCCAGAGGTGCTGGGTGAGTCTGCACGTGAGGCTGCGCCCGTGATTGAGCAGGTCGTGCTGGTTCCTGCGCCAGGCAATACCGTAGATCAGACGCAACTGGAGCGCGCAGCGTATCGCACTCGCAAGCGGCTGCAACATGAAACGGGCGCGTATGCGCCGTCACTGTCGAGCCGAACCATCGTGTACAAGGGAATGGTCACGACCCTGCAGCTGTCGGCATTTTTTCCGGAGCTGTGCGATCCTCGGTTTGTGGCGCGCTACGCCATTGTGCATTCACGTTATTCAACAAACACGTTCCCCTCGTGGCACCTCGCCCAGCCCCTTCGCATGGTCGCCCACAATGGGGAAATCAACACAGTAAGGGGTAATCGCAACTGGATGCGCGCTCGAGAAGCGCAACTCCGGAGCGACGTATTGGGCGACCTGACACCGCTCCGACCAATCTGCACCCCAGGTGGCAGCGATTCGGCAAGCTTCGATGAGGTGCTTGAGCTGCTCGTGATGTCTGGTCGAAGCTTGCCGCACGCGCTCGCAATGATGGTGCCCGAGGCATGGGAGCTTGAACCTAGCCTTGCCCCTGGATTACGGGAGTTTCTCGAGTACCACTCCCTTGTCATGGAACCATGGGATGGACCTGCGGCAATGATCGCCACCGATGGCACGGAGCTGGTGGCGCTCCTGGACCGCAACGGACTGCGACCCGGACGATTCCAGGTAACGCGTGATGGGCTCTTGGTGATCGCAAGTGAGACGGGTGTGCTTGAATTTGCACCCGAGCAGGTCGTACGACGTGGTCGGCTACAACCCGGTCGCATGCTTGCCGTGAATCTGGAAACCGGGGCACTTCGCGAAGACCACGAGGTGAAGGCCGAACTCGCGTCTTTGGCGCCATGGGGTGACTGGGTGAACGAGGGCCTCATCCGGCTGTCTGAGCTTCCCGAACGTGAGCACCTCGTGCATCCGAGTGCTTCGATCGCTCGTCGCCAACGCACCTTCGGGTACACGGAAGAAGAGTTGAGAGTGCTCCTCACCCCGATGGCCCGAGATGGTGTCGAGCCGATCGCCGCGATGGGGAGTGACACTCCGATAGCGGTGTTGAGTGATCGTCCCCGCCTCATTTTCGACTATTTTGTGCAACAGTTCGCCCAGGTGACCAATCCGCCACTTGACGCGCTGCGTGAAGAGCTAGTGACCAGCCTCGTCACCTCAATGGGGCCCGTGCCGAATCTCCTTGCCCAGTCAGCGGAGCATGCACGTCAGGTGATTCTCGATTTTCCGGTGATTGACAATGATGATCTGGCCAAAGTGCAACACTTTGCTGACGATCTCGAACGCGAACGCACGGTGACGATTCGTGGCCTCTACCCGGTTGATTATCATGCGCGTGGGCTCGCCGATCGGCTCGATGAGATGTGCCGTGAAGCGAGTGAAGCGATCGAAGCGGGCGCCGAGTTCCTGATCGTATCTGACCGTGACAGCGACAAGGATCTCGCACCGATTCCCTCACTGCTGGCAGTGTCCGCAGTTCATCACCATCTCATCCGTGAGGGGACGCGAATGAGGGTTGCGCTGATCGCCGAGGCCGGCGACGTGCGCGAAGTGCATCATGTTGCCGCGCTCATCGCCTACGGCGCGGCTGCGGTAAACCCCTATCTTGCGATGGAAAGTGTTGAAGCCCTGGTGCGTGCGGGAGAGCTGGCGCCTGCACCCTCGCAGGGGAGTTTTGCAGAACCTCAGGTTGATATTGATGCGGTGGCCGATGCCGCAGTGCATCAACTGATCAAAGCCCTCGGCAAGGGTTTGCTCAAAGTGATGAGCAAAATGGGAATCTCGACGGTGGCTTCCTATTGCGGCGCGCAAACGTTCGAGGCGATTGGACTTTCACAGGACGTCGTTGATCGCTATTTCACCGGGACGCAGTCAAAACTCGGCGGAGTCGGGCTCGACGTCATTGCGGCGGAGGTTGCCGCTCGCCACCGCCGGGCTTACCCCGACAATGCTGCGGTGTTCGCTCACCGACAGCTCGAGACCGGAGGCGAGTATCGCTGGCGCAGGGGAGAGGAACCACACCTGTTTGACCCCGAGACCATCTTCAAGTTGCAACACGCCACGAAGACCGGGCGACGTGAGATTTTTCGCCAGTACACGGCCCGAGTAAATGAGCAACAACATCGTTTGATGACGCTGCGCGGACTCTTCCGTTTCAACCCACAACGACCCCCTGTGGCGTTGGATGAGGTGGAGCCAGTGGAAGCAATTATGCGTCGCTTCGCCACTGGCGCGATGAGTTACGGATCGATCTCGCCGGAGGCACACGAGGTTCTCGCGATCGCCATGAACCGCATCGGTGGTCGTTCAAACACGGGTGAGGGAGGTGAGCGCGAGGAGCGCCTCATGGACCCTGAACGTCGCAGCGCGATCAAGCAGGTCGCCTCAGGCCGCTTCGGTGTGACCAGCATGTACCTTACACACGCGGATGAGATTCAGATCAAGCTCGCACAGGGTGCGAAGCCCGGTGAGGGCGGTCAGTTGCCTCCGCAAAAGATGTACCCGTGGATCGCCCAGACGCGGCACGCAACCCCTGGGGTGGGGCTCATCTCTCCGCCTCCGCACCATGACATCTATTCGATCGAAGACCTGAAGCAGCTCATCTTCGATCTCAAACGAGCAAACCCTTCAGCTCGCATTTCGACCAAACTGGTGTCTCAGTCTGGCATTGGGCCGGTTGCGGCAGGCGTTGCGAAAGCACTCAGTGATGTCGTCCTCGTGTCAGGGCACGACGGTGGTACCGGCGCAAGCCCGATGAACTCGCTGAAGCACGCGGGAGGTCCGTGGGAGTTAGGCCTCGCCGAGGTGCAGCAAACGCTCATGCTGAATGGGCTCCGTGACCGTGTCGTGGTGCAGGTGGACGGCCAACTGAAGACCGGCCGCGACGTCGTGATCGCGGCATTGCTCGGAGCTGAAGAGTTTGGGTTTGCGACTTCCGCGTTGGTGGTTTCCGGCTGCATTATGATGCGGGTTTGCCACTTGGATACGTGCCCGGTGGGTGTCGCGACGCAGAACCCCGAGCTGCGAAGCAGATTTACCGGACAGGCAGAACACGTGGTGAACTTCTTCACCTTCATTGCGGAAGAAGTCCGGGAGATTCTCGCAAGCCTTGGCTATCGCAGCATTGATGAGGCTGTTGGCGACACCGAGGCGCTTGATCTCGATGACGCTGTGCGGCATTGGAAGGCTGAGGGGCTCGACCTGACCCCGGTACTCCGGGGACCGACGTTCTCGGCCGATACGCCAAGACGGCAGGGGCGTCTTCAGGATCACGAGCTTGACACTCACTTCGATACCGCACTCATCGCCTCGTCTCAGGAGACGCTCGACAGCGGCACCCCCATCGCACTCGAGTTGCCCATCCGGAATATTGATCGTGCCGTTGGCACGATGCTCGGACACGAGGTCACCAAACGCTATGGATCAGCTGGTTTGCCGCCTGGAACCATCGATATCACGCTCACCGGTTCCGCGGGGCAGTCACTCGGTGCCTTCCTCCCGCCTGGCATTGCCCTGCGACTGATCGGTGACGCAAACGACTACGTCGGCAAAGGGCTTTCTGGCGGCACGCTCGTGCTCCGTCCGCACCCACAAGCGGCGCATGCTGCCGGTGGAAACGTTATTGCAGGGAACGTGATTGGGTACGGCGCCACCAGCGGAGAAATGTTCATCGCGGGCGTGGTGGGTGAACGTTTCCTCGTGCGGGGTTCTGGCGCGGTGGCCGTGGTTGAGGGCACCGGCGATCACGCGCTCGAGTACTTCACTGGCGGGTTTGCCTTGATCCTTGGCCCAACCGGGCGAAATCTCGGAGCGGGGATGTCAGGAGGCGAGGCAGTGCTGCTCGACCTTGACCCCCTGCACCTGAACTCAGCGGAACTGGTAAGCGGCGCGCTCGAACTCAGACCGCTCGATGAGGAACGTCGCGCCAGAGTGCGAGAGCTGCTCGCACGGCACGCAGAAGAAACCGGGTCTGAGCTTGCGGAACTCCTCTTGAGTGATCTCCGACGAGATCCCGAGACCTGGGCGCGATTCACCCACCTCATTCCTCGAGGCTATGCGAAGGTGCTCGAAGTTCACCGACGGGCCGCAGCTGAAGGGTATGCACTCGACGACGACCACACCTGGAACCAAATCTTGGAGGTGACCCGTGGCTGATCCACGCGGATTTCTGACTGTGCGCGAGCGTGAACTTGCGCCGAAGCGGCCGGTCGCTCTGCGGCTGATGGACTGGCGCGAGATAGTCGAGCCGGCGGACCCGGAAATGGTCAGTCGACAGGCGTCTCGCTGCATGGACTGCGGCGTCGCGTTCTGCCATCAGGGTTGCCCACTCGGCAACCTCATCCCGGAATGGAATGATCTCACCTGGCGAGGGCGCGAACGTGAGGCTCTTGAGCGGCTGCACGCGACCAATAACTTCCCGGAATTTACCGGCCGGGCGTGCCCTGCCCCGTGCGAATCCGCCTGCGTTCTGGGGATCAACCAGCCCGCAGTGACCATCAAACAGATCGAAAATTCGATCATCGACCAGGGATTCGCAAACGGTTGGGTGCAACCGCAACCGCCCGAGCGACTGAGCGGGAAAACAGTTGCCATCGTGGGGTCGGGGCCCGCCGGTCTCGCCGCGGCGCAGCAGCTCACCCGGGCTGGGCACACCGTAGCGGTATATGAGCGCGATGAGGTTCCGGGCGGTTTGCTGCGGTTTGGTATTCCCTCGTTCAAACTCGAGAAGTACCTCGTCGAGCGTCGAATCGAGCAAATGAAACGTGAGGGCACCAGGTTCCGCACCGGCATTGAGATCGGGCGCGACATGAGCTGGCGTGAACTGCGTCGCAGGTATGACGCCGTCATCGTCGCGACCGGCGCAACGGTGCCACGGCCGCTGGAGCTGCCAGGGCGATCGCTCACCGGCGTGTACTACGCAATGGAGTATCTGACCGCGCAGAACCGGGCAGAGAACGCGAACGACTCAGTTGGTGGCACACCGGGGCACGCAGCGGTGCCAGACGGCAGTGTTGAACTCCCCGCGGAGTTCAATGCCGCAGGCAAACATGTGGTGGTGATCGGCGGAGGTGATACGGGTGCAGACTGTGTTGGCACGGCCCATCGACAGGGTGCCGCGTCTGTCACGAATCTGGCGATTGGGCAGAAGCCGCCCTGCACCCGAGGCGAGGACCAGCCGTGGCCTACCCACCCGAACCTGTTTGAAGTGTCGAGTTCACACGAAGAGGGCGGCGAGCGTCGGTATCTTGCGTCGACGGTCGAGTTCGTGGGCGATGCGGATGGCCACGTGAGGGGATTGAAAGTCGCGGAAACCGGCTTTACCGTGCGGGGGCGAGAACCGATCCCGGGAACAGAACACGTGATTGCTGCCGATCTCGTCCTCATCGCGATGGGCTTCACGGGGCCCGAACCGTTGCGGGGCCTAAGAGAAGGTAGTGCACCGGGTCGAGAAGCATCAGCCGCTGCACATGACGACGCCGGTCTGGCTCTTGCTCGCACGAGCCGGGGATCGTTCGAACGAGATCAGCGCACCTTTGCTACCGAGTACCCCGATGTGTTTGTTGCCGGAGACGCGGGACGAGGACAGTCACTGATTGTGTGGGCGATCGCTGAGGGGCGCTCGGTCGCTGCCCAGGTTGACAGCATGTTGACCGGCGCGAAATCCTTGCTCCCCTCACCGGTGACCGCAAACGATCAGGCCTTCGCAGTGTAGGGCCCTCTGGGTAGACGAACGCAGGGCAGTGGGCGAGCCGGGTACCTGGTGTGCCTACTCCTCACCGCCAAGGTGTCCGCTCAGACGCCGATGCATGGCCGCCGTTGCGGCGTTCATTCCCACGATCTCGACGTGTTTTCCGAGCCGGCCATACTTTGTCGTGATGGCATCGAGGGCGGCGACGCTTGAGGCATCCCAGATATGGGAGTAGCGCATATTGATAACGACATGATCAGGGTCATCGGTGTATGCGAACTGTGTGGTGAGGTCATTGCTTGAGGCGAAGAGCAGTTCCCCTTCGACCGTGTAATACGCGGTTTCGCCCTGCGGGGTGTGGGTGATTTCGCGTTTTACCGTCACAAAATGTGCGACACGGCGTACAAAAAGTACGGAGGCGACGAGCACTCCTCCCACGACCCCGATCGCAAGGTTACCGGTCACGACCACCATGAGTACCGTGGCGAACATGACGAGATTCTCACTGCGAGGGAGACGCCGCAGTGTGGACGGGCGAACCGAATGCCAGTCAAACGCCGCTATCGACACCATGATCATGACGGCGACAAGGGCAGCCATCGGTATCGCGGCGACTAAGTCTCCGAGGGCGACGACCAGGACAAGGAGAAAGATCCCCGCGAGAAACGTTGAGATGCGGGTGCGTGCACCAGATACCTTCACATTGATCATCGTTTGGCCGATCACCGCGCAGCCGCCCATGCCACCAAACGATCCAGACAGAATATTCGCGATGCCCTGTGCCCAGCTTTCACGAGTTTTATTGGAAGGAGTATCCGTCAGCTCGTCAACGAGTTTTGCGGTCATGAGTGATTCCATGAGACCGACGAGGGCAACACCGAGCGCATAGGGGGCAATGATCGTGAAGGTTTCCCACGTGAGGGGAACGTTCGGCACGAACAGTTCTGGCAGGCTGCGTGGGAGCGCACCCTGATCACCGACAGTAGGCACGGAGATCTTCCCCAGCACCACCAGCCCGGTCACGACGATAATCGCAATCAGCGGTGAGGGAACCACCGAGGTGAGTTTTGGGAAAAGCACGATGATGATGATGCCCAGTGCCACAAGCGGGTACACGGCCCACGGCACACCAAAGAGATGCGGGAGTTGTGAGAGAAAGACGAGAATCGCGAGCGAGTTGACGAAGCCAACCATGACACTTCGCGGAATAAATCGCATGAGCTTTGCCACGCCGAGCACTGCAAGTGCGATTTGAAATACGCCCGCGAGAATAACCGTGGCAATGAAATAGTCAAAGCCGTACTCCCGTGCGACGGGCGCAATCACCAGTGCGACTGCTCCGGTCGCTGCGGTAATCATCGCGGGACGTCCGCCGAGGAACGCGATGGAGACCGCCATAATAAAGGACGAGTACAGGCCAACCTTCGGGTCCACACCGGCGATCACTGAGAATGCAATCGCTTCGGGGATCAGCGCGATCGCGACAACCAAGCCTGCAAGTATCTCGCGTGTGAGGAGCCGGGGACTCTTGAGTGCTGCGAGCTCATTCACCTGTACACCCCGATTCCCACCGCAGCAGTCTATCGGGAGGGAACATGTGCGATCGAGTTCGTGCTTGGCGCAGGGTACTCGTTCTCGGCTCAGTGTCAACGGTCTGTTGAGCGTGACGAATCGAGGCATAGAGTCGGTGCTCAGTGAAGGGAGGCTTGAACGTGATGAACTCCAGGGTTGAGCAGGG
>CAZJOZ010000023.1:21048-23291 GCA_964547775.1 uncultured Leucobacter sp.
GGGGTGACGCGCGAATGAACGGAGTGTCGAAACTAGCTCGCTGATGTCGGTTCTTCAACCACCCGGAGACCGCCCGGCGAGCTTGCGTATTGCATGAGGAGCTCAACCCAAGCGGGGTTGAGCTCGGGGGTAGCAGGGTTGTCAAATTCGAAATGAATCGTTACTGCGGGGTGGAGCCAGATGGTGTGTTGGCGATCATCGACCCAGCTAAACGCAAAGCTTTCTTGCAGTGCAAGCTTGCCCAGAATCACCGTGCGAAGATGAGTGAGCAAGCGATCGTCGAAGGTGAATTCCTTCTCTTCTCCATAGTGCAGCACGCCCATGGTTATTCCTTTGCTCGACGACGTGATGAATTCGAGGCACTCGCCGAATTTGCCGGCTTCGGGGGACGGGTTGGGTCGAGTGTTGATTCCTTGGCGCCCCTCCGTGGCTCGTCCTTCGCGTGGCTCATGGCTTCTTTTTCTGTCATCACAATGAGACCTCGGGGGGTGTTCGAGAAAGTATTGAGCACGTCGAGCCATTCGCGATTAAGCTCGGGGGCGCGACTGCCCGAGAACCGGAAGATGATCGGGATGCTCGGCGAAAGCCAGATGGAAAGTCGACCACCTCCGCGCTCGGCCGGGTTCGTCCAGCTCATGAGAAAGCTCTCTTGCCGACGAAGCTTGATGGTGATCGCTACTTTGAGGTGAGCGAGGATACGATCTTCAAATTCGTACTCTTGCGTGCCTCCGTATACCAAGAATCCCATGGGCTAATACTCGCAGGAATTCCCTCAGAATCACAGAGCTACGGCGCGTCGCTCGCGCACGAGCCGCGGTGATGACTGTGAGAACGCGTGGTTCGTGAGGTCGAGAGGACCTGCGTTAGTTCCTCTTCAGGGAGCCAAGTTCGGCACCGCCAGCGTCGAGAACGGTGAGGGTGTCACCGTCAACCGAAACAGCTGCGGGGTCGAGGAGCCAAACATCCACCCCTTCGCAAGCCATCAGCGTCGTTGCCATGGGGGCAATGCTGAACACATCACCGTCCGCTTCCCAACTGCCCATCACCCGGTTGCAGCCGTCGGAACCGGCGTAACTGCCATCGTCCATGAATTCCAGCGAGGTTTCGCCGGGAGCATCGGTGCCCCAGGTCCCTACCGGTGAATCGTTCGCTCCGCCTGAGCAAGCCGAAAGGCCGAGCGAGACGAGGGCGACAGAGACAGAGGCGAGAGCAATCTTCAGCGTTCGGTTCATACCGTCAGCATAGACCCGATTACGACAGGTGTCACGGAAATCTGAGTGCTCGAATGCTTTCCCTGGCGCTTCGACAGGCCCGGAGCGCCAGGGAAACGGTCGCTCTCACCGTCTCGCGGGAGGCATGCTACGTCAGGTGTTGTGCGATTGGCCCAGCCATGTAACGCAGCGGCGGTAACTCCGCGACGGTGACATACCCGGGAGGAGCGTTCAGCACTTGTGGAATCCGATTCACCAGTGTGGCGCAGGTGGTGAGGTGAGTCGGGAGTACCTGATTTTCCAGGTCGAGCGCGGGCTCCCCGGTGAGTACCCAGGAATTACTGTCAGCCTCACCCTCGCGGTAAACCTTGCCGGTCATTTCAAACACCAGACGGAGGCCCTCCTCGGTCACAACCGTGTCGATGTCGGTGAACCCAATGACATGTCCTTTGGGCACGACGGCTTGTAATGCGGTGCAGTACATCTCGTTCTCAGCAAAAACCGGGGTGGTTTCGGTGCTCGATTCGAGCACGGTGAGACCATTTGCTGCCGCCACCGCGTGCAAACTATTGCGTCCGAACGTGGGCGGACGGTCAGCGGTGCGAAGCCACGCTTCGAACTCCTCAGCGGTGTCGCCGACTTGCTGGTCGCGGGCTAGCTCCGGGCCGAAATCATCGACATTCCATGACGCCTTGCCCCGCACCTCATCGATGTGGTGTGCCGTTCCCATCAGTGCTGTCACCAATTGCACCCAGTATCCATCCTGGTGTCCGGAACAGGTATAGGTCACTCCGTGTTCTCGGGCCACTCGATCGAGCTCCGCACTCTCTTCGGGGCTGGTGTGCCATGCATACAGATTCTCTTCTGCGAGTGAGATGACATTGGCGCCGTGTCTGAGGCAGGTGAGGACAGGCTCCTTGACATCCTCCATGTAGCTGGCGATGGTCATCACCACCAAATCTGGTTGCAGTCGTGTGAGTGCCTCTTCGAGGTTGCCCTCAACCGTCAGGCTGGCCGCTTCGCCTGATACTC
>CAZJOZ010000024.1:0-2642 GCA_964547775.1 uncultured Leucobacter sp.
ATGGTGAACTAGCGTGCGTAGGCTCCGACGAGTCGCACTGCGCCTCCGCGCACGCCCTTTGCCTCACGCTCGAACCCGGTAAGGTCCCGCGTCTCGGAGCTGATCTGCCCGACTTGCCACACCGTCTGCCCCGCAGCGCGCAGGGTATCACTGACGGCTGCGGCCTTCGCTGCGTCGACGACGGCGAGCATGCCGATGCCGAGGTTCCAAGCCCCCTCGAGATCTTCGAGCGTGTGACCACCGAGCTCAGCCAAATGTCGGAACACTGGCAACGGTGACCAGGTTGCCCGGTCGACCTCGGTCCAGGTGCCATCGGGCAACACCCGTGCAAGATTCGCGGCGATACCGCCACCGGTCACATGGCTCAGCGAGTGGATCGCCCCCTCGAGCGCGGGATCCTCGATGACCCGCAGCAGCGGGCCAGTGTAGAGCGCGGTCGGCTCAAGCAGCGCTTCCCCATAACTCGCGCCAAGCTCAGCGGAATGATCGGTATACGCAATGTTGCGCTCGGCAAGAATGTGTCGTACAAGCGAATACCCGTTGGAGTGGAGACCTGAGGCGCCCAGCGCAAGAACCACATCACCGTGCTGCACACGGTCTGGGCCGAGCAGGCGGTCGGCCTCAACCACGCCGACCGCGGCACCCGCCACATCGTAGTCATCGGGCCCGAGTAGGCCGGGATGTTCGGCAGTCTCCCCGCCAACAAGTGCCGTGCCGGTTGCTTCGCACGCCTGTGCGATGCCGCGAACGATGGCGGCAATGCGCTCAGGCACCACCTTGCCGCACGCGATGTAGTCGGTCATGAACAACGGCTTCGCGCCCACCACAATAATGTCGTCGACCACCATCGCGACGAGGTCCTGGCCGATGGTGTCGTGCACATCAATGGCCTGCGCAATCGCGACTTTCGTGCCAACCCCATCAGTGGAGCTTGCGAGCAATGGGCGTCGGTACTTCGTGAGGGCGCTCGCGTCGAACAACCCAGCGAAGCCGCCGACGCCGCCAAGCACCTCTGGGCCGTGGGTGCGACTGACCGCAGATTTCATCAGTTCAACCGCGAGATCTCCCGCGTGGGTGTCAACTCCGGCCTGCGCATACGCGTTGCTGTGCTGTTCGCTCACCCCATAAGCCTACCGTGAGCAGCACCCATCAGAGGCGAGTACAATAATGAGGTCGCGGGGCGCGGCGGTCAGATCCATTTGCAGGAGCAACACGCAACACATGTGCGGCATCGTCGGCATCGTTTCCACCGGTCACGTGAACCAGCAGATCTACGACAGCTTGTTGCTGTTGCAGCATCGCGGTCAAGATTCGACGGGAATCGCCACCGCCGATGGCAGCCAGTTCCACATGGTGAAGGCTCGCGGGCAGGTGCGCGAGGCGTATCGTACCCGCGACATGCGTTCCCTGCTCGGCCATGTCGGGCTCGGGCATGTGCGCTACGCCACGAGTGGCGCAGCCGCGAATGAGGAAGAGGCGCAGCCGTTCTATGTGAATGCGCCCTACGGTTTGATCCTCGTGCACAACGGCAATTTGACCAACACTCGTGAGCTGACGGCCGAGCTCTACAATGTCGATCGGCGCCACCTGAACACGCACTCCGACACGGAGCTGCTGCTGAATGTGCTCGCGAACGAGCTTCAACAGAGCGTGACCGGGC
The DNA here is from genome assembly GCA_964547775.1 of uncultured Leucobacter sp. Classification (GTDB taxonomy): domain Bacteria; phylum Actinomycetota; class Actinomycetes; order Actinomycetales; family Microbacteriaceae; genus Leucobacter. The sequence goes on from CAZJOZ010000024.1 coordinate 1,661, forward strand.
TGTCGCTCAGCCCCGAGCAAGTGTTCGATGCGGTCAGCCGAGTGCACGAACGAGTTGAGGGGTCGTACGCGGCGATCGCGCTGATTGCGGGGCACGGTTTACTGGCGTTCCGGGATCCTTTCGGCATTCGCCCGCTGGTGCTCGGTCGCCGCGATGCTGAGAACGGTCGTGATGAGTGGGTAGTCGCAAGCGAATCACTCGTGCTCGAATCAGGCGGGTACGAAATTGTGCGTGACGTCGAGCCCGGTGAGGCACTGCTGATCACCCCCGACGGTGAACTGCACAGCCGCCAGTGCGCAACTCACACGCGGCTGCTGCCCTGCTCATTCGAATACATTTATCTTGCGCGGCCCGATTCGGTGCTGAGTGGTATCTCGGTGTACGACGCTCGTCTGCGTCTGGGCGATGTGCTCGCGGAACAGATCGCGACCGAAGTTCCGAGCGGCGATATTGACGTGGTGATGCCAATTCCCGATTCGGCGCGTCCGAGCGCCATGCAGGTGGCTCAGCAGCTAGGCATTGAATACCGCGAGGGGTTCTTCAAGAACCGTTATGTCGGCCGCACCTTCATCATGCCCGGCCAGGCAGTGCGCAAACGAAGCGTTCGCCAGAAGCTCAACGCGATGAGCACCGAATTCCGCGGCAAGAACGTGCTCATTGTCGACGACTCAATCGTGCGCGGCACCACCTCTCGTGAGATCGTCGAGATGGCCCGCACCGCCGGCGCGAACTCCGTGACGTTTGCTTCAGCCGCTCCCCCGGTCTTGTTCCCCCACGTGTACGGCATCAATATGCCCACCCGGGCGGAACTCATTGCGCACGGACGCACCAGCGAGGAAGTCGCCCAGGTCATGGGCGCGGATCATCTGGTGTACCAAACCGTTGAGGGCATGAATCGCGCGATTCTGTCGGGGCAGAGCACAGTGACCGAGCTTGAAGAGTCATGCTTTACTGGCGAGTACCTTGCCGGCAGCATCGACGA
>CAZJOZ010000024.1:2742-8440 GCA_964547775.1 uncultured Leucobacter sp.
TGGCGAATCGGTGAGACGTGCCTGAGCGTTATTCGGCGTTGCCTGCAGCTCGCTTCTCTGCAGCGGCACGCAGCGCCTCGGCTTCGGCCTTCGCAGCTTCTGCTTCGGCCTTTGCCCTCGCGAGCTCGTCATCAGCGCTGGGTGCAGCCTGAGTCGGTGCGGGTGCGGCCGGCGCAGGAGGCGTCGCAGGTGCGGTCGCCGTCGACTGCGCGGTGCCGTCTTCGCCCTTCGCATCGCCGTCGTCGCTCGTCGTGACCTCTTTCTTGAGGATCTTCATCGACTGGCCGAGGCTTCGTGCGAGTGCGGGCAACTTCGGAGCACCGAACAACAACAGCACGATAAAGAGGATGACGAGCAGGGTAGGACCTGACAGGTTTCCAAACATGGGGCTCCGATCGATTGTGTCGACGCTATCTTACGTCAGTCTGCACCGCGATTGCTGCGCCTTTGGAACGCGATGCGATGAATCCGAGGATGAGTGACAGGATCGCACCGAGCGTGAGGCCGATGACACCGCCGAACACCAACGCAACCCCGGCAGCCTGGCGCAGCTCGTAGTTTGCCCCCTCCGCAACGGGGAAGAGCAGGCTCACGACGAGGCCGATGATGGCGCCGAGGATCGCACCGCCGACAATGATGCGACCGTAGCGCACGGATCGCTGCAGCCCTACCTCGACAGGAGGGTGCTGAATTTCCGAGTGTTCGGCTGCTTCGACCTCATCGGTAGGATGCGCGTCATTCGTCATGGGTCTATTCTCTCAGGCTTCGCTGGGCGACTGCTTATCGATTGCACGATCGCCGAATCGCCCGAGGGGAAGCAGCGCCGCAAGATCAGCCCTCGTCCCCGAAGCGACCACCCGAGCAGTGGCAAGAGCCGCATCCCAGGTGAGCGCTCCCGTGGCGAGGGCGATCCAAGTGTCTGCGTCGGTCTCTACCACGTTCGGTGGGGTGCCACGCGTGTGGCGCGGGCCGGCGATGCACTGGGTCACCCCGTACGGCGGAACCCGCACCTCAACCGAATTGCCAGGGGCACGCTCTGCGAGTTCTTCAAGCAGGAAACGCACCGCTGTTGCAACGTGCTGACGGGATTGGTCGCCGCCGAGCACCGCATGAACGGCGGCACGGCCGTCAGCCTCACTGATCCTTCGCCTTGCCACACGCCTACCCTACCCGGACAGCTAGGCTGGAACCGTGAAGATTCTCGTGCTTGGTTCAGGTGCCCGTGAACATGCGATTGTGCTGTCGTTACTTCGTGAGGCAGCGGATCACGAAGTGGTGTGCGCGCCCGGCAATGCCGGCATCGCCGCCAGCGGGGTCGCGACCCCCGACCTCGATATTGTTTCCCCCGATGTGGTGGCTGAGTACGTACAGCGGAACGGGTTTGACCTCGTGGTCATTGGTCCCGAGGCGCCGCTGGTGGCAGGGGTTGCTGATCCCCTGCGCGAGCGTGGCGTACCGGTGTTTGGCCCTGGCAAGGCGGCCGCCCAACTCGAAGGATCCAAGGCGTTTGCCAAGCGCATTATGGCGGAGGCGGGAGTACCAACGGGCCGTGCCACCCACGTCTCGACACTTGCCGAGGCAGGCGACGTGCTCGACGCCTTTGGTGCGCCGTACGTGGTGAAGGCCGATGGTCTCGCCGCAGGCAAGGGCGTGCTCGTAACCAGTGACCGCGAAGCGGCGCTGAGTCACGTCGCCACCTGGATCTCGCACGGCGACGTGCTGATTGAGGAGTTCCTCGATGGACAAGAAGTGTCACTGTTCTTTTTCGCTGACGGCCACAACGTAGTGCCGCTGAGTCCCGCGCAAGATTACAAGCGCATCTTTGACGGAGATGAGGGCCCGAACACGGGAGGGATGGGCGCGTATTCTCCGTTGCCGTGGCTTCCCGGCGGTGTCGATGCCTTTGTACGCGAGGTGACCGAAACCGTTGCGCTTCCGACGATCCGTCAGTTGGAGACCGAGGGCACTCCCTTTCTTGGGCTGCTCTACTGCGGGTTGATCGTGACGGAGCAGGGCGTCCGCGTCATTGAGTTCAACGCTCGGTTTGGTGATCCGGAAACGCAGGTGGTGCTGCCGCGAATGGAATCTGACCTGAGCGAGTATCTGATGGCTGCCGCCTCGGGCACACTGTCCACGAAACCGAACCCGACGTTCAGCGATGACGCCGCGGTGGTGGTCGTGCTCGCGAGCGAGGGGTACCCGGGTGAGATCGTGACCGGCAGGGCGATCGCAGGCATCGCACCTTCCGGTGAGCTTGCCGATCCGGTACCCGGCGTGCATCTCGTCCACGCGGCAACTGCGGTGCAGCACCGAGAAGAAGGCGGCGAACGCAGCGCTCGTACCGAGTGGCTCGCAACGGGCGGTCGGGTGCTCGGCGTGGTTGCTCGCGGCGAGACCTTCGCGCAGGCGAGGGCGCGCGCATACACGGGCATCAACCACTTGGACCTCGAGGGCGGGCAATTCCGCACGGATATTGCGGAGCGGGTCGCGTGAGCGGGACGACGGAGAATGGCAGCGCGTCGGGAGCCGATACCGGCGAGAGCGCGGGCGGCGCAGCGGGCGGGCTGCCGTCGGCTCACGCCGCGGAAATAGCCGGCTGGCACCACATCTATTCGGGTAAGGTGCGTGACCTGTATGTGCCAGCGCCGGTCAATGGCGCCGCGCATCCCCTTGCCGACGAGGTCTTGCTCGTCGTCGCGAGCGACCGCATCAGTGCCTTCGATCACGTGCTTGAGCCGCCGATTACTGGTAAGGGCGCGGTGCTGACGGCGCTCTCCCGCTGGTGGTTCACCCAGCTTGACATCTCCAACCACCTCCTTGACGACGGGTCAGCCGACGCAACCCTGCAGCGGGTGCCAGCGGTGCCAGCTGAGGTCTCACCTCGCGCGATGGTGACGAAGCGCCTCGAAATGTACCCAATTGAGTGCGTGGTGCGCGGGGCACTGACCGGCTCTGGGTTTGCGGAGTACCGTGCGACGGGAGCGGTGTGCGGCATTCCTCTGCCCGAGGGGCTGAGCGACGGCGACCTGCTTGATGAGCCGATCTATACGCCGGCCTATAAAGCGCCACTCGGCGAGCACGATGAGAACATCACCTTCGAACGCAGCGTCGAACTGGTAGGCGCTGAGGTGGCAGAACAGTTGCGCGATGCGTCATTGCGTATCTTCACGAAAGCCCGCGATCTCGCGGCGTCGCGCGGGGTGCTGTTGGCTGACACGAAGTTTGAGTTCGGCAAGGATCCCGTGACGGGCGAGCTCACCCTTGCTGATGAGGTGCTGACGAGCGACTCGAGTCGGTACTGGGATGCCCAGGCGTATGCGACCGGCTCGACACCTGCAGAGCGCCTCGCGAGCTTTGACAAGCAGATCGTGCGTGACTGGTTGTCATCGAACTGGGATCGCACCGGCGAACCCCCCGTGCTTCCCGAGGACATCGTCGAGCGGACGCTCATTCGCTATCAGGAGCTCTACGAGCGACTCACTGCGGCATAACTGCTTCCCGAACGCACTCCCTCTCTCCACTCTCCCCTTCGCCCCCTCTCGTGCGTTCGTCGTACTCCGTCCTCCCCCTCGTCCCCTCGTCCCCTCACTCCTTTCCCGCACTCTTTCCCCGTCCTCCTTTCCCCGGCCTCCTTTCCCCGCACTCCACCCCGCACTCCACCCCGCACTCCTTGCATTTACTTTAAACTTCAATTAAACTTTCAATTATTGAAGGAGCTCCCCGACCGAGGGACCGCAAGCGAGGACAACTGCCATGAGCATCACCAACACCCAACACACGCAGGATCTTCTCCCTGACGACACCGGCATGGGAGTCGTAACCCTTGCCGTGCGCGACCTTGACGCCATGATCAACTTCTACCACTCTGGGCTCGGTCTCACTGTGCTCGATCAGCGCAAGGGAACCGCAGTGCTGGGCCGCCAGGGCACCCCGGTCTTACAGCTCGACCAAGACGGCATCCTGGCGTACGCTTCACCACGTGCCGCGGGGCTCTACCACACCGCTTTTCTCTTCGAGAACCCTGCAGAGCTCGCCTCGGCAGTGGCATCGGTCGCGCGCAAATACCCGACACAGTTTCAGGGGTCAAGCGACCATCTCGTCAGCGAGGCCTTCTACTTCGGTGACCCTGAAGGCAACGGTGTTGAGATGTACGTCGACCGCCCGCGCAGTGAATGGACCATCAAACCCAACGGCGAAGTAGACATGGCAACCCTCGCGCTTGACCCAAACCGCTACCTGCAGAAGCACCTCACCGAGGCTGGCGCCGCCGCGGTCGCAGACACCCCCGCGTCAATTGGTCACGTGCATCTCAAGGTTGGCGATATTGCGACCGCCCGCGAATTCTACGTCGACACGCTCGGCTTCGCCGTCACGAATGAGTACGGCACCCAGGCACTCTTTGTCAGCGCCGGCGGATACCACCACCACCTCGGCATGAATACATGGGAGTCGCGTGGCGCCACCGAGCGCACTCCGGCCCTCGGTTTGGGAGAGGTGACAGTGACCCTGCCTGGCGACACACCCGATGCGCTTGGTGCCCTTGATGAACGGCTCGCCGCACGCGGCATTGCACGCGAGTTCGACGGGCGAGAACTGATGGTGTGGGATCCGTGGAAGAACAAGGTGCGGGTCACACTCGCCGAGTAAACGGAGCTCCCGACTCTTACCCCTCGGAAGCACCGGTAGACTGGTGGGTGGCGCCTCGCGCGTCACCCACCAGTCTTTTTCTATGTGAACACGGAGGCCGCGGTGCCCACGATTGTTGTGAATGTGATGCCGAAAGCAGAACTGCTCGATCCACAGGGCAAAGCGACGACGGGAGCGCTTGCACGTTTGGGTCACGAGAAGTTCCAGAACGTGCGAATCGGCAAGCGGTTTGAGCTGACTGTTGACGGCCCCATCACCGAAGACATCAAGGCTGAGGTGCGCGAGATTGCCGCACAGATTCTCTCGAACAGCGTCATCGAAGATGTCGTCAGCATCGACTTTGGCGAAGGGTCAGCAGCGAACGGATCGGCAGCGTAATGGCACGCATCGGCGTCGTCACCTTCCCCGGTTCGCTCGATAACCGCGACGCTGAACGGGCAATCCGCCTTGCCGGCGCCGAAGCGGTCACGCTGTGGCACGGCGACCATGACCTGCAGGGGGTCGACGCGATCGTACTCCCCGGTGGGTTCAGTTACGGCGACTACCTGCGCCCCGGAGCAATCGCGGCCATCGCCCCGATCATGACCGAAGTCATCGACGCAGCGAAGCGCGGGATGCCCGTGCTCGGCATCTGCAACGGCTTCCAGGTGCTCGTTGAAGCACACCTGCTCCCCGGAGGGCTCATTCGGAACGCCCACCAGCAGTTCATTCGCAGGGATCAGCGCCTCGTCGTGGAGAACGCGAACACGGATTGGACCCGAGACTTCGCCCACGGCGATGAAATTGTCATTCCCCTCAAGAATGCTGACGGTGGCTTCATCGCTGACGCCGAAACCCTGAAGCGTCTCGATGGAGAGGGCCTCATCGCGTTCCGTTACCGTGGCACGAACCCCAATGGTTCCCTCGACGACATCGCTGGGCTCACGAACGAGCGCGGCAATGTGGTTGGCCTCATGCCGCACCCGGAGCACGCAGTGGAGGCGGGCTTTGGCCCCGACACCGCGTCCGCGATGCGTTCAGGCACCGACGGGCTCCGCTTCTTCACGAGCGT
>CAZJOZ010000024.1:8540-18316 GCA_964547775.1 uncultured Leucobacter sp.
CGGTCTGCGGCGCGACTGCCTGCGCTGCGGCATGCTCGCGGCGTGCCCGCTCACGGTCATCGCTCGTGTAGGCCCATCGGAGGAGCAGCGTGATCGCCAACCCGAGGGCGGTCAGGAGCAGCGTCGCCACCGCGAACTTCCAATACAGCTCAGGAATGCGTACCCGGAACACATCAATGGCAACCGGTGCGGTGAAGAAAATACCGGACACGGTGGCCAAAAGGCTCGTGATGAGCGCGAAGGTGCCGAGCGTCCGCGGCCGCCCTTCCCCCATGCGCATGAGGAGTTGGCTCGCGCCAACGACAGCTCTCGTGACGAGCACGACGAGGAGGCCCTTCCAGAAAATGTTGCCGCCAAGCGTCCAGCCTGCCGGAGTCATCCAGGTCACAATCAGGAGCAGAGCCAAGATGTACGAGTTAGCGATCAACGCAACCGGCGCATACCACTCGGTTCGCATGCCTCGACGCGTGTCGAACGCGGTCAGCACGACAAACACCGCAAAGGCGACGAAGGTTGAGAAGATGCGCTCAAACTTGCCCTCAAAGTCACCGATAAAGAGCAGCGAAATCGAGGCGATAGAGAGCGCGGCCAGCAGGATAATGCTGACCTTCAGAAAGGTGGAGAGCGTGCGAGGCTGCGGGGCACCGCCTGGCGCACTGCCCGGTGCACCATTCGGCCTATCATGTGGCGCTAGTACAGGCTGCGGCGACTGCGGTGCGTTCTGCTCGGTGCTCATGGTTTCCAGTCTGGCGCGAATAGCTGGGAATCGCCACCCAAGGTAGGCTTGAGGGGTGACTGAGATGCCTGCCGCAAGTACCCACAGCCCTACCGAACCTCGCCCCGACACCATTGCTGACGCGATCGCTACCCCCGAGCGCGAACAGCCGTACGAGGCACTCGGTTTGAAGGCCGATGAGTACGCGAAGATCCGCGAAATTCTGGGCCGCCGCCCCACCTCTGGCGAGCTCGCCATGTACTCGGTGATGTGGAGCGAGCACTGCTCCTACAAGTCGTCAAAGATCTACCTGCGCCAGTTCGGCAAGAAGGTCACCGACACGATGAAAGAGCGCTTGCTGGTGGGCATGGGCGAAAACGCAGGCGTCGTCGATATTGGCGAGGGCTGGGCGGTCACCTTCAAAGTTGAGAGCCACAACCATCCGTCCTACATTGAGCCCTTCCAGGGTGCGGCGACGGGCGTCGGCGGCATCATTCGCGACATCATTTCGATGGGTGCACGCCCCGTCGCGGTCATGGATCAGTTGCGCTTTGGCGACATCAACCATCCCGACACGGCACGCGTCGTGCACGGCGCGGTTGCCGGCATCAGCTCCTACGCGAATTGTCTGGGGTTGCCCAACATTGGCGGTGAGACGGTGTTCGATAGCGTGTACCAGGCCAACCCGCTCGTGAACGTGCTGGGCGTGGGCGTGCTGCGTCACGAAGACCTCCACACGGCCAATGCTTCGGGCCTCGGCAACAAGGTGGTGCTGTTCGGAGCCCGCACCGGCGGCGACGGCATCGGCGGGGCATCGATCCTTGCCTCAGATAGCTTCGACGAAGGCGGGCCAACAAAGCGCCCTGCCGTGCAGGTGGGCGACCCCTTCGCTGAGAAGGTGCTCATTGAGTGCTGCCTCGAAATGTTCCAGCACGAACTGGTTGAGGGCATTCAAGACCTCGGCGCGGCCGGCATCTCCTGCGCGACGAGCGAGCTCGCGGCAAACGGTGATGGCGGCATGTTTATTGAGCTCGATAATGTCTTGCTGCGCGACCCGTCGCTCACGGCAGAAGAGATTCTGATGAGCGAAAGCCAAGAGCGCATGATGGCGATTGTGAAGCCTGAGAAGCTTGACGCGTTCCTTGAGGTGGCGAAGAAGTGGGACGTCGAGACGAGCGTGCTCGGCGAGGTCACTGACACGAATCGCCTCGTCATCAACTGGCGCGGTGAAGAGATCGTGAACGTTGACCCCTCGACGGTCGCCGTTGACGGCCCGGTGTATGAGCGTCCTGTCGCGTACCCCTCATGGATCGACGCATTGCAGGCCGACTCGGTGAATGCCGCGGGCCTCGCCCGCAGCGACAAGGGCGACGAGTTGCGCGCCCAGGTGATTGCAGTGGCGGCCTCCCCCAACCAGGCTTCGACCGAGTGGATCACGAATCAGTACGACTACTACGTCATGGGCAACACGGCCCTGTCGTTCCCCGATGCTGCAGGCATGATTCGCATCTCGGAGGAGACCGGCCTGGGTGTCGCGTTCTCGACCGACGCGAATGGCCGTTATTGCCAGCTCGACCCCTACCGCGGGGCACAGCTCGCGCTTGCTGAAGCGTACCGGAACGTGGCAACCACCGGTGCCGTGCCAACCGCGGTCACTGACTGCCTGAACTTCGGCAGCCCCGAGGATCCTGAGGTGATGTGGCAGTTCTCGAAGGCCGTTGAGGGTCTCGCTGATGCCTGCCTCGCACTCGAGGTGCCGGTGACCGGCGGCAATGTCTCGCTGTACAACCAGACCGGTGACACTCCGATCCACCCGACCCCGGTGGTGGGTGTGATGGGCATCATCGATAACGTGGCTCGACGGGTGCCGACCGGTTGGCAGGATCAGGGCGAGCACCTGTACCTGCTCGGTGTCACCCGTGATGAGCTTGACGGGTCCGCCTGGGCTGAGACCGTGCACAACCATCTGGGTGGCATGCCGCCCGTTGTGTCGCTTGATGATGAGCGGAAGCTTGCTGAGCTGCTGCATGGCGCCTCGCAAGAGGGACTCCTGTCAGCGGCCATCGACCTGGGAGAGGGAGGCCTGGCACAGGCGCTCACCGATGGGGTGTTGCGCTTTGGCGTCGGCGCTCGTGTCTGGATCGACGAGATCATGTCGCGCGATGGCGTTGACGCAACCGCGGCGCTCTTCGCGGAGTCGCAGGGCCGCGTGCTGGTCGCGGTGCCGCACGAGGAGCAGGTGAAGTTCCAGGGCATGTGTGAGGCACGGAACTATCCGGTGTTGCGGGTGGGCGTGACCAATGGTGTCGGAGCGGAAGCTGCGCTTGAGGTGCAGGATCGGTTCACGATTCCGCTGAGCGAGCTCGGTGCCGCGTCCCGAGGAACACTCCCCGAACGTTTCGGCGACATCATTCAGCCCGATCGCCCGGAGCCGCTCGCTGATGCAGCGGAGGCTCGCTTCGCGCGTGCGGTGCGTCCTGAGGGGCACGGTATTTCGGAGTAGTCTGATCACCCGGCCACGTTCCCCGGTCCTTAGCCTGCCACGTTCCCTGGCAATCGGCCAGTAGATGTCCTATCGGCCGCAGAAACGAGCATCTACTCGCCGAATGTCTCAGGGATGGAAACGCACACTCCTCCAAGTCAAATAATCGGCCAGTAGATGTCGAATCCGCCAGCATAGACGAGCATCTAATCGCCGATTGTTGAACAAAGTTGAACAAAATGGGTACTGGCGATCAGGTGACAATCGGGAACGCTTCACTCGGCCGAGCTGCCCAGCGCTTGCCCAGATTCTGGTGAGAGCATAGGTTTCCGAGCCCGCAGCGAGGCTCCCGGACGATGGTCAAGTACCCGGAACGCGACAAGACTTGCCAAGGAGAATCTCGTGCTTGCGTGGATCGTGCTCATTGTGTCCGGCATGTTGGAAGCGGTGTGGGCGACAGCCCTCGGAAAGTCGGAGGGCTTCACGAAGCTGTGGCCCACGGTCACGTTTGCTGTAGCGTGCCTGCTCAGCATGGGTGGCCTCGCATTCGCACTGCGTGACATACCGACCGGCACAGGGTACGCCGTGTGGGTGGCGATTGGCGCGTCGCTAACGGTGATCTACGGGATGATCACCGGGACTGAGGCGGTCAGCCTGATCAAGATCCTGCTGCTCCTCGGCATCGTAGCGTGTGTCATCGGCCTCAAGCTCGTGAGCGACGCTGAGGTGGCTGCGTAAAACGCGCCGCGGGCGGTGCTGTGGGTTTTGCGTGTGCGAGAGCTACAGCTCCGTCACGAGTGGCGCTACGCGCGCGATGATGGCGTCGTGTAGGTCTGCACGATCTCCTGCTGCGTTGAGTACGAGGAAACGACCGGGTTCGGCTGCGGCAAGCGCACGGTACTCTTCTCGTACCCGCTCATGAAACTCGAGCGTTTCTCGTTCAAGCCGATCGTCGGTCTTGCCTGCCTCGGCCCGTCGCTCTGCCGCGATGGACGGGTCGAGGTCAAGCAGCACAGTGAGCTGGGGCCACAGCCCTTCGGTTGCCCATTCGTTGATGCGCCGCACCTCGTCGAGGGCGAGCGACCGGCCAGCCCCTTGATAGGCCAGCGAGGAGTCGATGAATCGGTCCTGCACGACCGCGGCGCCGCGAGTAAGCGCTGGTCGCACCACCTGATCGATGTGTTGGGCACGATCTGCGGCGTACAACAACGCTTCTGCTCGCTGCGTTACATGATCCCCGTGGAGCAGGAGACCGCGAATGGATTCACCGAGTTCGGTGCCGCCGGGTTCCCTGGTGCGCACCACTTCGAATCCGCGGTGCTCGAGCCAGCTGGAGAGCAGTTCGGCCTGGGTGGTTTTCCCGACGCCATCGCCGCCCTCGAAGGTGATAAAGATACCGGTGCTCATTCCCTGCTCATTCGGTGCTCAGCTCTTGCTCACTCCTGCGCGGCCGCGGCGGCTTTCGCTGCCGCATTGGCCTTGCGGGTTTCTGCTGCTTTCTTTGCTGCCGCAGAGCGGGCAGGATCGACGGGTTTCTTCGCCGCGGTTTTCTTTGCGGCGGGCTTCTTCGCCGCGGTCTTCTTCGCCGCGGTCTTCCGCTTCGCGGGACCCTTTGCTCGTTTGATGGCGAGCAGTTCAACGGCGCGTTCGAAAGTGATCTCTTCGACACTGTCGCCGCGTGGAATCGTGGCGTTCGTTTCACCGTCGGTGACGTATGGCCCGAACCGACCGTCTTTCACCTTGATCGGCTTTCCGCTCACCGGATCAGCGTCGAATTCTTTCAATGCGCTCGACGCTTTGCGTGCACCGTACTTCGGCTGAGCGAACAGCTCTTGCGCACCCGCGAGGTCGATCGTGAAGATAGCGTCTTCGCTCTGCAGCGAACGGGTGTCCGCGCCTTTTTTCAGGTACGGCCCGTAGCGGCCGTTTTGTGCCGTAATTTCTGCGCCCGTTTCGGGATCAACACCAACCACCCGGGGCAGGTCAAGCAGCGCGACTGCGGTGTCGAGATCGATCGTTGCAGGATCCATCGTTTTGAACAGTGACGCCGTGCGTGCCTTCACTCCCTTCGGCAGCTCTTCGCCCTCGTCTGGAAGCTCTGTCACGTACGGGCCGAAACGCCCGTTTTTCGCGACAATGCGCTTGCCGGTTTCGGGGTGCATGCCGACGACACGGTCTTCGAGTGGCTCGGCATCGGCGAGTTCGTGCGCTCGTGCCGGAGTCAGTTCGTCTGGGGCGAGGCCGTCGGGTATGTTCACGCTGCGGGGCTTGAGTGCGCCGTCTTCGCCGACCTCACATTTGTCGTCGTACACCTCAAGGTAGGGGCCGTACTTGCCGTTGCGAAGAGAAATTTCGTCGTCGATGCGAATCGTGTTGATGGCTCGGGCGTCAATCTCACCGAGGTTATCGACCACACCGCGTAGCCCTGGGTGGCTGTCGCTCCCGAAGTAAAACTCGCGCAACCAGTGGGCACGGTTCTCTTCGCCGGCGGCGATTCGGTCGAGATCTGCCTCCATTTCGGCCGTGAAATCGTAGTTCACGAGTTCCGAGAAGTGCTCTTCCAAGAGGCGAACGACCGAGAAGGCGATCCAGCTCGGCACGAGCGCCTGACCCTTTTTCGTGACGTAGCCACGGTCGGAGATCGTGCTGATGATCGACGCATAGGTCGATGGTCGGCCGATCCCCAGGTCTTCGAGCCGTTTCGTCAGGCTTGCCTCAGTGTAGCGAGGCGGAGGGCTCGTTTCGTGCCCCTTCGCTTCAACCTCGCGCATGTCGATGCGCTGCTGGGCGGTGAGTTGAGGCAGATCGACGCTCTGGTCTTTCGGCGAGCGCTTCTCGTCTTTGCCCTCTTCGTATGCGAGCAAGAAGCCCGGGAAGGTGATGACGGTGCCGCTTGCGGTGAATTCTGCGGTCACCGCGCCAGCAGCGGGCTCCGCCACCTCAACGCCGATCGTGACGGTGTCAGTGGAGCCTTTCGCGTCAGCCATCTGGCTCGCCACGGTGCGCTTCCAAATCAGGTCGTAGAGCGCAAACTCACCGGCGTTCAGCTTCTGCTTCAGCTCGCTCGGCTTCGCAAAGCGATCACCTGCGGGACGGATTGCTTCGTGTGCTTCCTGTGCACCCTTCGCTTTGCCGGTGTACACGCGTGGCGCATCGGGCACGGTGTCAGCACCGTAGAGTTCCGCCGCTTGTGCGCGGGCGGCCTGAATCGCCTGCGTTGACAGTGCGGGCGAATCGGTTCGCATATAGGTGATGTACCCGTTTTCGTACAGCGACTGTGCGTACGACATCGTCTGGCGCGAGCTGTACCGCAGTTTTCGCGAGGCCTCTTGCTGCAGCGTCGACGTGGTGAACGGCGCGGCGGGCCGGCGAGTGTGTGGCTTTGTCTCGATGGACTGCACGGTCGCCGAATCGAGTGCGGTAAGTGCGGTAGCGAGCGCTTCGGCACGTGTCTGCGACAACAGCACAACGCCTGCCTGCTGCGCTTTCGGCTTCAGTTGACCGGCATCGTCAAAGTCGGAGCCGGTGGCAAGACGCTCCCCACCGAGACGCACCAGCTTCGCTTCGAAGGCTTTCTGATCGTCCGGCGCACCGGGGGCCGGGCAGAACTGGGCGGTCAGGCCCCAATACTCGGCGGGCACGAAGGCCATGCGCTCGCGTTCGCGATCGACCACGAGTCGGGTAGCCGCGGACTGCACACGCCCAGCGGACAGCTTTGGTGCGACTTTGCGCCACAGCACCGGGGAAATGTCGTAGCCGTAGAGACGATCGAGGATGCGGCGAGTTTCTTGCGCGTCGACGAGCGCAATGTCGAGGTCGCGCGTGTTCTGCTTCGCGGCTTCGATGGCTTCTTTGGTGATCTCGTGAAACACCATGCGCCGTACGGGGACCTTCGGTTTCAGCACCTCGAGCAGGTGCCACGCGATCGCTTCTCCCTCGCGGTCTTCATCGGTTGCGAGCCACAGCTCGTCCGCATCTTTCAGGGCCCGCTTGAGCTCGGTAACCGTTTTCTTCTTGTTGGCATTCACCACGTAGTAGGGCGCGAAACCCTCATCTACGTCGACGGCAAACTTGCCGAACGGCCCCTTCTTCAGTTCGGCTGGCAGCTCTGAGGGCTCGGCAAGATCTCGGATGTGCCCGACCGATGCGATGACTTCGTAGTCGTCGCCGAGGTATCCGCCGATGGTTTTCGCCTTGGTTGGCGACTCGACGATGACCAGTTTCTTCGCGCCCACTGCGCTCCTTCTTACAGTACGTGGTGTGGTGTGCGGATCGTTGTTGTGCTCTGGGGCACCACTCTATGCCACGGAAGGCCCTGCCCGAGCACGCGCGTGCACCCTCTTGAAGATAGTCTGCACGCTCACCCTGACACGAACCTGGCCGCTGGCCACATCAGTATCGCACGTGTCGAGCACCACATCGTGAGCGAACGCAACCTGCGCGGCAAGGTCGCAGGGATCTGCCGCCACCCACCCGGTGAGTGCGTCGGCTGCGGCGAGCGCGGCGGCGTCTGCCGCGGCCGACGCTCGACCAGAGGCTTCGAGTGCGCCCGACGCTGCGACCACGGCAAGCCCAATCGTGAGCGCACCGCCAGCAACAGCGACCAGGATCGGCGCGCTCACGCGGTCTCCGTCTTCTTCCCGAAATCCGTACCCTCGCGCGATCGGTAACGCTTCACGCCGTTTCCTCGGTGCTCACCGCTGCGCAGCGTGTCGCGGACACTTCGAGCGCTGCGAGGAGCCCCGCAGCGGGAGCGCTGCGCAGGGTGACGCAGTGCAGGGCGCCATGCAGTGTTCGTTCCACGGTCACCGCGTTTCCGACACGAGCGAGGTGCATCCCTGCGGTCGCGTGGTCACCCCGAGCTTCGTGCCGTGCAATCTCCGCTGCGGATGCTCCGAGGCTGAGGCGCTGGGTTGCCAGCATCAGTGACGAAAGCACCACCGCGAGCACCGCAAGCACGGCCGGCAGCACCACCGCGAATTCCGCGGTCGCACTGCCTCGGTCGTGCGATGCCACCCGATTCACCCCGCGCTGCCGAGGGCGCGCTGCACCAGATCTACGAGCATGCCACGCACCTCCTCTGAGCCGAGAATGACGACGAGCAGCCCCGCAAATGCGACCGCGCCCATGATCACGACAGCGTATTCTGCGGTGACGGCTCCACGATCGCCCTGCGTTCGAGAGCTCCACCACGATCGGAGCCTTTCACCAAGCTGCAGCGACGGTGAGCCCTGCGGAGTGGCTCCTCGGGATGATGGTGAAGACGTGAAGCGTGTGGAGTGGGCCGACGCGAGCGGTCTTGCAGACGCGGGGCGTGTGGGGTCGGCTGACGGGTGAGATGATTCTGCGGGGATTGGCCTGGACATGAGGTCTCCTGTTCGTTCTGCGGTTCGTGCACTGCCATCGTGGGGTACCTGCCGTTTCGCGGGTGGCTGCCTGCGAAAAACTGTGGAGAAGTACGATGTTTCGAGCTTGTGAGCGAAGAAGCTCCGCACCATTCACGCACCCAGCTCGAGCGACCCCAGCACGGCGATCAGCAGGGGGATCACCCCGAGCAGCACGAAGGAGGGCAGGACGCACAGCGCGATGGGAAGCAACATGCGCACCCCGAGTTGCTCGGCTTTCGTCTCGAGCTCGGTCATGGCACGGGCCCGCGCCGCGTCGGCTTCTGCGAGCAAGAGCGTTCCCGCTGGGGTCCCTGCTTGTGCCGCTGCGGAGAGGAGCCGTGACACCGTACCGTCTCGACGAAACTCGGCAAATCGCACCCATTCAGCACCCGCGGCATCCGCATGATCCACCACGCGACGCATCGCGTCGACCGGGGAGGCCCCTGACGAGATCGCGATCCAGGTCAACTCACACTCAAGCCCCGCAACCCATGCGGCGTCTGCGAGAGTCGCGGTGAGTCGGTGCGCCCAGCGCACCCCTATGAGCAACACGAGAACGCCCGTCATCGCGAGTACGAGGCCGAACGGGCTCAGGAGCACACCAATCGGATCAAACCCGAGGAGCACCCCGAGGAGTAGCGACAGCAGCGGGAGTGCTGCGACGAGTCGGATTGTCGCACGGGGGCCTGACACGAGCACGGTTCGCCGTTCGGCGAGCCGCTGCAGATCGACGAGCGCGGCGGCGAGCCGTTCAAGCACCGGTGCAAAGGCCGCGCCGGTGACTTCCGCGAGGCTCCAGGCGGCGGCGAGCACTCGCCAGTCCGGGGATCCTGCGGCAGCGAGGGCGGCCGTGACGGTGGCTCCCCCATCAAGACGTTCGGCAATGCGGCGCAGCTCTCCGCTCGCTGATGCGTCCGCGCCGAGGATCCGCCAAACGCGGGCGGCTGGAATACCGCCACGCAGCAGCGTTGCCGCACCGAGCGCCGCTGCCGCACTATCGGTGTGTGGGGCGCCCGTCGCCGTGTGTGCCTGTGGCGCCGCCTTCTGAGCTCGCCTCACGTGTGCGCCCGAATCGCAAGATGCTCATTCTGCAGGAACAGCGAACCGAGTGCTGCGACGCGGTGCGCACCGGATGCGTCTCGTTCGAGGTGCACGATGAGGTGCAGCGCAGACACCGCCTGTCGTGCGAGCG
>CAZJOZ010000024.1:18416-22256 GCA_964547775.1 uncultured Leucobacter sp.
TCTCGTTCGAGGTGCACGATGAGGTGCAGCGCAGACACCGCCTGTCGTGCGAGCGCTGCTGGACTAAGACCTCCAAGCGCACCCAATGCTTCGAGCCGAGCGGGTACGTCAGCAAGGGTTGATGCGTGAAGGGTGCCCGCTCCGCCGTCATGCCCCGTGTTGAGGGCCGAAAGCAGCGTCAGCACCTCGGCCCCTCGGCACTCCCCCAACACGACACGGTCGGGGCGCATGCGCAGGGATTCACGCAGCAATCGTTCGAGGGGCACGTCACCGTGCCCCTCGGAGTTCGCACCTCGGGCTTCGAGGGCGATCCAGTGTGGGTGGGTGAGCCGCAGCTCTGCGACGTCTTCGATGGTGATGATGCGGTCGCTCGGTGGGGCGAGACTCATGAGGGCCGCAAGCACGGTGGTCTTGCCGGTGCCTGTGCCACCGGTGATGAGGAGGTTGCGTCGTTCATTCACTGCCGTGACGAGGATCCCGGCCACCCGATCATCGCACAGCCCGCCTGCGTTGAGTTCGGCAAAACTGAGTGGGCTTGCTCTGGGCACGCGGATCGAGACAGCAGCACCGTGCGAACTGATCGGTGGCAGCATGGCATGCGCGCGGATGCCCCCGCCAAGGTGCACGTTCGCGTACGGGTGCAGCTCATCGAGGTGGCGCCCTCCGGCAGCGATCAGCGCAATGGCGAGCGTGCGGATGGCTTCGGGTTCCGCGTTCCACCCGCGAACTTCTTGAGTGCGGCCCTCCAGGTCGATGAAGAGCCTGCCAACCCCGCCTGACACGTGCACCATGAGGTCGCGGAGTTCTGGCTGATCGAGCAGCGGTAACAGCGGCCCGAGCGCACGCTTTGCGTCGACACTGAGGGCCGCGGTGCGAGACATGCCGTCATTTCAGCCGATCCCGAGGATCCTTGGGTGGGAGCGCATCGAATCTGTGATCAAGTCCCGCCCACGAAGGAATGCGCGAACTGTGGACTACTTGTGTGCAGAAGAAATATATTCTACGATTTTGCCATACCGCACACTGCCGTGCGCGAAGCCCGCGGGCTCAGCGTGACGCACCACAAGAAGGGCAACGACACTGATGTCATCTGCATCTGCTGCACACGACGGAACTATTGAGAGCCACTCGCTCGAGGTCGAGACCTACCCCCCGCACCCCGAGTTTGTCGCGCAAGCGAACGTCAACGACCCCTCGGTCTACTGGCGAGCGGCCGAAGACCCCGAAGCCTACTGGGCGTCCCGAGCACGTGATCTGCAGTGGACCAAGCCTTTCACCGAGGTGCTCGACTGGTCAAACCCTCCGTTCGCGAAGTGGTTCCAGGATGGCGAGCTGAATGTCGCCGCCAACTGTCTCGACCGCCACGTCGCTGCCGGCCTTGCCGATCGCGTGGCGATCCACTGGGAGGGTGAGCCGGGTGACACCCGCACCATCACCTACGGCGAATTGACATACGAAGTGAAGCGGGCCGCCAACATGCTCACCGCGCTCGGCGTCAGCCAGGGCGACCGAGTCGCCATCTATCTGCCGATGATTCCCGAGGCAGTGATCGCCATGCTCGCGGTCGCCCGCCTCGGCGCAACTCACTCGGTGGTATTTGGCGGGTTTAGCGCTGAGAGCCTGCGCTCGCGCATCGATGATGCACAAGCGAAACTCGTGATTACCGCCGATGGAGGCTACCGCAAGGGCCGGGTCTCCCCACTGAAGCCCACCGTCGACGAGGCGCTCGCACTGAAGGGTGACGGCACCCCACTCTCGGTGGAGCATGTGCTCGTCGTGGATCGCTGCGGCACCGATGTCCAGATGACCCCGAAGCGTGACCTGTGGTGGCATGAAGAGATCTCGGTATGTGACGGCGAGCACACGGCCCAGGGATTCCCCGCGGAGAACCCGCTGTTCATCTTGTACACGAGCGGTACCACTGGGAAGCCGAAGGGCATCCTGCACACGAGCGGCGGCTACCTCACCCAGGTCACGGCGACGCACCAAGATGTCTTTGACCTGAAACCGGAGACCGATGTGTTCTGGTGCACCGCCGATGTCGGTTGGGTCACCGGCCACAGCTACATCGTGTACGGCCCGCTGGCCAACGGCGCCACCCAGGTGATGTATGAGGGCACCCCCGACACCCCTGACTGGGGCCGCTGGTGGCAGCTCATTGAAAAGTACGGGGTCACCATCTTTTACACCGCGCCGACCGCGATCCGCGCCTGCATGAAGGTGGGGCGTCAGGTGCCAGAGCAGTACGATCTCTCGAGCATCAGATTGCTGGGATCAGTGGGTGAACCCATCAATCCCGAGGCATGGCGCTGGTACCGCGAAGTCATCGGCGCGGGTAAAACGCCCATCGTCGACACCTGGTGGCAGACCGAGACGGGCGCGATCATGGTCGCGCCACTGCCGGGGCTCACCCGACTCAAGCCGGGCAGTGCCCAGGTGGCACAGCCGGGCATCGACCTGAATGTGGTCGATGACGAGGGTAATCGCGTGGATCCTGGTCAGGGTGGGTTGCTCACCATTCGTCGCCCCTGGCCGGCAATGGTGCGCACCATCTGGGGCGACGATCAGCGATTCATCGACACGTACTGGGAGAAGTTCGGCGATCAATACTTCGCGGGTGATGGCGCGCGGGTCGACAAGGATGGTGACGTCTGGCTGCTTGGCCGCGTCGACGATGTGATGAACGTGTCAGGCCACCGCCTCTCAACCACCGAGATCGAGTCCGCGCTCGTCGAGCACCACGCCGTCGCTGAGGCCGCAGTGGTCGGCGCAGATGACGAGACGACTGGCCAGGCCGTCGTAGCATTTGTCATTCTCAAGTCGCAGCAGCAATTGCTGACTGAGGCTGAGGCAGAGTCACAGCTGAAGGCACACGTCGCCGCCACTATTGGAGCGATCGCGCGTCCTCGGCAGGTATTCGTCGTGAATGAGCTACCCAAGACCCGTTCGGGCAAAATCATGCGTCGCCTCCTCAAGGATGCTGCCGAGGGCCGACACATTGGCGACACCACCACGCTCGCCGACACGATGGTCATGCAGACCATCGCGCAGCGGGTGCGTGATGAACAGGCGAAAAGCGCATAGGTGAAAAACGCTTCCGGTGGCGCTCATTCACTCACGCGCGCCACCGGAAGTTCACCTGGTCGAATACTGCAGGGTGAACCAGAGACGTTACTCGGCGACCTCGAACACAAACTCCACTTCAACCGGCGCGTCGAGCGGCAACACCGCCACGCCCACGGCCGAGCGCACGTGTATTCCGTCGTCGCCGAACACGCGACCCAGGAACACCGACGCACCGTTGGCCACCCCGGGTTGCCCGGTAAAGGAGGGGTCTGAGGCGACAAACGCGGTGACTTTGACCACCTTGGTGATCTTGTCGAGCGAGCCGACCACCCCGCGAGCCGCGGCGAGCCCGTTGAGAGCACACTGGCGTGCGAGATCCTCGGCCTCTTCGGGGGTGACCTCTGCGCCGACCTTGCCGGTCAGGGGCAGTGCGCCCTGCACGAAGGGCAGCTGGCCGCTCGTGTACACCAGGTTGCCATTGCGCAAGGCAGGCACGTATGCCGCGACGGGCGCAGCAACTTCGGGAACTTCGTAGCCCAACTCGCGCAGGCGATCCTCGATTACTGACATGGTCTCTAGACCTTTCTCTTTAGGTAGGCGACGGGACCGCCGGCGGGTCCCTCGACGATTTGCACGAGTTCCCAGCCTTGCTGGGCGTGCTTGTTCAAGATGGCGCCTTCATTGTGCAGCACCAGCGGAGTAACGAAGTACTCCCACTGCTGCGTGTGTTCCTGGTTGTCGCTCACCGTGACTCCTTCGTGGTTCCTGCGAACC
>CAZJOZ010000025.1:0-21938 GCA_964547775.1 uncultured Leucobacter sp.
TGGAACCGGTTCTATGCCCCCGGCACCCCCATTGACATTGAGCCGGTCACGGGATCACTCATCGATCTACTTGACGAGCGTGTGGCGCAGTGGTCCGACCGTGATGCGATCGCCTTCTTCGGCGCCACGCTCAGCTATCGGGAACTCGGTGACCGTGTTGCCCGCGTCGCGAACGGATTGAAAGAGCTCGGGGTGAAGGCGGGGGATCGAGTCGCCTTGATCATGCCCAACGCGCCGCAGCACGTTATCGCGTTCTACGCGGTGCTTCGCCTCGGCGCCGTGGTGGTGGAACATAACCCGCTGTACACGCGAGACGAACTGGAAGTGCAGTTCCGCGACCACGGTGCGCAGGTGGTGATCGCGTGGAGCAAGGTGGCACCGACGGTCCAGTCCCTTCCGAGCGAGCTCGGAATCCACACCGTCATCGCGGTCGATGTCACTCGCGCTATGCCCTTGACGATGCGTCTTGCGCTGAAGCTGCCGATTGCGAAGGCGCGCGAATCTCGTGAAAAGCTCACCGCGCCGGCGCCCGGCACGGTGTCGTTCGCGAAGCTTGAGCGCACGAGCCCACTGCCGCCCTCGCATCCGCGGCCGACCAAGGATGATCTCGCCTGCCTGCAGTACACCTCCGGAACGACTGGCACGCCGAAGGGTGCCATGATTACCCACTCGAATCTGTGGTCAAATGCGCGCCAGGGCGCCGCATGGATGCCTGAGTTCACCCGGGGCGAGGGCAGCATCTACGGGCTCCTGCCGATGTTCCATTCCTTCGGCCTGTTGCTGTCGGTGATCTACTCGGTGGAGACCGGTTCCCGCGCCGTATTGTTTCCGACGTTTGACCCTGAGCTTGTCTCGGAAGCAGCGAAGCGGTTCCCGCCGACCTTCGTGCCCGCGGTACCACCCATGTTTGACCGTCTCGCCCGTGTCGCGCGAGACGGCAAGCTTGATCTCAGCGGTGTGGTCTATGCCATCTCTGGCGCCATGACGTTAACCCCCGCAATTGTGAAGCGGTGGGAATCACTCGCTGGCAGCATGCTCAACGAGGGGTACGGACTGACCGAAACGAGTCCGGTGGCGCTCGCAAACCCTTTCACCGACCACCGCAAGATCGGTGCGATCGGTCTGCCATTCCCTTCAACCGATATTCGAGTGGTTGACCCGAACGAGCCAGAGCGCGCCGTCGCACAGGGGGAGACGGGTGAGTTGCTGATTCGGGGGCCACAGGTGTTCCAGGGTTACTGGAACCGGCCCGAGGAGACAGCGGCAACCCTGCTCGAAGGCGGCTGGCTGCGCACCGGTGACCTCGTGGTGCAAGACGACGAGGGATTTGTCACGGTGGTCGACCGAAAGAAAGAGCTCATCATCACCGGCGGATTCAACGTCGCGCCGAGCGAGGTGGAAGCGGTGATTACCCGCGTGCCCGGAGTCGCCGAATGCGCGGTGGTGGGGGTGCCGCGAGGCGGTGGTGCTGAGGTGGTGACCGCAGCCGTGATCCTCGAGCCGGGAGCGACCTTCGATGAGGCGGCAACGAGAGAGTTCGCTCGGGAGCACCTTGCTGAATATAAGCGCCCCTCGACGTACCTCGTGTGGGAGGAACTTCCGAAGTCGTTGATCGGCAAAGTGTTGCGCCGGCGGGTGCGCGATGCACTCGTGGCTGACCGGCACGCCGTACGAGCGCTCCCCGTCGACGACGAGTGAGCCGACCGGCGCCACCTGAGCACCTCGAGTGCTGATGCACCTCGAGTGTTGAGGCTACTTGAGGGCTGAGCTGATGGCCTCAGCGAGGGTTGGCTCGCCGAACGTGAAACCGCTGTGCGTGAGCACCGCGGGGATTGCTGCCGCATCGCTCAGCAATACAGAGTCTGCGGCATCAGCGCCGAGTGCAGCGCGGAGCGCCCATGCGGGCGCGGGCACGAGGAAGGGGCGTCGGAGTTGCCGGGCAAGCTCCCGGCCCGTGTCCGTTGCGGTAACGATTTCGGGGGCCGTCAGGTTCACAGGACCCTCAATATCGTGGTCAATGATGTGGCGGATGGCGCGCACCTCGTCGTCGAGCGAGATCCATGGCCACCGCTGGGTACCGCGCCCGAGCGGTCCGCTCAGACCGAGTTTCGTGAGCAACATCAGTGGCTTGAGCACACCATCACGGTGGAGCACCGGGGCAGTGCGCAGCAGTGCGACCCGGGCAGCGCCTCCCGCTGCCACAGCTTCGCGCTCCCATGCGACGCACAGTTGCGCAAGAAACGTCTCGCCTGAGCCATTCACCTCGGTGAGGGTGACGCCTGGCCGGTCTCCGTAGAACCCGATGCCAGACGCCGAGACGAAGTGCGGTGCACGATCGCCTAGCGCACGGATCGCTGCCGCGAGCGTGCGCGTCGGGTCAAGACGGGAGCGGCGCAGCAGGTCACGGTAGCGGCGACCCCACGGGAGCTTGCCGATGCTGGCGCCGTTGAGGTTGACGACCGCGTCGGCATCGGCAAGCACCTCGGGATCAAGCGGTTGTTGGCCGGGCCACCACGGCACCTCATCGGGTGCGTTCGGAGTGCGACGAACCAGGTGCGTAACGATGACGCCATCGGCGCGCAGCGAATCGGTCAGCGCCCGGCCAATCAAGCCAGAAGCTCCGGTGATGACGACCCGCTGCGCGCTCATGGCCGCAGCCTACCGTCCGTCTTCGACGGTTGGTGGGAGACGGTGCGCCTTTCGGCCGCCGTCACGCTCTTTCGCAAGCTTCGACGGCCACCACACCTTCGGGCCAATATCGAAGAACAGTGCGGGCACGAGGAACGCGCGTACGAGGAAGGTATCGAGCAGCACGCCGAACGCGACGATAAACGCAATCTGCAGCAGGAACAGGATGGGGATGACCGACAGCGCTGCGAACGTGGCGGCAAGCACCAAGCCAGCTGAGGTGATCACCCCTCCGGTCACTGAGAGTCCGCGAATAATGCCTTCACGGGTGCCGTGCAGCTTCGACTCCTCACGAACGCGGGTGGCGAGGAAGATGTTGTAGTCGATGCCGAGTGCGACAAGGAACACGAAACCGTAGAGCGGCACCGCGGGATCCGCGCCTGGGAACTGGAAGATGCCGTTGAACACGAGCGCCGATACGCCGAGTGCGGTGCCAAACGAGAGCACCGTCGTGAGGATGAGCAACACCGGTGCGAAGATCGAACGGAGCAGGAGTATCAGGATGAACAGGATCACGACGAGCACGATCGGAATAATCAGGTTTCGGTCGTGGATCGATGCGTCGTTCGTGTCAATCGCCGTCGCTGTGACACCGCCGACCAGCGCTCCCGTGCCGTCACTTGCGAAGGTATCGCGAAGCTCACGCACCGTCTCCTGTGCCGCCTCCGAGTCGGCCGCATCAGTGAGGGTGCCCTGCAACATCACCTGACCATCGACCACGGTGGGAGCGGGTTCCGGGGTGCCGGGAGGGCCGAACACGACAATGCCGTCTTCGGTGATGGGCGCGGTACCGCTCGGCGAATCGGCGCTCAACACGCTCACACTGTCGATGCCGTCATGAGCGAGGAGTTCGTCGACGACGGTCTGCATCTCTGCTTCATCGACCACCACGTTGACCGGGCTGCCCGATCCGCCAGGGAAGTGTTCGCCGAGGGCAACCTGGCCATCGCGAGCCTCAGAAGCACCGATTACGAGGTCGGACTGCGGCACGCCTTGAGCCTGTAGCTGTGGCACAGCAAGTGCGCCGGCGAGGAGCACCAGGGTGGTGCTGACCCAGACGATGCGAGGTGCCTTGCGGATGAGGCGACCGACCGCCGGCCACAGGCCCTTCGACGGCACGCCGCCCTCCGCCGCAACGACCTCCGGCTCGTACTTCGGGCGCTTCGGCCAGAAGGCGACGCGGCCCATGGCAAAGAGGATTGCCGGCAAGAGGGTTAGCGCCGACAGCATCGCGAAGATGATGCCGATTGAGGCGACAGGGCCGAGCGTGCTGTTCGACTTGAGGTCACTCAGCAAGAGGCACATCAGACCCGCGATGACGGTTCCGCCTGAGGCAAGAATGGGCTCGAATGATCCTCGGATTGCCCGCATACTCGCTACCCACTTGTCTTGCTGCACCCGCAACTCTTCGCGGTATCGCGCCACGTAGAGCAGTGAGTAGTCAGTTGCTGCGCCGATGACGAGGATGAAGAGAATGCCCTGCGTTTGGCCGCTCAACAGAAGGATCTCTGCTTTTGCAAGCCACCACACGGTCAACAGAGCTACGGTCAGCGCGAAGAGACTCGTCGATAAGACGGCGATCGGCAGCAGGAATGACCGATACACGATGATCAAAATGACGAACACCGCGGCGAGTGCCACCAGCAGAAGGAGCCCATCGATTCCGGCGAAGCCTTGCACCAGGTCAGCCGTAAACCCGGCCGGACCCGTCACATACGCTTGCACACCGTCAGGTGCCGACGCATTCAACTCGTCGGAGATGGCGACGACCGCGTCCGCGATATCGCCATTGCTGTCGATCGGTACGAATGCTTCGAGCGCGAGCCCATCTTCTGAAGGAATCAACGGCGAGATTTCGTCGGCAACGCCTTCGATACTCGTGAGGTCATCGACGGCTGTCTGCAAGCGGTCGATGTCGCTTTCGGTGAGCTCGCTCTCGCTCACGAAGACGACCACTGCCGGGATCGCCTCGGAGTCGTTGAACTCTCCGAAGAGAGCCTGCACCTGGGTCGCGTCGGCTGATGATGGCAGGTATGAGGTTTGGTCGTTCGAGGCGACCTCGCTGACCTTGCCGAAGTAGGGGCCGCCGATGCCGGCGCCGGCGAGCC
Organism: uncultured Leucobacter sp.; assembly: GCA_964547775.1. GTDB lineage: Bacteria > Actinomycetota > Actinomycetes > Actinomycetales > Microbacteriaceae > Leucobacter. The sequence goes on from CAZJOZ010000025.1 coordinate 4,797, forward strand.
AAATGAGGATGAGCACTGCTGGCAGGAGCACGCGCACCCATTTGGGTACGCGGCTCTTCGCAGCAGGTGGTGTCGACTGCGCGTGTTCGGGCGCTTCGGGGGTGAGTGTCATGAGGTGAGTCTCCAGAACAGAATCATGATGAGGGTGACAAGAAAACCTGAGAAGTAATTGAGCCAGATGAACCGTCGCCAGGATCGGTTCGTCTCGGCAGCCCGCTCGTCGCTGACACTCCACCAGGGAGCGCAGTTGATGAGGTAGGGCACCAGCACGATCGCCGCCAGGGGGCCGGGCCAGGGGGTTGCGAGCATGAGCGCGCCGGCGGCGATCCACAGCGTCAGCGATAACCGTACCGTCGATTTCGCTCCGATCGCGGTGGCGATCGAACCGATACCGGCCTGGCGGTCGGGCACGATGTCTTGTACGGCTCCAAAAGCGTGCGCGGCCATGCCCCAGAGGAAGAAGGCAATGAGGAGAGTGATGAGACCCGCGTCAAACGTTGCGCCGGCGATGGCAAGACCTATGACTGCGGGGCTCACGAAGTGGGTGCTCGAGGTTATGGAGTCGAGCACCGGGCGCTCTTTGAAGCGCAGCCCCCGAGCCGAGTATGCGACCACTGCGAAGGTGCTGATCGCGAGCGCTGCCCAGGCGAGTGGGCCGCCAGCGGCACACAGCACCACGAGGAATGGCACATTCGACCACACCGCGAGGTGCAACATGGGGCGGTGAAACTTGGGTGGGAGGAGTGCGCCTTCAATGCCCCCTTTGCGCGGGTTGTTGAGGTCTGACTCGTAGTCGAAGACGTCATTGATGCCGTACATCGCGAGGTTGTAGGGCACGAGATAGTAGACGGTGCCGACAACGAGGATCCAGTCGATCTCGCGGGTCGTGAGCAGCATGGCCGCAGCAAAGGGAAACGCCGTGTTAATCCAACTGACGGGTCGAGATGCCACGAAGGCGTGCGCGAGGAGTTCGCGCATGCTGACTCCGTTCGCACGGGTGAGCAGCGCCCACAGTGCGGGCAGGGCAACCACGATTGCGAGTGGGTAAGCGAAGTCTTCGATGGGTGCCAATCCGATACGCAGACCGGTGATCAACTCGGAAGAGTAGGAGAAAAACCCAAGCCCGATCATGATGCTGTCAAAAACGGCGGTGAGTATGACGAGGGCAATGCCGGCTCCCGCGACGGCGCGCCAGTGCACCGCATGGCGGCCGGCACGACGTGCGAGCAGTACGGCAGCCGCAATCGCGACGAGCACAAAGCCCACCGAGATGAGGGCGTAGGTGGCGGTCATGCGGTTTCCTCGTCGTGTGGGAGGCCGCTGGTGCGACGAGGGGTCAGCAGCTTCGCTGCGCCGGTGTAGAGCACCATCGTGCACAGCACCAGAAACACGAGAAACACCGGTTCTTCGAGTGGCATCTCTGGCCCCAGCATCACGCCCGAGGAAAAGGCACTGGCGCCGTGAAGGAAAATGCCGCTCGCGATACCGGCGACGTCCCACAGCAGCAGAAACGTGGTTCCTGCGAGCGTTACCAGCGCGGCAGACGCAGCGTCTTGCCAGAAGAACAGTCTGAAGCGAGCATCGATGAGCAGCATGCAGGCGATACCGATGAGCAGGCTTCCGAGATACCAGACACCTGTCATTGTCGCGCAGCCATCTTTGCGAGGTGGGGAACCCGTGGGTTGGTCGGTGCGAGGGGGCCTGGCGACGCATCTCCGCGCACGTGCTTGAGTACGAGTTCTGCGCTGATGAGACACATCGGTACCCCGACACCCGGCGCGGTGGTGGCCCCCGCATAGAACAGGCCATCAACCTTCTTCGACCGGTTCTGGGCTCGGAACATGGCGCTCTGGCTCAGAATGTGAGAGGGTCCCAGCATGCCGCCCTGCCACGAATGGTAGGCGTGCGCAAAATCTGCGGGCCCCAGCGTTTCGCGCACCACGATGCGGTCCCGCAGATCGCTGATGCCAGCCCAGGATGCGATCTGGTCGATGGCCGCGTCGGTGGCACGTTCGACCCGGTCGTCGCCGGTGCCGTCGCTCCCGCCCGCGCCGATGCCCGGGTCGGCGGGAACAGGAATCAACACGAATAGGTTTTCGTGCCCCGCGGGAGCGACGGTCGGGTCGGTGGCGCTGGGCTTGCACACATACAGGGACGCCGGTTCTGGAATATGGGGTGAATCGCCAAAGATGGCATTGAAGTTCTTGGTCCAGTCCCGGGTGAAGAAGAGTGAGTGGTGTTCCAGCTGAGGCAGGGTGCCTTGCACCCCGAGCATCGCGATCACTGCGCCCGGGCCGCTTTGCCGTCGTTGCCACCATGATTCGGGGTAGCTTCTTGCCTCCGCGGCGAGCAGCACGGTCTCCGTGTGGTGCAGGTCAGCGGCAGAAACAACTCGATTGGCATGCTCAATATGCTCGCCATCACTGCCGGCCCATCGCACTCCGCTCGCGGTCAGCCGACCACGGTCTCGGCGGGTGAGAATTTCGGTTACCTCGGCGTTGGCTACAATCTCCACGCCGTGATCCAGGGCGAGTGCTTCGATGCGCTCCACGAGGCGCCAGAACCCACCCATGGGGTATTGCACGCCCTCGTCGAGGTCGAGGGCGCTCATCAAGTGATACATCGCGGGGGCGCGACTTGGATCGGTGCCGAGGAACACGGCCGGATACCCGAGCACTTGACGCAGGACGGGATCCTTGAACCGCTTCGCGATGAATCGCTCCAGGGAGGTTCCGAGGAGTGACACCAACTGCGGGGTGGCGGCGAGCACATCACGGGTGAGCACGCTTCGAAGCTGGGTGAACGGGTTGTAGAGGAACGCATCCTCTGCGAGGTTCGAGGCGCGGGCGGCCGACTCGAGATAGGTGCGAAGGGCTGCGGCGCTACCCGGTTCGCGAGCTTCGCAGGCTTCCAGCACCCGTTCCATCCCGTACGGAATGGTCAGTGACTCGGCAGGCGAGCCGGGTGACGGTTCGCTGAACACCACATACCCCGGGTCAAGCGTGACGAGGTCGAGCTGTTCTTTCGTAGAGGTGCCCATCATTTCAAAAAAATGATCGAAAACGTTCGGCATCAAATACCAGGATGGGCCCGTGTCGAAACGGAACCCGTCGCGTTCGATGGTTCCGGCCCGTCCGCCGACGCGTGGGCCTCGTTCGAGCAGCTTGACCTGGTGGCCTTCGCGGGCGAGCAGCGCGGCGGTCGCAAGACCGGCCACACCACCTCCGATGATGACGGTTCGCGTCATGCGCGCACCTCCTGTGGAGTGGCGGGGCGGTCGCGTTTTGTCGTGAGGGTTGCGGTGAGCATGAGCCACGCCTTTTCTCGTGCGGGCACGCGTACACGCCTGGTGTAGAGCTGCTCGACGGGCATGCGGTCGATGCGGTCGGTCAATCGAGCAAAGAGGCGGAGCGCGCAGGCAACGGCGAGCCGCGCATCACTCGGGAGGAGCGGCAGCGTGGCATTCGCCGTGGCAAGCTGCTCACGGATGGCTGAGACCCACTGCGCGTGCTCCTCGGCACTGAGGCGGCCTGCTTCGCTGAGATAGCTGCGCCCGAGTCGCTCGGTGTCATCCGCGAGGTCGCGAAGAAAATTAACGTTTTGAAACGCGGCGCCGAGGCTCCGGGCACCGCGTTCAAGCTCCACGACGGTGGCTTGATCGAGGTGTTGGTCTCGGATGAAGATTCGCAGGCACATGAGACCGATGACTTCTGCGGACCCGTAGACGTAAGTGGCGTGTTCTTGGAACGTGAAGCTTCGGATTCGGGCGGACTCGCTGCTGGCGCTGCCGGCCGCGCCGACAAGATCGGTGCGCATTGCGGCGAAGAACGGTGTCGTGAGGTCGCTGCCAATGCCTGAGGCTCTGGCCGTATGTGCAAACGCGTGCACGATGGGGTTGCTGCTGTACCCCACAGCGATGGCATGCTGTGTTTCGGCTTCGAGTTGATCGAGTGCGAGATGCTGCTCTTCGACACTCTCCCCGGCAAGGTCACTTGCGCCGTCAACGAGCTCGTCGGCAATACGAGCGAGCGCGTAGACGCTTCGCACGTGCACGCGGTGACGTGGGCCAAGCAGTCGTGTCGCGGCACCGAAGGAGGTTGAGTACGAGCGAATAATTTGATCTGCGGCCCGCTGCGAGGCCACGGTGTAGCGGCTGAGTGAGTCGAGCCGATCGAGTGAGGTTCTCCTCATGTTCGCCGCCCATCGAGTGAGGCGGTCAGGGTGCTGACGAGTTGCGCGAGCTCTGCCGGAATACGGGAATCGGGGGAAGCCATCACGGTGAAACAGGCGCGGAGCTGGTCGTCGATGAGCGAGTGAATAAACGGCTCGGCGCCGCATTCGGTCAACAGGCGCTGTATGTGCCGAGCGTCGCGGTCGCTCATCTCGGGGTTCCCGAAATTGGGCTCGATGCTGGGCCAGGCGCTTGTCATTCGAGCGTACGAGATGATGGCCGTTTCTTTGCCTTCACGAAGGTCCGAGAACGCGTCTTTGCCGTGTTCGCGGTGATCGCCAAACGTTGAGAGCAGGTCGTCTTGGAGTTGGAAGGCAACGCCGAGGTGCCGTCCGATGTCTCCGATTGCACCCTCGGCACGGCTGGCCGTGCCGGCTAGGATTGCGGCTGCCTTGAGAGGCAGCTCGAACGTGTAGGTTGCCGTCTTCAATCGACTCATGCTCAATACGGTGGTGAGCTCGGCAGAAATGACTCCGTCGCTCAGGCCCACGTCGAGGTGCTCACCCACCACGGACTCGGTAATGGTGTGATCGAGCAGATCGAGGAGTCTCAGGCGCATTTCTTCGGGCAGGGACTCTCGAGCAAACACCTGGTGCGCGGCGCTGAGCATGAGATCGCCCATGAGGATACCTCCGGTGCGCGCCCAGTGCAGATCGCGTGTGCTGCCGCTGAATCGCGCCCCTTCGCTCATCGCGCGATACGCGGCCTCGTCTTGCTCACGGAGCAGGCTTCCGATGAGATTCGGTCGGCCTCGACGGGTGAGGTCGCCGTCGATGACGTCGTCGTGCAAGAGAAACGCGTAGTGGAGGAGTTCAACCGCCGCCGCGATGCGCAGCGCGGAGTCCCGGAAGACGGCGCCATTGCCCTGCGCGGTCGTCAACGCGTCAAAGGCCCCGATGAGCAGTTTTGGTCGCAGGAGCTTCCCCCCAAGCACGCACTGAGTTGCCAGATCCCACAGTTCTGAAAAGTGCGAGCCATAGGCCGAGGCCTGCAGTTTCCGAAGTTCGAGGACGCGCGCGAGTTCATCTTCGATTGCGCTGGTGCTCGCCAGTTGTTCGAGGGATCGGGTGAGAGCTGAGGTCACGATGATCCTTTCAATGTATTGTCCTGGCGGAAATCTTGTTTGATAGAGTACTATACATATGAGGATATAGTAAACCAAAGTTAATTATTTTTCATTCAATCACTTCCCAGTTCTAGGATGACTGTATGTCGAGTTTCGACGGAGACGCAGGGCGAGACTCCATCGCTGAAAACCTCTATGAGGTTGATTCAAGCGACCCGAGAAGTGAACTTGTCGATCGGTCCACTCTCTCACCGCAAGAAGTTGCCCACATTGGGCAACTCATGGGAGCGCTATCGCGACTTCGTCAGGCCGAGCAGGCGCTCAGCGACGCGTCGGAGTCGTACATGAAGCTCAGCAGCCAAGACATGCGAGCGCTGCACTACCTCATGGTTGCGAAGAACCGAGGTGAACTCGTCACCCCGGGCATGATTGCGGAACACCTTGACATTTCGGCGGCCTCAACCAGCAAGTTGCTGAATCGCCTCGAAAAGGGCCAGCACATCGTGCGAAGGGTGCATCCCCGGGATCGACGGGCCTTTGCCATTGAAGTCACCCCGGAAACCGAAGCCTCAGCGATGCAAACGGTCGGCAAACAGCAGGCGAAGCGCTTTCATGCCGCGGCGCGTCTCACTCACGAGGAACGTGACATCGTGATTCGGTTCCTGAACGATATGACCAATGAGATCTCTCTCACGAATGCTGACTGGGTGAAATCCCCGTAGCATTCGCAGCCCGAACACGACGGGCACCACGGAGCTCGCCCACCTTCACCGTGACGACGCCCGCAATAATCAGTGCCGCCCCGATCCACTGCATAGAGGTCGGAGCGATTGCGAGCAGCACGATCGTCCACAGGATGCCAAACAGCGGCTCTGAGTAGCCAGTGAAGCTCGCCACCGTCGCGCCGAGCCTGCGGGATGCGGCAACACCCAGTATGTAGGCGGCGACGGTGGAAATGAGCACCAACGCAGCAACCGTGAGCCATGCCGGGACTTCCACACCAGCCACCACAGGCACTCCAGAGCCGAACGAAAGCGGCAAAACGCCAACCGCGCTCACCAGGAGAAGCACTACCGACGCCACCATCAGGCCCAGACCCACGAATGGGAGCGGAGGAATGCCGTGATCGCTTCGTGCGCCGGTGGCAAAATACGCGGCGACACCGATTGCGGCGCAGAGACCGAACACGATGCCAAGCGGGTGCAGACTGTCTGCTGAACCGACGCCGGACACCGCGAGCAGGCCCGCAAATGCGATTGCGGCACCGCTCAGCGTGAGCGCTGTCGGGGCGTTGCGGCTACGCGCCCAGGTCCAGAAAATCAGGAGCACGGGACCCATGAACTCAATCACCAGTGCGAGGCTTGGCGCAATGAACTGCACCGCCAAGAAGAATGCGAGCTGGCACCCCGCAACCGCGAGCAGGCCAAACAGCAACACCTGCGCCCACGCACGGCGCACGAGGTGCCAGGATCCTCGCAACATGAGCACCGTCGGCACACTTAACACCAGCGCCGACAACACAATTCGAGCGGTCGCCGCAGCTCCCGCCGACCAGCCTGCCGACATGAGCGCACTCGCGAAGATTCCCGAGAGCGCAAAACATGCGGCAGAGCCGATGGCAAGCAAGAACCCCACAAACGGGGCTACGCGAGAGGCAAACACCACCTCAGACTAGTCGCGGACGGGGCGAAGCACCTCATCGAGGCTGAGCAGTTCATCAAGCTGCGACTGCAACACCGACTGCTGCTGTTCGTTCGGTTGGAAGACATCATTTTCAATCTGCCCGTGGGGGAAGTTGATCTCAATCTGGCCATGGGTCATCACCATGCCGAGGGAGTTGACGACGGGCCGCAGCGCAGCCTGTGCGCGGGTGCCGCCTGAGTTGCCGCCCCAGTTCACAAATCCGACGGGCTTGCGATCCCACTCCGTTGCCAGGTAGTCCAGCGCGTTCTTAATCGCCGGTGAGTAACTGTGGTTGTACTCGGGGAAGACAAAGAGGAACGCATCTGCCGCATCGACGCGTGCCGACCACTCCTTCGTGTATGGCTTCGTGTACTGCTTCTGGCGGGGATGGTTCGGCTCGTCCATGAACGGCAATGCCAGCTCTTTCAGGTCGACGTAATCCACCTCGAAGCGACCGTCCTCTTCGGCTGCTCGCTTCACCCATTCCGCGATCGGCTGACCGACACGGATACCGCGAACACTTCCGAGCACAATCATCAGTCTTGGCATAACAGCTTCCTTCTGGTTGGTTTTCTTGCACCCTCGAGCTTGTCATACCCGGTGACGTGGGCGCTGATGGGTGTGGCGTGGCATAGGAGACGGCCACGTCAGGATGCAACCGAACTCACCGGGCAACTATTCCTCACCCTCTCATCCTCACCCTCTCACTCGAGAAGATCTCAGTATGATCCCAACTCGCCGTGCGCGGTAGGCATGACCCACCGTGCGCGATAGGCTCGCCGTGTAATCAGGGTGTCCTGATATCCATCGAAACAGTAATGCAACAGAAGAGGATGTTGGATCGATGAAGATTCGTTTTGTGCTTCCTGCGCTCGCCGCAGCGGCAGCGCTTGCACTGACCGGCTGTGTCAACGACGAGGGAACGGGCGGGAGCTCCGGCGCCGCCGACGGCATTCAGCCAGATGAAGCAGCGGTTGCGCTGCTGCCTGAGGACATTAAGGAATCGGGTGTGCTGGTGCTCGGCACCGACGCAGACTACCCGCCCAATGAGTACAAGGATGCCGATGGGAACCCCGCGGGCTGGGGCGTCGAACTGGGTGATGCGATCGCGGCGAAGCTCGGACTGACTCCGGAGTGGGAGATCCTGAGCTTTGACTCGATTCTGCCCCGCATTGAAGAGGGCGTGGTGAACGTCGGTGCATCATCGTTTACGGACAACCTCGAGCGCCAGAAGACTGTGGACTTCGTGAACTACCTCAATGCTGGTTCGCAGTGGGCCGCTGCGGCTGGATCAGACATTGATCCAGACGATGCTTGTGGCCTGACGGTGGCGGTGCAGACCGGCACCATTCAGGACACCGATGAACTCGTTCAGCGCAACGAGAAGTGCATTGCCGACGGTAAGGCAGAGATCGAAATTCTGCGCTTCCCCGGCCAGCCGGAGGTGACGCAGGCGGTGGTTGATGGCCGCGCCGATGCGTTCAGCGCCGACCTTCCCGTGACCGGCGACGCGGTCATTCAGCTCGACGGCCAGCTCGAGGCTGTGGGCGAGGTGTTTGACGCAGCACCGTATGGCTTTGCAGTGCAAAAGAACAGCGGCATGGCTGAAGCGGTTCAGGCAGCCCTGCAGTCACTGATTGACGATGGCACCTACGGCAAGATCATGGCTGCTGCTGGTCTCGAGGGTGGCATGGTGACCACCGCGACGATCAACGCTGGCAACTCCTAAACGGTGGGGCGAGCGAGTCATGTCTGACACGCAACACGCTGAGGCTGCGGGGTCTTCGACTCCGCAGCCTCAGCTGCACCAAGAGCCAAAACCGATTCAAGCAGTGAGACTGCGTCATCCCTGGCGCAACACCTTCGCAGTGATCCTGGTGATCCTCGCGGCACTGTTCATCTACGATGCGGCGTTCAACCGCCCGGTGTATTCGTGGGATGTGGTGGCGCAGTATCTCTTCGATGTGCGCATCTTGAACGGCATCGGGTACACCGTGCAACTCACCATCTACTCCATGATCATTGGAGTGGTGCTCGGTATTCTCATCGCCATTATGCGGCTCTCACCCAACCCCGTCTTTCGTGCGGTGGGGTGGGTCTACCTGTGGATCTTCCGTGGCACCCCGGTCTACGTGCAGCTCACGTTCTGGGGGCTCGTGCCCGTCATTTACAAGACCATCGACCTCGGCATTCCCTTCACCGAGGCGATGGTCTCGTTCACGACGAAGGATCTGCTGAACTACTTCGTGCTCGCGATTATCGGTCTCGCTCTCAATGAAGCTGCGTACATGGCTGAAATTGTGCGGGCCGGTCTCTTGGCCGTTGACAAGGGGCAGGATGAAGCGGCGACGGCACTCGGCCTCGGGTGGTGGCACACCATGAGCCGCATTGTGCTGCCTCAGGCGATGCGCGTCATCATCCCGCCAACGGGCAACGAGCTGATTTCGATGCTAAAGACGACCTCGCTGGTCATCGCCGTACCGTTTACGCTCGATCTGTACTCACGCGCACAGAGCATTTCTGCCGTGAACTACAAGCCGGTTCCGCTGCTCATCGTGGCATCGATTTGGTATCTCGTGATTACTTCGATTCTCATGGTTGGTCAGTACTACCTCGAGCGTCATTTCGCGAAGGGGGTAGGCGACCGACCCAACGTGCAGAAGCCGTCGCTGGAGACCGGCATGGTCACCGTGCAGGCGGTCGGTTCTGAGGAGGCGCTGAGTTCCACGCCGGCAACGGAATCAGCGAGAGGTGCCGGCCCCGGCCAGGACCATCGAGAAGGAGGCGAACGATGAACATGCCAGACACTCCCATGGTGAAAGCTGAGGCGGTTTCGAAGTCGTTCGGCTCAAACGAGGTGCTGAAGTCGATTTCTCTCGAGGTAAATCGGGGCGAAGTGCTCTGCCTCGTGGGACCTTCGGGGTCAGGGAAGTCGACATTCCTGCGGTGCATCAATCACCTGGAAACACTCACAGCAGGGCGCTTGTGGGTCGACGGTGAACTGGTTGGTTACCACCAACGGGGTGACAAGCTGTACGAAATGCATCCTCGCGACGCAGCAAAGCAGCGGCGCGACATTGGCATGGTATTTCAGCGCTTCAACCTGTTCCCACACATGACCGCGCTAGAAAACGTGATGATTGCGCCGACGCTGCTGCGCAAGGGAAGCAAGGCGGCCCTGCAGACGCGAGCGTTGGAGCTGCTCGCCAGGGTGGGGCTTGCCGACCGGCACGACTATTACCCGGCACACCTGTCCGGTGGTCAGCAGCAGCGCGTCGCGATCGCTCGCGCACTCGCCATGGAGCCGAAGCTCATGCTGTTTGATGAGCCCACTTCGGCGCTTGACCCAGAACTCGTCGGTGAAGTGCTCGACGTGATGAAGGGGCTCGCGGAGAGCGGCATGACCATGATCGTGGTGACCCACGAGATGGGCTTCGCTCGGGAGGTGGCCGACACCCTCGTCTTTATGGACGGTGGCGTGGTCGTTGAAGCAGGCGATCCGGTGCAGGTGTTGACGAACCCGCAGCGAGAACGCACGAAAGCGTTCCTCTCCAAGGTGCTCTAGCGACCAGTGTGGGCCCTCATCGCTTGTGCGAGAGAGGGCCCACGCGGTCACTCAGAGTCGAAGCCCTGCGCACGAAGAGAATCGCGCATCGTATGTCGGCCGTGCATGCCCTTGAGGGTGCCGAGCCGGCCCGAGACGGTTCGCGCCCAGCTACGATTCTCAATGCCCTGGCTCTCGTAGTACTCTCGGTACTCGCGCTCATGGGTCTCGCTGGCCGACCGCCACGCTTCGGGATCGTAGGTTTCGTGGTGCAGCACCCCTGCGAGGGGGAGGCGCGGTTTGAGTCCGGTGGTCTCACTCGGGTCCGGGGTGCCAATTGACATGCCGACCATAGGGAAGGCGTGTTTCGGAAGCTTGAGTTCAGCCGCGATTGCCGCGGGGTTGTTTCTCACTCCGCCAACAAACAGACCACCAAGCCCGAGAGACTCGGCTGCGAGCAGGGCATTCTGGGCGGCGATGCCAATATCGAGCGCACCTATCAGGGTGTTCTCGATGAAACGGAGATTCTCCCGGTCGCCGCCCTGCTCCTCGATGATATGCGCGTTGCGAGCAAAATCTGCCACCCACGCGAGGAAGACCGGCGCCTGCGAAATATACGCGAAACCGCCGAGGGCGTCCGCGATTCGCTGCTTGCGCTCGGCATCACGAACTGCGACCACGCTCCATACCTGAAGACTCGACGACGTCGAGGCACGCTGCGCTGCTCCGACGATCGCTGCGAGTTGGGCATCGGTGACGGGAGTATCGAGGAACTTGCGTACTGAGCGGTGCTGCAGTTGCTGTTCGATCACGGGGTTCATGGTGTGCATTGCTTAGGCGTTCACTCCTAGGTCACGTTTGATTTTGGTGGTGGAGATGCCCTCGGTGCGGTCAAGGTAGACGACATCACAGTAATCGGTGAGTACTTCGAAGCGCGGGTCACCCTCCCAGTCGCCGCCCATCACCACGACATCAACCTCGTACTTCTGCACATCGCTGATCTTCTGATCCCAGGATTCTTCCGGGATGACGAGGTCAACGTAGCGTACGGCCTCAAGCATCTTTTTCCGGGTCTCGTAGTCGTGGTAGGTCTTCTTGCCCTTCCCCTCATTGAAGGCTTCGGTGCTGAGCGCGACGATCAGGTAGTCACCCTGAGCTCGAGCGCGCTGCAGCAGGCGAATATGTCCCCAGTGCAGCAAATCGTAAGTTCCGTAGGTGAGTACGCGTCTCATGGGTTCTCCTGAGCGTGAGAGAGCAGTCTGCTCGATGAATATGGTGTTAGATGACCAGCAGCGCGATGCCCGCGATCGCTGATGCGACTGCCAGAATCAACGCGATGCTGATCAGCACCGCGTGCACGGTGTAAAACTTGGTCTTCTTGCCGGTGGCATCGTGCGCGCGAGGATCGCTCGTCACGCGACGCCAGAACTGTGGCCAGACGGTGACGTTAAAAAACGCGTTGACGAGCAACAGAATCCCGGCGAAAACACTCATGTAGGTAGCCTACGGGGGTTCGCTGGAAGGGGTGCCATACATTTCCTCGGCGTGGGTCTGTGATTTTGGTCAGTTGTCGTGCATGCTGGAGACAGAATCCCGCTGAGCTACACGCGCGGGCGATGACGAAGGAGACGTCATGACCGAACACGAAACACTCATCACTGGCCCCGAAGAGAACCCGATGATCGTGGGGGCGAAGCGCGCGGTGAACGCGGTGCGCGTCGCTCTCGGCGTGGGCGGGCTCGTCGCATTGGTGATCGGCCTGATTATTCTGTTCAACCCGGTGGGGTCGGGTGTGGTCGCCATGCAGATCGTTGCGGTGATCGTCGCGATCTACTTCGTGATTGCGGGCCTCGTCTACATCGGGTCGATGGTGTTCTCCCGCGAAATGTCGGGCTGGCGTCGGGTGGGCTACGCCCTGCTTGGTTTGCTGTACCTCATCGCGGGAATTGTCGCCTTTGGCAATATCAATACTTTTGCTGCGGTGCTCGCCACCTTCCTCGCGATCTTCATTGGCGTGGTCTGGGTGTTCGAAGGTGTGCTGGCTTTCACCTCGGTGAAGCAGAGCCCGGCGAAGGCACTCACCGTGATCTACGGCATTGTGAGCATTATCGCGGGCATTGTGCTCATCTTCTCGCCACTGTTCGCGGTGGTCGCACTCTGGATCATCCTCGGCGTATCGCTGGTGCTGATGGGACTCGTGCAGATTGTGCGCGCGTTCAAAATGAAGACGCACTAAGTTCGTCATCGCCCAGCGAGAGTTCAATGAACTTTCGCAGCACCACGAACTTCGCTGAGCCCGCATCGAACTGCGCCGCAACAAAGGCGCTCGTACGAATGAGCCGGAGCGCTTCGAGCGCGGGCATCAGCACACCCTTCGCTTCGTCTCGCCGCCCAGGGGGGTAGGCGAGACGAAGCTCGTTCATCGAGGTGAACAGGGGGAGGAGTAGTTCGCCCTTCGTTGACCGAATGGTGCGTACCCGGGTTGATTTTTTCTTCTGAGTGCCGGTGACATCGGCAAAGAGGAAACCCTCGCGCAGTGACATCAGGAACGTTGCCAGACGCTCGTATGACGGGTCGCTCTGTAACTCGTCGAGTGTCTGTCGCACCCGGTGGTTTGCGTAGTCAGCGGTGAGCCCCTCGGGCAGTGACGCGTCAGCCATGAATCCAGCCTAACCTGGCGCTAGTCATCGTCGATGCCTCGCGCGTGCAACGCCGCGCCGGTGTGCCTGGCGTGCATAACCATGCGCAGCACAAACGGCACGAGCAGTGCACGGGGGGTGCGATCTAATCCGCGCGCTCTTGCAGCCTCTCGGGTTTCCGCGGCGATGTCGTAGGCAATCGGGAGCGACCGGAAGGCGAGCGAAAAGGTCAGCGACACCCGTTCGGGTGACACGCCTAGCTTTTGCAGTGGGGTGCAGATCCACACAATGGTGTCGAGCATCGCCGTGATAGACGTGCTCGCGGTGACGGCGGTCGCTGCGAGGATCAGGGCACACACGCCGGAAACGATCGTGACGGCGTGGACCCATCCCTGCATCCACGCCTGAAACGCGAAGAGAAGCAGTCCCACGAGGGCGAAGGCTCGAAGAATGCGCAGCACCTCACCGAGTCGAACACCTGCGATGCCTGTTGCGACCAGGGCGAGCGCAAGGGCGCCAACCCCGATCACCCACTCGCGAATGGCAACTACCACAATGCCGAGGGCGAGAAGGCCCAGCAGTTTCGCGCCTGGGCGGAGGCGATGCAACACGCTTGTGCCCGGCCGATAGCTTCCCGGTGCTCGTGTTCGAGACGTCATGACACGCTTGCCCGATACCAGTTCATGGCCTCGTCAATTGACGACGCGGCGCTGTCGCATGCCACCGCACCGTCGGCGACCACGATCACACGGTCGCAGCGTGCCGCAAGCTCAAGATCGTGGGTGGCGAGAATCACCTGCTGGGGGAGTGAGAGGAGAAGGTCACTGACGAGGAGGCTGTTTCGTAGGTCAAGGAGCGTCGTAGGCTCATCGGCGACAAGTACTTCGGGATCGATGGCGAGCACCGTGGCAAGCGCAAGTAACTGTTTTTGCCCGCCCGACAGGGTGTGCACGCTCTGGTCAGCGAGGGGCTCAAGGCCGAACTTCCTCAGTGTTGAACGGGCGGCAGCAGTGCGGTCGTTGCTGTTTCGGTAGGTGCGACGGAGAGATAATGCGACGTCTTCCAACGGGGTCGGCATCACTAGCTGCGCTGCCGGATCAGTGAACATGAAGCCCACACGTCGGCGCACTGCTGGGCCGTCGTGCACCGTGTCTAGGGTGTCACCGTCTCGGGTGGTGATGCGCACGCTCCCTGCGGTGGGTTCGAGAAGCCCGTTCAGCAGGCGAGCGAGGCTGGACTTGCCGGATCCGTTTGCACCGATCAGTGCAATCCGCCGCTCAGCGAGTCGCAGGGTGATGGGGTAGAGCACGCGTACCTCGCCGTCGAAGGTCGGGGCGAGGTACTCCGCGTGATCGAGCTCTATCATGAGGCGCGGTTGCGATTGCGGGTTCGCGGGAGGAGGTCGGGGAATGCTCGTGCCACCGCCGATGCGACCAGCGCGGTGAGCGCAATCTTGACCAGGTCGAGCGGAACGAAGGCAAGGTTGAACACGAATGCGGCGGGAACCGTGAGGTCGGTGCGCCACGCGAGCCCGAGGACACCGAGGGAATAGACGAAGACGATATTGCCAACGCAAGCGGCTACGAAGATGAGCACCGCAGTGAGGGCCGTGTTCTTGCGGGGCAAGCGCTCGACGATGAACCCGGTGAGCCACGCACCCAGAGGCATTCCGATCAGGTAGCCCACGGTCGGCCCGGCGAACGGCGCGAGGCCCGCCATGCCGCCCGCAAAGACCGGGAGCCCGATGAGTCCAATGGCAAGGTAGAGCAGCACCGCCAAGAAACCTCGGCTCGCCCCCAGGACTGCGCCGGCGAGCAGCACGGCAAAGGTCTGCAGAGTGATGGGTGCCGCGCCGATCGGAATCGCGATCACGGAACACACGGCGATGAGGGCGGCAAAGCCCGCGATCAGCGCAAGGTCGGTTGCGGTACGCCGTGGTCGACGGCGGGCGGGTGCGGCATCCATGAGTGTCTCTGTGTTCTCCGTGTTGGTCACAAGCTTCGTCATCGGTGTCTCATCTCTCGGGATTCTTCTCACTCACCTGAACAGTGTTCTGGTGAACAGTGTTCAGGTTAGCGGTACAGTGGGGATATGCGCAACACCAGGGAAGACGTCATTGCTGCCGCACTCGGGGTGCTTGACGCGTACGGGCTGGAATTCTGTTCCATGCGCCGGGTCGCAGGGGCACTCGAGGTGCAACCCAGTGCGCTCTACCATCACGTGCCAAACAAGCAGACCCTGCTCGCACTCATGGCCGACGAGATTGTGCGTGACGTTGATGGCGTCGACGCTTCACAGTTTTGCCACAACCTGCGTGCGGCGCTGCTGGCGATTCGAGACGGCGCCGATGTGGTTGCCACCGCCTCAGCATTTCGTCTGGGTGCGTCTGACCTTGAGGCACGTCTGGCCCGTATGGTCGGCAGAGACGGTGCACGAACGCTTCTGCTGTACACCTTCGGGCAGGCGCAGGCCACGCAGACCCAGTTGCAGGCGCACAAGGTTGGTGTGCTCCCGACGGAAGCGTTTCGCGGGGAGGTGCCGGAGCGCACCGGTGACGCTGATGAACTGGCAGGGGAGGAGCTCGACGCAGCAATGGCGGCATCATTTGACCGTGGTATTGCGATCATCCTCGCGGGACTGTCAGCATCGCATCCCATCGACTCGGCTTGACCAGGCCCGACTCGCCGGGACTAAAACAGGGTATTCAGATCTTGCATGCCCCGCATTGCGTCATAGTCAAGCACGAGGCAGCGGATGCCGCGATCCTCGGCAAGGGTACGCGCCTGGGGCTTGATCTCTTGCGCCGCAAACACGCCCCGAACGGGGGCGAGCACCGGGTCACGGTTCATGAGTTCAAGGTAACGGGTGAGCTGTTCCACCCCGTCGATCTCGCCACGACGCTTAATCTCGACCGCAACGGAAGCGCCGGTAGCGTCCCGCGCAAGAATATCGACCGGGCCGATTGCTGTCATGTACTCACGTCGCACGAGGGCATGACCCTCCCCGAGTAACTCAATCTGATCGGCGAGGAGCTCCTGCAGGTGCGCTTCGACCCCGTCTTTGATGAGACCAGGATCGACGCCAAGGTCGTGGGTGCTGTCATGGTGAATGTCGTAGAGCGACACAATGAGTTGATCGGCGGTCTTGGCGTGGGTCACTCGCCAGAGTTCGATGACCCCAGCTGCTGTCTGGTCTTCGTCGGGTACGTCGACCGTCAACGAACACGGTGGGCTCATCCAGTTGAGCGGCTTATAACTGCCACCGTCGCTGTGCACCAGGATCGAGCCATCGCTTTTCAGCATCAGCACCCGAGTCGCACGGGGGAGGTGCGCACTCAGGCGCCCCGCGTAGTCCACAGAGCAGTCAGCCACCACGATTCGCACCCAGCCAGCTTACCGTTCGGGTGAGGTCGATCGGAGCGGAACGAGGCATCGGTGCCATATGCTTCACCAATGAAGATTCGAATCGGAGTGGCCCTTGGGGTGGCGATCGCCCTCGTGATGAGCGGATGCGCGAGCGAAACCGGCGGGGGCCCGGGCAGCGAAAGTGCGAAGCAACAGCGCGCCTTTCCCGCGGTATATGAACAAACCCCTGACTGGCAGCCCTGCGATAGCGCGTTCGGCTACCCCGACACCCTTGCCGAAGTCTTCGAGGAGCGGGGAGGGCATGCCGAGGGAATGCAGTGTGCGACGGTGCAGGCCCCACTCGACTGGGACGACCCGAACAACGAACAGACGATTGAACTCTCAGTGCTTCATTTGCCGGCAACAGGGGGTGCCCCGCAGGGCACCCTGCTGAGTAACCCTGGGGGTCCCGGTGAAAGCGGAACCGAATTAGCCCTCGGGCTCGCCACCGACCCGAGCTTCGCTGCGGTACACGAGCAGTATGACTTGCTCGGCTTCGATCCTCGAGGCATTGCACGCAGCTCCCCGGTGGAGTGCGAGAGCACCAGCGCGATTCCCGAGCTCATGATCGCACT
>CAZJOZ010000026.1:0-1668 GCA_964547775.1 uncultured Leucobacter sp.
CAGGAGCGCCCGCATGACCACCCAGCAGATCCAGATCGTCGATGAGTTGACGGCGTCCGTCGCCCAACAACTTGCAGGCGGTGACCTCACCGCACTCGCCGCCACCCTGAGTTCACTCCCCGCCGATGAGCTCACCCCAGTGCTCGAGCGGCTCTCGCTGAAGCAGCGGGCCGTCGCATTTCGGCTCCTGCCGAAGGAAACTGCCGCCACGGTATTCGACGCGCTCGATCCGTCGCTGCAGCGTGAGTTGCTTGAAGGGCTGCACGACGCCGAAGTGACGCGGCTATTCGCTGAGCTCGACCCCGACAACCGGGCGTGGTTACTCGAGGAGGTACCGGCGGCGCTCGCCACGCGCCTACTGCGCGGGTTGCCCGATGATGAGCGAGCGCTGACCGCGGCCCTGCTCGGATATCCGCTCGGGAGCGTCGGTCGCCGTATGACACCGGAGTACGTGTCCGTGCGCGAGGACGCCACGGTTGCCGCCGCGATGCAGCGCGTGCGAGACCGGCTCGACGAGGTCGAGACGGTGTACACGATTCCGGTGCTTGATGCCGAGCGCCGAGTCGTGGGTGTCGTGAGTTTGCGAGATCTGTTGCGGGCCGGTGACGACGAGGTGGTTTCATCGTTCATGAAGCCAGCACAAACCGGTGTTGTCACCGAAGATGCCGAAGTGGTAGCGCGCCGCTGTGCCGAGCTGTCGCGGCTGGCCCTCCCCATTGTTGACAGCGAGGATCGCCTCGTTGGCATGTTCACGCTCGATGACGCGGTACGCATCCTCGAAGTTGAAGAAAGCGAAGACTCGGCCCGTCAGGGCGGCACTGAGCCCCTGCGGCGACCCTACCTTTCGACTCCCGTACGCACGCTCGTCAAATCGCGGGTGGTGTG
The DNA here is from genome assembly GCA_964547775.1 of uncultured Leucobacter sp. GTDB lineage: Bacteria > Actinomycetota > Actinomycetes > Actinomycetales > Microbacteriaceae > Leucobacter. The sequence continues at coordinate 886 of CAZJOZ010000026.1, forward strand.
GCTGCTCGTGCTCGCTGTGGGCGCGACACTGACCGTGCAAGTGCTTGAGGTGTTCGAAACGACGCTCGAACAGGTGACGGTGCTCGCACTGTTCGTGCCGCTGTTGATCGGCACCGGCGGGAACACCGGCAATCAAGCCGCGACCACCGTCACCCGTGCGCTCGCGCTCGGTGATGTCCTCCCTCGCGACATTCTCAGGGTGCTCGCGCGGGAACTGCGCACCGGCGCCCTGCTCGGGCTCGTGCTCGGTGTGCTCGGGTTTACGATCGCCGGGCTGGTGTATTCGTGGCAGATCGGCACGGTGATTGGGCTCACCCTGCTCGCGATCTGCACGGTCGCGGCCGCGGTTGGCGGTGGCATGCCACTCCTGGCGAAGGCCGTGCGAGTCGACCCGGCGGTGTTCTCGAACCCGTTTATCTCGACTTTTGTTGATGCAACCGGCTTGATCATCTACTTCCTGATCGCTCGGTCTGTGCTGCAGATCTAGGGAGTGCTCGGGTCTCGGGAGGGCTGCAGATCGCCGTGGCGCTGCGGGTCTGCGTGGGATGTCGGTGGCTGACACTAGTGTCGTTGCTGAGTGATACGCGCGTGGATCGGGTCCACACGCTGAATCGGGAGTGACATGGAAAGTCTGCTGATGGCGGTGCTCGTGCTGAGCGTCGTGGCGGTGCTGCTGAGCGCCGCAACCCTCGTTGTGGTGCTGCTGCGAAACAGCCGCTCGGGCCCTGCAGCCGACACCGGCGAGATCGCAGCGCTTGGTGCGGCGATGCGCGACGAGTTGCA
>CAZJOZ010000026.1:1768-10924 GCA_964547775.1 uncultured Leucobacter sp.
GGCAACGAGGCAAAGCTCGAGAAAATGCGGGAAACGGTTGACGAGAAGTTGCAGGGCACGCTTGAGAAACGACTCGGTGAGTCGTTCTCGCTCGTGAGCGAACGTCTCGAGCAGGTGCAGAAGGGTCTCGGGGAGATGCAGGGCCTCGCCTCAGACGTCGGCGGGCTGAAGCGCGTACTCACGAATGTGAAGAGTCGTGGTGGCTGGGGTGAGGTGCAGCTGGCGAGACAGCTCGAAGACCTGCTCACCCCAGACCAATACGCAGAGAACGTCGCGACCAGGCCGGGTTCGTCTGAGCGGGTCGAGTTCGCGGTGAAGCTCCCCGGTGCGGGTAACGGTGAGCTGCCGGTGTGGCTACCGATCGATTCAAAGCTTCCACAGGAAGATTACGAGCGGCTGCTGGCCGCCCAGGAGGCAGGCGATGTGGCTGCGGCGGAAGCTGCGGGGCGAGAATTAGAACGAGCGCTTCTTGTGCAGGCAAAGACAATTTCGAGCAAGTATGTCGAACCACCACACACCACCGACTTTGCGCTCATGTACTTGCCCACAGAAGGCCTCTTTGCCGAGGTCATGCGTCGACCGGGGTTTGCCACCAAGCTGCACCATGAACACCGCATTGCTGTCGCCGGCCCGACGACGCTGATGGCGCTCCTGAACAGTCTGCAGATGGGGTTCCGCACCCTCGCCATTGAGCAGCGCAGCAGCGAGGTGTGGAAGGTGCTGAGCGCAGCGAAGACCGAATTTCACAAGTACGGAGATGTCTGGGACCGCGTCGGTAAGCAGCTCAGAACGGTGCAGAACACCGTGGAAGATGCGGGGCGTCGCACCCGAGCGGTTGAGCGTCGATTGCGTGATGTTGAGACGCTCGACCCGGTCAGCGAGACGAGCTCGGGTGACGGTGGGTTCCTGACGCTCGACGATATTGCGCCCGGTCGCGACGAAGAGATCCCAGGCGATGCTGCAGGGGAAACGCCAGCGGGGGGCTAGCTCGCAGCAGCGGTGGCCGAGGCGGTGGCAGCTGACGCGGCCGATCGACGAAGTGCGGCAGACATAAAACGCACCACATTGGGGTCGACAATGACATCAGAGGGGCGGAGCGGGCGCCCAAGGTAGAGGCCGTCGAGCGAGCGTACCCGGCTGAGGGCGACATAGGTTTGGCCTGCGGTGAACGCTCGTGGACCGAGGTCGACGACCGCCTGATCATAGGTGTGGCCCTGGGACTTGTGCACAGTGACTGCCCAGGCAAGTCGCAGCGGAAACTGTTCAAACTCCGCGACCACTTCTTTCTCGAGTTTCTTGGTGTCAGGGTCATAGCGATAGCGGTATCGCTCCCACACCGACGGGTCAACCTCGAACTCTTTCACCCCGTCAGCGCCGCGAACCTCTACCCACACGGTGTTCTCAATGCGTGAAACCGTGCCGATGGTGCCGTTGACCCACCGACCGTCGGAGTCGTTGCGCAGAAACATCACCTGGGCGCCGGGTTTCAGCTCGAGCACCTCGTCCGCGGGGTAGAGGTTCTCGCGAAACTCGCCGTTGATCTCGGCCACGGCCTTCAAGGGATCGCCCGTGATCTTCGCGAGGCGTGAGGCGTTGATGCGGGCTACCGTGGCGTTGGTCGTCGCGAGAGTGATGGCGTCTTCAGGAGCCGGCCGCGCACCAGCTTCATTCAGCTCCTCAGCCATATCTGCGGTGACTTCGCCGTATCGTACGGCTCCGAGGATCTGCTTGAACCGGTCATCCCGCTGTCGGTGCACCTCAGTGAGTTCCACTACGGTCAGCGGTTCATCAAGCCACACCTTCGCATCGAAGAACCAGAGTGACCGATAGGTGTCAGCGTAGTACGCCCGTTCGTGGGGGTCACGAGGTGGCACGGGGGGCAGCTGGTACGGATCCCCGAACATAATGATCTGCACCCCGCCGAACGGGTCGTGCGTACGCCCCCGCGCCAGGCGAAGGGACCGGTCAATGGCGTCCATGAGATCTGCAGACACCATGGAAATCTCGTCAATGACCAGAGTGTCAATAGCAGAGAGCATCTTTTTCAGTTCAGCAGGCTGGTCAAGCTCGTGATCTGCGATCACTCCCGTGGGGAGTCGCAGCAGCGAGTGGATCGTCTGGCCGCCCACATTCAGCGCAGCGACACCAGTCGGCGCGCATACCGCAATGATTTTTGCGGTATGCCAGGCGAGATGGTTGAGAATGGTGCTCTTGCCGGTGCCGGCTCGGCCCGTCACGAACATGTGCTCACGGGTGTGTTCGATGGTTTCAAACACCGCGAGTTGTTCTGGGCTTAGCTGCGGTTGTGACACCCTCTCATCGTAGTCATCGGTGCCTGAGCTACGAAGACGCAGACTCTGACCCGGGGGCTTCGGTGCCGACGTACCAGCTATTTTTCACGGGGATGAGCAGGATCAGGCCGATCAGAATGACCAGCGCGATACCGAAAATGCCGAAGAGGGTTGCTCCGCCAATGGCGACAAACATGCCGAAGAAGAGCGGTGCGAGGAAGGACACCGCGCGGCCGGTCGTGGCGTAGAGACCGAACACCTCGCCCTCTTTCCCGGGAGGAATGGTGCGGGAGAGAAAAGAGCGACTTGCGGACTGCACGGGGCCCACAAACAGGCACAGCGCCAAGCCAAACACCCAGAACACCCAGGCGCCTTGGGCTGCGAGGAAATAGATGAACATGGCACACACCACCATGGCGATCAGCGAGAACACCATGACTGGCTTCGGACCCACTCGGTCATCGACAATGCCTCCGACGAAGGTCGCAATGCCTGCCACGAGGTTCGCGGCGATTGCGAAGATGATGACCGTCGAACTGCTGAACCCGAACGAGACGGCCGCAAGCACGCCGCCGAACGTGAAGACGCCGCTGAGTCCGTCTCGGAAGACCGCGCTCGCAATGAGAAAAGTGACGACGGCGCGGCGTTCCCTCCACAGTTCGGCGATCGACCGGAAGAGGAGGGAGTAGCTTCTGAAGAAGCCGGCGGGTTTGTCGGCGCTCAGGGCTTTCGGAATCTCGGGCACCGCGATCAGGACCGGAACGGCAGACAGACCGAACCAGACGGCCGCCAAGAGCATGGCGGCACGCACGTTCTGACCGTTCTCACTGGTCACCCCAAACCACCCGGTGCCCCCGTCTTGGGTGGGGAAAATGAAACCCACCAAGATGATGGCCAGGAGCACGATACCGCCGATGTATCCCATGCCCCAGCCGAAACCTGACACGCGGCCGACGTTGGCTCGGGTCGATACCTGGCTCAGCATTGCGTAGTAGTTGACGCTCGCAATCTCAAAGAAAACGTTGCCGGCGGCAATGAGAAACAGGCCGAGCACGAGGTACGAGGGCGATGCTTCAACGAACCAGAGTGCGGCGGTAATGCCAACCACAATGAAGGTGTTGACGCCCAGCCAGAACTTTCGCCGCCCTGCTCGGTCGCTGCGTTGGCCGAGCACCGGCGCAAGCAGTGCGATGAAGAGGCCAGCAATGGCGACCGCAAAGGCGAGCTGACTCGACACCTCATCGGAGTCGCCGAAGAGCCCGCTCGTGAGGTAGACGGTGAACACAAAGGTCGTGACCACGGCATTAAAAGCTGCCGAACCCCAATCCCACAGTGACCATGCAAACACGGCGCGCTTCGTGGTGACGGCACCGGGAAGGGCCGAGGGGGGCGTCATTGTCTCGCTCATGGGGTCACTGTATCGGACCGACGTGACGGTGAGAAGAACCTGAAAGTTGAGTGAATATGACTCAAGTTTGCTCATTGCGACTTGACTGGGCGCTCGCGAGGAGTAAACTTGAGTGCATCAGGCTCAAGATTGAGTCGACCAGACTTGAGGCCCAGTGGGCCGCTCGACACCCTATTTGAAGGAGAAACACATATGTCACGTGCAGTAGGTATCGACCTCGGCACCACGAACTCGGTGGTTGCCGTGCTTGAGGGCGGCGAGCCCACCGTCATTGCAAACGCCGAAGGTTTCCGCACGACCCCATCGATTGTCGCATTCACGAAAGACAACGAGGTGCTTGTCGGTGAAACGGCGAAGCGTCAGGCAGTCACCAATGTTGACCGCACCATCGCCTCGGTCAAGCGCCACATGGGCACTGACTGGAGCGTTGACATCGACGGCAAGAAGTACACCGCGCAGGAGATCAGCGCTCGCACCCTGATGAAGCTGAAGCGCGACGCCGAAACCTACCTCGGCGACAAGGTGACTGACGCAGTCATCACTGTTCCCGCATACTTTAACGACGCGGAGCGTCAGGCGACGAAAGAAGCGGGCGAGATTGCCGGCCTCAACGTGCTGCGCATCATTAACGAACCCACCGCTGCGGCGCTCGCGTACGGCCTCGACAAGGGCAAAGAAGACGAGCTGATCCTCGTGTTTGACCTCGGTGGTGGCACCTTCGACGTGTCATTGCTCGAGGTGGGCAAAGATGACGACTTTTCGACGATTCAGGTTCGCGCAACCGCTGGTGACAACCGCCTCGGTGGTGACGACTGGGATCAGCGCATCGTCGATTGGCTCATCCAGCAGTTCAAGTCGACCACCGGTGTCGACGTGAGCAACGACAAGATTGCGCTGCAGCGACTCAAGGAGGCTGCTGAGCAGGCAAAGAAGGAGCTGTCGAGCTCGATGAGCGCGCAGATTCAGCTGCCGTACCTCTCACTGACTGAGAACGGCCCCGCCAACCTCGACGAGACGCTGACCCGGGCAAAGTTTGAAGAGCTGACGAAAGACCTGCTCGAGCGCACCCGCAAGCCATTCCTCGACGTGATCGCAGAGGCTGGCGTCAAGGTCTCCGACATTGCGCATGTGGTGTTGGTGGGTGGTTCCACCCGTATGCCTGCGGTGTCTGAGCTCGTGAAGAGCTTGACCGGTGGCCGTGAGCCGAATAAGGGCGTCAACCCTGACGAGGTGGTGGCGGTTGGTGCCGCACTGCAGGCAGGTGTGCTGAAGGGTGAGCGGAAAGACGTGCTGCTCATTGACGTGACTCCGCTGAGCCTCGGTATCGAGACCAAGGGCGGCGTCATGACCAAGCTCATCGAGCGCAATACTGCGATCCCGACGAAGCGGAGTGAGACCTTCACGACCGCAGAAGACAACCAGCCTTCGGTCGCGATCCAGGTATTCCAGGGTGAGCGTGAGTTTACTCGCGACAATAAGAACCTCGGTACCTTCGAACTGACCGGCATCGCTCCCGCGCCGCGCGGCTTGCCGCAGATCGAGGTGACCTTCGACATCGATGCCAACGGTATTGTGCAGGTGTCGGCGAAAGACAAGGGCACCGGCAAGGAGCAGACCATCACCATCTCCGGTGGGTCGAGCCTCTCGAAGGAAGACATTGAGCGTATGGTGCGCGAGGCAGAAGAGCACGCTGAAGAAGATAAGCAGCGTCGCGAAGCAGCCGAGCAGCGCAACAATGCTGAGCAGCTCGCCTACTCGGTAGAGAAGCTCATCAGTGAGAACGAAGACAAACTGCCTGAGGACGTGAAGTCTGAGGTGCAGGGTGACCTGGATGAACTCAAGCAGGCGCTCGCAGGCGAGGATGATGCGGCAGTGAAGACCGCATTCGACAAGCTGAGCGAAAGCCAGCAGAAGCTGGGTCAGGCCATCTACGAGGCCGCACAGCAAGAGGCACCAGAGAGTGCCGACACCGCGACGGAGTCAAACGAGGACGACGTGGTGGACGCTGAGGTCGTGGAAGATGACGAGGAGCAGAAGTAACCATGGCACACGAGGAAGAGGACGATCTGACGGTCGACGACATCCTCGGCACTGAGCAGAGCCCCGAGGCTGCGGAAGCAGCGGAAGCTGCGGAAGAGCAGCGGGCAAGCGACACCGAGTCGGCCCCTGAGGAGGGGGCCGACTCGGCCGTTGCCGGTGCTGAAGAAGCGGTTGATCCGTTGGAAGATACCGCCAACCCATACCTGGACGATCTGCGGCGCATTACCGCTGAATACGCGAACTACCGCAAGCGCACCGAGGCCAACGCCGAGCTCGAGAAACATCGGGCGCGCGCCAGTGTCATCAGCCAGTTGCTCCCCGTGCTCGATGATTTTGATCGCGCAGAAGAGCACGGAGACCTCGAAGAGGGGAGTGCCTTCGCGACGATCGCGCAGAAGGTGCGCGGCACCCTCGAACGTCTCGGTCTCCAAGGGTTCGGCGAAAAGGGCGAGGAATTCGACCCCCAGGTGCACGAGGCGATCGCACAGGTGCCGGTGCCCGGCACTGAGACCCCGGTCGTGCTTGACGTGGTCGAGCGCGGCTACCGCATCGGAGATGTCGAGTTGCGCCCCGCGAAGGTGGCAGTTGCGGTAGGTGGCGATGGCTAGTCAGGACTGGCTCGAGAAAGACTTCTACCAGATGCTCGGCGTGAGCAAAGATGTGTCTGACGCTGAACTCAAGAAGGTCTACCGCAAACTCGCGCGCCAGTATCACCCTGACTCAAACCAAGGCGATGCCAAAGCTGAGGCTCGCTTCAAAGAGATCAGCGAAGCCTACTCGGTGCTCAGCGACAAAGAGCAGCGTGCCGAGTACGACCAGCTTCGGGCCATGGGCGCGGGAGGCGCACGCTTCACTGCCGGTGGCGGGGGCCAAGGCTTCGAAGATATCTTTGGCGGTATGTTCGGCGGTGGTGGCCGCCAGTACACCTTCCAGCAGGGTGGACCCGGGGGCTACGACGACATCTTCAGCATGTTTGGTGGCGGATCGCGCATGCCGCAGGGCCCCCGTAAGGGCCGTGATCTGACGGCGAGCACCACGCTTGACTTTGCGACGGCTGCACGCGGGGAGACCATCACCCTGCAGGGGCCGAACGGTCAGGTCAAGGTGAAAGTGCCGGCTGGCATCCAAGATGGCAAGAAAGTCCGTGCGCGTGGCAAGGGTGAGCCAAGCCCAGATGGCGGTGCACCGGGAGACCTGATTCTCACCGTGCACGTCAGGAAGCACCCGGTCTTTGAACGGGAGGGCAATAACCTCCGCGTGAAAGTTCCGGTGACGTTCGTCGAGGCGACGTTGGGCGCAACGATTGAGGTGCCCACTCTTGACGGTGAGCCAGTGAAGCTGAAGATCGCCCCAGGAACGCCGAGCGGGCGAGTGCTTCGAGTGAAGGGCCGTGGCATCCACACGACCAAGGCCAAGGGCGACTTGCTCGCCGAGGTGCAGGTCGCGGTGCCGTCGCGCTTGTCAGACGAAGCAAAGAAAGCGCTGGAGGCATTCCGGGACGCGCAACCAGATGAGAATCCGCGTGCTGATCTGCTCGCCAGGGCACAGAGCTAGCCGGACGGTACCCACACACCACACACGAATGACACAGCGAGGGAGGGGGCAGCGAATGTCGCACAAGATGGATCGATACACACCAATTTTCGCGATTGCCGCTGCCGCCGAACTCGCTGAAATGCATCCCCAGACCCTTCGCCAGTATGACCGCATTGGGCTCGTGTCACCGAAACGGACGAGCGGCAACACGAGGCGCTACTCACTCCACGATGTCGATCAGTTGCGTGAGGTGGCACGTCTGTCGGCCGAAGGGCTGAGCCTTGAAGGGATTCGGCGGGTGCTGCAGCTGGAAGACGAAGTTCGGGCGCTGCGCCAGCGAGTGCGGGAGCTTGAGCGGGCGCTCGCCGAGGAGACCTTGAACCGACCCGAACGCCGCGTCTTCGCGGCGGGGCAAGCCGGAGAGATCATCACGATGCGGCGTGGTTCCCGGCTGCGGCGCAATGCTGAGATCGTGGTTTGGCGACCAGAGAGTGACTAACGCAGGGCGTCGACCCTCGCGCGATGCGAGAATGGTGCGGTGACTACATCAGACGCGCCCGTCGAACGCTTGGAGCGTCTGTTCTCGCGGCTGAGCCGCTCTCCTGACTTCGATGCCCCCGAGTTGATGGCCTACGACGCAGCCGATGTGATGCTGTTACAGGCCGCGATGGGCTGGCGTGACACGGCTTCGCAGGGGCGTCATTCACTCGATGGCCGAGTCGCAGTGATCGGTGATCGCCACGGCGCCCTCACCATCGGTGCCATTCACGAGCTCGACGCGCACGGCGTTCGTGTCTATCAAGATCCTCTGCTTCACGAGCGGGCACTGCTCGACAACGCCCGTCGCCTTGGCGTTGACGAACGCTACGTCTCGCATGCGCAGCTCGAGCCAGAGCTCGTGCGTGGTGCGACGCTTGTGCTCATGCAGTTACCACGCTCCCTTGCCGAGCTTGAAGAGATCGCCTGGTTTCTTGCACGCTACGCCGAGCCAGAGGTAACCGTCTTTGCGGGGGGTCGCGATAAACACATGAGCCGCAGTATGAACGAGGTGCTCGGGCGTGCGTTCGATGAGGTGACGGCTGGTCGCGGCTGGCGGAAGTCACGGGTGCTGACTGCCAGTCGACCGCGCGCCGAGGTGCAAGACCGTTCAGCTCCGACGCCGACCTGGGGGGCCGACTCCGATGTGCCGTTCCGTCTCGCTGCGTACGGGGCCACCTTTGGGGGTGCCACGTTCGATCACGGCAGTCGGCTGCTCGCCCGCACCCTTCGAGACAGTCCGCCCGCCGGTGACCCCTCGCGAATCGTTGATCTGGGATGCGGGAACGGGGTACTCGCCGTGTGTGCGGCGCTCGCCTTCCCGAACGCTGAGATCCTTGCGACGGATCAATCGATCGCTGCGGTCCGTGCGACGACACTCACCGCTCACGATGCGGGGGTGGCGCATCGGGTCACGGTACACCGTGCCGACGGAACCGAGGCGGTGCCCTCGGGTTGGGCTGACCTGATCCTGTTGAATCCGCCATTTCACTCGGGTTCAACGGTGCACACCGGGGTGGCGCACCGACTCATCCGTTCCGCCGCAGATGCGCTCGCACCGGGTGGTGAACTTCGTCTTGTCTTCAACTCCACACTCGGATACCGGCCGTTGGTTGAGCGTGCTGTCGGAGCGACGCGACAGCTCGCACGAAATCGCACCTTCACCGTGCTCTCCGCACGGAAGGAAGGGTGAGCGGGCGGGCTTCTCGGCGCCCGTATCGTAGCGAAGCAGCGCGCCGGAGACCAGAGGTTACAAAACGGTAACGAATCTCGCTATGCTGTGAGGCACCGCACGATGACGTGTGGACAAGGAGGTTCGCAATGCAGCGGCACAGATCACGACCG
>CAZJOZ010000026.1:11024-20784 GCA_964547775.1 uncultured Leucobacter sp.
GTGCTCATGCATGATCCAGATCTTGAGCGGACCACCAATGGCAGCGGACCATTGGCGGCGCACACCTACGAGCAAGTTGCGGCGCTGGATGCCGGTGGATGGTTTGCTCCCGAGTTCGCAGGAGAACGCGTGCCCACGCTCGAAGCATTCGTGGACATGCTCGATGCCGCGCCTACCCGTGCCTTTCTCGAGCTGAAAGGCGAGTGGCCGACCGAGCAGCTGAGCGAAGTTATTGAGCTCTTGCGAGCCAACCATCTCGTGCACCGGATTGTGATCGCCTCGTTTGAACGGCCCATTCTCGAGGCCGTTCGTGAGCTCGCCCCCGAATACGCAACCATCCTGCTCACCCGAGACCTGAGCCCCGAAACCGTGGGCTACGCCATCGATCTCCAAGTCTCAGCGGTGTGCGCGCGCCAACGGTTACTGGCAGAGCACCCTGAAGCGAGAGCCCGCTTCGCGGCCGCGGGGATCGGCGCAATCGTCTATACGCTAAATTCGACGGAGGAGTGGCGGCAAGCCGTGACCCAGGAGCTCGATTTTGTGGTCACGGACGATCCGGTGGCACTTGCGGCCTGGCGCTTCGAAGAGACCACGAAGAATTAACACAGGAGAACAATGACGAACCTCGCCCGCACCTCGATCGGTTCCACCTCACTCTCTATCGCACCATTGGCGCTCGGCGGCAATGTGTTTGGCTGGACTGCCGATCGAGAGGCCACCTTCGCGGTGCTCGACGCGTTTGTTGCGGGCGGCGGAAATTTCATTGATACTGCCGACAGCTATTCGCACTGGGCACCGGGGAATGCCGGCGGTGAAAGTGAACGGTTGATCGGCGAGTGGATGAGTGCCCGCGGTACACGAGACGACGTGGTCATTGCCACGAAGGTCTGCTCGCACCCGGAGCGACAGGGTCTCGCTCCGCTCAATGTGCGCGCCGCGCTCGCTGATTCGCTCGAGCGGCTCAACACGGATCACATTGACCTCTACTATGCGCACCAAGATGATCCATCGGTGCCCCTGCTTGAGGTGGCCACCGTCTTTTCTGATTTGGTCAACGAGGGGCAGATCAGGGCTATCGGTGTCTCAAACTTTTCAGCCGAGCGGGTGGCCGAATGGCTGCACATCGCGCGCGAGCACGGCTACCATGAGCCAGTGGCGATGCAGCCACACTACAGTCTCATGGAGCGCGACTATGAGACCGATGGACTCCAGTCGATTGCCGCGGCCGAGGGACTTGCCGTCTTCCCATACTTCTCGCTTGCATCAGGCTTCCTCGCCGGCAAATACCGCGACCACGGCGATGCGAGCGCAGAGGGTGCAAGCCCGCGCGCGGAAAACGCTGCGAAGTACCTCACCGAGCGAGGGCGCGCGGTTCTTACAGCGCTCGACGAGATCGCCGCAGCGCACGAAGCAGAGGTAGCGACGGTGGCTCTTGCGTGGCTTCGCCAGCAGCCCACGATTACCGCCCCAATTGCAAGTGCGCGTCATGTTGGGCAACTTCCCGCTCTGCTCGCATCAATGACGCTCACGTTGAGTGACGGGGAGCTGCGCAGGCTGGCAGACGCTTCAGCCTGAGGTGAAAGAATAGGCGGGTGACTGAACCCGTGCCGAGCCCCACCGACCCGATTGTGACTGCGTCTTCGCACCCCGAGCGCAGCACCTCAGGCGTCGGACCGTGGCCGGGTGGGCGTGAGGCGTGGCCGACCGAGCCCCACTTCGACCCCGAGCTACTCGAACACGGTGATACACGCAATGTCGTCGATCGCTACCGCTACTGGCGCACCGAAGCGATCAAAGCCGATCTCGATGAGCAGCGGCACCCGTTTCATGTCGCGATCGAGAACTGGCAGCACGATATGAACATTGGATCGATCGTGCGCAGCGCGAACGCCTTCGGAGCCGACACCGTGCACATCGTGGGCCGGCGACGGTGGAATAAGCGCGGTGCCATGGTCACCGACCGCTACCAACACGTTGAGCATCGTGACGACATCGCGGCGCTTGCTGAGTGGGCGAACGCCGAGGGTGTGCCCATCATCGCTATCGATAATGTGCCGGGATGCGTGCCGATGGAGACCTTTGACTGGCCGGAACGCTGCGTCATGCTGTTCGGTCAAGAGGGGCCAGGCCTCACCGAGGAGGCCATTGCCGCAAGTGAGGCGGTGGTCGAGATCACACAGTATGGTTCAACTCGATCGATTAACGCCAGCGCTGCGGCGGCGGTCGCTATGTACTCGTGGGTGATGCAGCACTCACCGCTTCGCCCGCGGTAAACGGATGCTGACGCCCCCCGTCACGAGGTTTGTGGAAGTGGGGGCGCCAGCGGGAAGTGGCGACCGTTAGGCGTCGAGCCCCCGCTTCAGGTCGGCGATGAGGTCGTCCGGGTGTTCGAGCCCGATCGACATGCGCACAATCGCCGTATCGGGCTTCGCGTCACCCTCGACCGGGCGGTGCGTGAGCGCCGCAGGGTTCTCGATGAGCGAGTCGACGCCGCCAAGCGAGACCGCGTGGGTGAACACCCGCACCGATGAGGTGAGCTTCTCGGCGGCATCAAGCCCTCCCGCGAGACGGATCGACACCATCGCGCCGGTGCCGGTCATCTGCGTGCCGAGCACCCCGTGCGGGTCGTCGTTCATGCCTGGGTAGTACACCTGCTCCACCGAGGGGTGGGTGGCGAGCCACTCCGCGACCTGGCGGGCGTTCTCTTGCTGCGCACGCACGCGAAGCGGGAGGGTGGTCAGCCCCCGATGCAGGAGGTACGCCGCGAGAGGATGCAGAATCGCGCCGGTGATTGCGCGAACCGGACGAAGCCGCTCGGCGTGTGCTTCAGAGCAGGCAATCACACCGCCGACGACGTCGCCGTGACCGCCGAGGTACTTCGTGGCGCTGTGCATCACGAGCGCTGCACCGTGATCGATCGGGTTCTGTAAGACGGGGGTCGCGAATGTGTTGTCAACGAGCACCGGCACCTCGCCAGCTTGCTCAACGATCGACGCGATGCTGACCAGCTCGAGGGTCGGGTTTGCAGGCGTTTCCATGATGACGAGGCCGGTGTCGTCTCGCACCGCATCCCGCACTTCATCGGGTGCACAGAACGTCACCTCGGTGCCTAACAGGCCAGACGCTAACAAATGATCGGTGCCGCCGTAGAGCGGTCGCACGGCAACCACGTGCCGCTTGCCAGCGGACTGGGTGAACGCGAGCAGCGCAGCGCTGAGCGCAGCCATGCCCGAAGAGAATGCGACGGCTGTCTCGGCGTGCTCGAGGGCAGCGAGACCCGTTTCAAAGCGGGCGACCGTGGGGTTCCACAGCCGCGCATACACGGCGCTGCCACCCTGGGGCGGCCGCCCACCGCTCGCGATCGCCTCATACGAGTCGCCGCCCTTTTCAATATCGGGGAGCGGGTTCGTGGAAGAAAGGTCGATGGGGAGAGCGTGGATGCCGAGTTCGGTGAGATCCTCGCGGCCCGCGTGCACGGCCAGGGTGTCAAGATGCATGTCAGTGTCGGTCATGCACTCATTCTGACAGGTCTCTCTCCCGGCGAACGCTACTCGTGATGTGCAAGCAGGGCGACCGTCAGCGCGGCTATCGTTTCTCCGTCAGTGAGATCGACACCGAGCAACTGCTCAATGAGTTCGAGCCGCTGGTAAAAGACCGACCGAGAGAGTCGAGCCTGCTGGGCTGCCAGTGACCTGTTGGTTGGGTGCGCCGTGTATGCGGAGAGCACCTCGAGGAGGTCGCCCGGGTGCCCCGCCCCACGGCTCCGGTCGTGCAGGATGAGTGGCCCGAGGAGATCCGTGGTGAACTGCTGCAGCTCAGGGCTGCTGGTGAGCGAACGAACGAGGTGGGCGAGGGGCTGGTGCTCGACCTGCTGTACCGCCACCCTGCCGATTTCCGCGGCTGGGGCAAGCCGCCCCGCTGTCCGAAGTTGCTCGAGTGAGGCCACCAGCGATCGGAGGCGGTGGGTCGGGGCGCCCAGCGCGAGATGCGCTCGCCACGGTACCGGGGTTGACTCCGGTACCAACATGTCCAGTTCGCGTGCGAGACGCGCCGCAAATGACGGGGTGCGCCGGTCGGCAAGGTGCCCCGCGCGGGCATCGTCTGGCGCGAAGGAGATCAGTGCGAGGAGCGGGTCATCTCCCGCGGTGGTGGGCGCACCCTCAAGCGTGGAAATGCGCGGATCGTCAGCGATCAGCACGCGTCCCTCCGGTGCGACGGCACGTCGGAGCGCGGTCTCGAGGGTCGCATGCTCAAGCGATCGGTGCGAGCCAAAGTCGCCGTGACCACGCAGCGTGGCTGCAAGCAGCACTCGACCTTCAACAGGCAGCCCCGCAGCGGTGAGTTGTGCGGCCAGTTCGGTGTCGTTGCGGTAGCGCCCGCTGAGGATCGCTTCGAAGGCGCGCTTGGAGCCGAGCTGCATCCACTGGTCGCCCTCGCGATCGGCCAAGCGACCGAGAGCCAGGGCGAAGGCGCCGAGTTCGAGCACAGTCTGGCGGCCCGCAGGATGGGGTGGCCCGGCGAGCGCGGTGAGGTATCCCCAGCGGGTACCGCGCGCCTCAACCGGCACCCGATCGGTGTGTGCGGGAAGCTGTGGTGCGCCAGTGCGCTGCCATGGCTCGAGCACGGTTGCGGCGTCGTCGTGCAGCGCGGTGAAGGCAACGACTCGATGTGCGGAATCTTCGAGGACCACTGCCGAGTTGAGGGTCGCAGCGAGTCGCTCTACGACGTAGTCGACCGGGCTTCGGTTGAGCCCGAGCTCGGTGAGCATTTCATGCACGGCGCTGCGAGCCTCGAGTGCTGCTGTGTGGGCGTCAAGGATGAGCTGGTGCACTCGCTGGGTGATCTGCACGAACCGTACCTCGCGCTGAAACACGATGAGCGGGACCCGGTGCGCGTCACACGAAGCGATCATGACCTGCGGCACCTCGTCGAGGCCCCTTCCCAACTCGAGCGCGATTGCGGTCACGCCCGCCGCAATGAGGTCATCCGTAAAGCGTGCCTGTGCGTGCTGATCTGATGGCCAGGCGGTCGCGGTCATAAGGACGAGTTCGCCGCCATCGACTGAGCCCGCAATTCCGGAGTCTGAGGCGACGTGCACCCATCGAATGGTGCGATCCAGGCCAGCGGCTCCTGCTGCGAGTTCAGGCGCGCCTGCCTGCAGCTCTGGCAGGGACCAGACCTGAGCGACAGACGGGAGCGGCGAGTCGGTAAGCGTCACACGGCCACTGTAGCGCCTCTCGAACAGAATGTCCGGAAATTGGGGAAACTGCGGATGGTCTGCCCGAGCGCCGCATCATGATCGGCTGGAATACTGATGATTACTGCCGAGACGCACGGCAAGACATTGTGACCACGTGTGCGCAAAACCCACCACTACATCGGGAACGCGCCGCGAGGATCAGGTGAGAACACGCAAGCAAGGAGCAATACGCATGGCACGCATTCCGCACGTGATCGCCGGTGAGAAAGTCACCGACGCCGAGCGCACCCAGCCCGTTTACAACCCTGCCACCGGCGAGGTGCAGCATGAGGTCGGTATTGCCGGCGTTCAGACCGTCGAGCAGGCAATTGAGGCCGCAGCACAGGCGCTTCCGATGTGGCGCTCCACGAGCCTCACCAAGCGCGCCGATGTGTTCTTCAATCTGCGTCAGCTGCTCAAGCAGCGCACCCCAGAGCTCGCCGCGATTGTCACCAGCGAGCACGGCAAGGTGCTGAGCGACGCCGCCGGTGAAATCGCGCGCGGCCTCGAGAACGTTGAGTTCGCGTCTGGCCTGCTGCACCTGCTGAAGGGTGAGCGCGACGAGCAGGTGTCGACCGGCGTTGACGTGCACTCGGTGAAGCAGCCCGTCGGCGTCGTTGCGGCTATCACCCCGTTTAACTTCCCCGTGATGGTGCCCCTGTGGATGATTGCCAGCGCAATTGCGTGCGGCAACACGGTGGTGCTGAAGCCGAGTGAGCGCGACCCCAGCGCCTCGGTGTTCATCGCCGACCTCTTCCGTGAAGCAGGACTGCCTGACGGTGTGCTGAACGTGGTGCACGGTGACAAGGTTGCTGTGGACACGTTGCTCGACAGCCCCACCGTGAAGGCAGTAAGCTTCGTGGGCTCCACCCCGATCGCCAAGTACATCTACGAGCGCGCCGCCGCCAACGGCAAGCGCGTGCAGGCACTCGGTGGGGCGAAGAACCACATGATCGTGATGCCCGACGCCGATCTCGATATGGCAGCTGACGCGGCTGTGTCGGCAGCATACGGCTCCGCAGGCGAGCGGTGCATGGCCGTGTCCGTGGTGGTCGCTGTGGGTGGCGTCGGTGACGTGCTGGTCTCGAAGATCCAGGAGCGCATGGGCAAGCTGGTGATCGGTGACGGCACTGATCCCGCGAGCGAAATGGGACCACTGATCACCGCTGAAGCGCGTGACCGCGTCGAATCGTACGTTGCGGGTGCCGAGGCTGAAGGCGCAACCGTCGTGGTTGATGGCCGCGAAGCGAAGTTCGAAGGCAACGGCTTCTTCACTGGTGTGTCACTGATCGACCACGTCAAGACCGACAGCAAGGTGTACCGCGACGAGATCTTCGGTCCCGTGCTCGCAGTCGTACGCGTCGACACCTACGACGAAGGCGTGCAGCTGATCAACGACCACCAGTACGGTAACGGTACCGCCATCTTCACCCGTGACGGTGGGCTTGCCCGCCAGTTCGAGTTCGAGGTCGAGGCCGGTATGGTGGGCATCAACGTACCGATCCCGGTGCCTGTTGGGTCCTTCTCCTTCGGCGGTTGGAAAGATTCGCTCTTCGGTGACTCCCACATCTACGGTCCCGAGTCGATTCACTTCTACACCCGCTCGAAGGTGATCACGACCCGCTGGCCGAACCCCGAACAGTCCAAGGTTGACCTCGGGTTCCCGAGCAACAGCTAACGGTACGCCCGGAGAACTGGAGAACACAGATGAGTGACTACATCGATCTGCACGGCAACCCGCAGAGCTTCGGCGACACCGATGCGCAGCGCGAGGTGCGAGAGAACGACCGCAACTACGTCTTCCACTCGTGGTCGGCGCAGGATCAGATCAACCCGCTCCCTATCGCCAAGGGCGAAGGTGTGCGCATGTGGGATTACGACGGCAACGAGTACCTCGACTTCTCGTCGCAGCTGGTCAACCTGAACCTCGGTCACCAGCACCCGAAGCTGGTGCAGGCAATTCAGGAGCAGGTCGGCCGCCTCGCCACCATTCAGCCCGCCATGGCGAACGATGTGCGCGGCGAGCTCGCCAAGCGCATCATTGAGCACTCCTTTGAGGGTGCGCGCTCGGTGTTTTTCACCAACGGTGGCGCGGAAGCGATTGAGTACGCAGTGCGCCTTGCTCGGCAGTCGACGGGCAAGCGCAAGATTCTCACCCGGTACCGCTCGTACCACGGTTCCACCGGCACCGCGATTACGATGACCGGCGAGCCACGTCGCTGGGCAAACGATGTGATCGACGGCGAAGTGGTGCACTTCTTCGGCCCGTACCTCTACCGCAGCGCGTTCTGGGCAGAGACCCCCGAGCAGGAGACCGAGCGGGCACTTGAGCACCTCGAACAGCAGATCCAGCTCGAGGGTGCCAGCACCATCGCAGCGATCGTGCTCGAGACGGTGACCGGCACCAACGGCGTGCTCGTGCCGCCCCCCGGCTACCTGCCCGGCGTCCGTGCGCTGTGCGACAAGTACGGCATCCTGATGATTTGTGACGAGGTCATGGTCGGTTTCGGCCGTACCGGCGAGTGGTTCGCGTACCAAGCGTTTGACGTCAAGCCAGACCTGGTGACTTTTGCCAAGGGTGTGAACTCGGGCTACGTGCCGCTCGGTGGTGTCGTGATCAGCGAGCACGTGCACAATGCCTTCGCCACTCGCGCCTTCCCTGGCGGCCTCACCTACTCGGGGCACCCCCTCGCCTGCGCCGCGGGCGTGGCAACCTTCGACATCTTCGAAGACGAGGGCATCATCGAGCGGGTGCGTGACCTGGGCGAACGAGTGATCGCTCCTCGCCTGCGCGAGATCGCTGACAAGCACCCCTCGGTTGGTGAAGTCCGTGGCAAGGGTCTGTTCTGGGCGCTCGAGCTGGTACGTGACCGTGACACTCGCGAAGCACTGATCCCCTTCAACGCATCGGGCGAGGATGCCGCACCGTTCAATGCGGTTGTCGCAGCCTGCAAGCAGGCCGGTTTGTGGCCGTTCGCGGCGGGTAACCGCATGCAGATCGCACCACCGCTGATCATCAGCGAGGAAGACCTCGTGAAGGGCCTCGACATTATTGATGAGGCACTGAACGTCGCCGACACCTACTACACCGGCAAGTAAGCCATCAGCGGCCGGGGAGTGATTCCACAAAGACTCAGGATCACTGCCCGGCCGCTTTGGCGTAGCCTGAACCGATCAACGACCCCTCTACGACGAGCAAGGAAGCGAAATGGCAAAGTACAGAGTGCAGAACCCGGCAACCGGTGAGATCATCGAGACGTTCGAAAGCGCAACGGATCAGCAGATCGATGAGGCGGTAGCGAACGCTGACGCGGTCTACCGTGAGTGGCGTGAGAAGAGCGTGCAGGAACGTGCAAACGTCGTCAAGCGCGTCGCTGAGATCTTTGAAGAGCGCAAAGAAGAGCTCGCACGTCTCATTGCGGTTGAAATGGGTAAAACCATCGCCGAGTCCATCGACGAGGTGGAGTTCGCCCGCGACATCATCGAGTACTACGGTGTGTACGGCCCCGGCCTGATCACCGATTACGAAATCCCCAGCACCATCCCGGGGAAGGCCATGATTGAGCAGCGCCCGATTGGGGTGTTGCTCGGTGTGATGCCGTGGAACTTCCCGTACTACCAGGTGGCTCGTTTCGCTGCGCCGAACCTCGTGCTGGGGAACACCATCCTGCTCAAGCACGCAG
This sequence comes from uncultured Leucobacter sp., assembly GCA_964547775.1. Lineage (GTDB taxonomy): Bacteria > Actinomycetota > Actinomycetes > Actinomycetales > Microbacteriaceae > Leucobacter. The sequence goes on from CAZJOZ010000026.1 coordinate 19,947, forward strand.
ATATTTGCGCCCGCTCAGCCCTCACCATGCAGGAGATCTTCGAAGAAGCTGGCGTGCCGGTTGGCGGCTACCAGAACGTGTTCGCCTCGCACGACCAGATCGCGTCAATCATTGCCGACCCGCGCGTTCAGGGCGTGTCACTGACCGGTTCGGAGCGTGCCGGCGCCATCATTGGCGAGCAGGCCGGTCGTCACCTCAAGAAGTGCGTGCTTGAACTCGGCGGAATCGACCCGATGGTGGTGCTCGACGCTGACGATGTGGCAGCTGTCGCCCGCGAGGCATGGAACTTCCGTACCTACAATGGCGGCCAGGTGTGCAACTCCAACAAGCGCCTGATCGTGATGGATGACATCTACGACGAGTTTGTTGCAGAACTCACTCGCCTCGCGCAAGGCCTCAAGCCCGGTGACCAGCTGAACATCGGTGAGGGTGAGTATGCTCCGCTGTCGACCCGGGCAGCGGCAGAAACCGTGCACGCACAGGTCCAGAAAGCGGTGTCTGAGGGTGCTCGGGTGCTCGCTGGTGGGGAACTGTCAGAAGGCCCCGGAGCCTACTATTCACCGACGGTGCTCGTCGATGTGCCCCGAGATTCGGAGTCGTACCGCGAAGAGATCTTCGGCCCGGTCGCGACGGTCTACCGAGTATCGAGCGATGAAGAAGCGCTGGAGCTGGCGAATGACTGCGCGCTCGGCCTCGGCGGGTCAGTATTCTCCACTGACGAGGCTCGCGCGGCACGCATTGCTTCGCGTCTCGAGGTTGGCATGACCCACGTCAATATCATTGCCGCTGAGGCTGCAGAGATTCCCTTCGGCGGGGTGAAGCGCTCCGGTTACGGCCG
>CAZJOZ010000027.1:0-20087 GCA_964547775.1 uncultured Leucobacter sp.
CCGTCAAGCCGCCCCTGACCTTGCACAACCCGCACTCCTGCGGCTTCCAGGCTGTGCAGCATGTCGGTGGACTGGGCTCCGGCCATCGCGACCAATCGCTTATTGACGGCCGCAAGGTTCACTGCAGTCTCTGGACGAACAGGCTTGCCGTCGCCGCCAGGAACGAAGGTTTGCACTCCGAGACGACCAGCGTCGCGCACCGCCTGCACCGCGCCGGCGGTAGCGATCAAACTCTTTGAGGGCACCACGTCGGTGAGCACCGCCGCCCCTCCCACGCCGGCGCGTTCAATCAGCGTGACCTCGGCGCCCATCTGGGCGCCCGCAAGGGCCGCCTCGTACCCGCCGGGACCTCCGCCCAAGACCACAATTCGATGCTTGCGCTCGTACCCTTTTGCCATGTCTCCCAGTCTACTTGTGCGGCGAGTGCCGTTTCTGGGCGCGGAGCCTCTTCGGATCACAGATCGTGAACAAAGCTGCGGGGGTGCCCTCCACGGTATAAGGCAAGCCGTATACTCGGCCAAGTGTGGCAAGCCAGCACAGGGCAACACCTCTGAAAGGACCGCAAGCGATGACGCTTCTCGATGATAGTTCCACCGAGTCACCAGCGAGCGCGCAGACCACATCCGCGATTGTGGAGCCGCCGCCGATGACCGGAGAACTTGAACGAGATCCGGGTATGCCGGCGAGCACCTGGCGGTTACGCAGCGACGCATGGGAATACCTCCGGTTCGGGGTGAAACGCATCGCCCTCGGCAGCGACGATGAACGCGCGCTGACCGGCGACGGTGAGATTGCCCGAAGCCTTCGCGCCCTGGAAACGATCGAGATGTATTGGGCTGGTTTTGGCCAACGATACGTCCGCGATATTGGCGAGCTTCTTCGGAGAGGCGATTACCAGACCGCGCTTGATCGCATTGGCCGTGTCGTGCAACGGCTACGCAATTCGACGGTGCCTGACGAGCCACATCCTGACCTGGTTGATGAACTCGAACGGTTCGAGTTGAGCGACGACGCCGATCCTCGCCCTCGCTTTGAGGTGCTCGTGATTGACGAGACAACTGAGTCTGATCGTGACTCCATGCGTGCGGAGAATATGCGCCTTCGCTCGCCGGCCGATCAGTTCATCTACGACATCGTGGTGGTGCCCAGTGCTGATGACGCAATTGCGGCGTTGCTGACCAACCCGAACATTCTCGCGTGCATCGTTCGCCCCGGGTTCAGCGGTCGCTCGACACAGGCACTGAGCCGAGACTTGCGGGAGACGATCACGCTCGCTTGGCAGTCTGCGGGTGTCGAAACTGCTCCCGCGTCCAGTTCCCTGTCTTCGGTACAGCGTGTGGTGCGCCTCGCCGACGTGCTGCACAGTCTCCGACCGGAAATCGACCTGTACCTGATGGCTGGCGCGAATATCGAAGACCTCGCGGGCGCACTGTCTCGCCGGTTCCGCCGGGTCTTCCGCCGCGAGGATCAGCTCGAGCTCCACCTGTCGCTGTTACGCCGGGTGTCCCACCTCTATGACACGCCGTTCTTTGCCGCGATCCAGGATCATGCCCGTCGCCCGGTGGGCGTGTTCCATGCGTTGCCGGTGGCCCGCGGCGGGTCGGTAGTGGGCTCAAAATGGATCACCGACCTCGCCGATTTCTACGGACTGAACCTGCTCCTTGCTGAGACGAGTGCCACCTCGGGGGGTCTCGACTCGCTCCTCGCACCGGTACACACCCTCAAAAAGGCTCAAGAGCTTGCAGCTCGCGCCTTTGGCGCGAAGCACACGTTCTTTGTCACGAATGGCACGTCGACGGCGAACAAGGTGGTGCACCAGGCGCTCGTGTCGCCAAACGATGTGGTGCTGGTCGATCGGAACTGCCACAAGTCGCATCACCACGCGATGATGTTGACCGGCGCTCGACCGGCGTATCTCGACGCATACCCGTTGAACGATTACGCGTTTTATGGCGCAGTACCGCTGTCAGACCTGAAGCAGATGCTGCTTGACTATCGCGCGGCAGGGCGCCTCGATGAGGTACGCATGGTCACCCTCACGAACTGCACCTTTGACGGTATTGTCTACGACCCTGAGCGCGTGATGGCCGAGTGCCTCGCCATCAAACCTGACCTCGTGTTCCTGTGGGATGAAGCTTGGTTCGCGTTTGCAGCATTCCACCCGGTCACCCGTCGCCGCACCGCAATGGCTGCGGCCAGGCATCTCGAGGCAACGCTGAAAACCTCTGCACACCACCTCGCCTACACGGAGCAGCAAAAGCGCCTCTTCAACGAAGACGGCACCCCCGCCCCCGATGACGTGTGGCTGAGCGAACGACTCCTTCCCTCTCCCGAGGCTCGGATCAGGGTCTACGCAACGCAGTCGACTCACAAGACACTCACCTCGTTGCGCCAAGGGTCAATGATTCACGTCTACGACCAAGACTGGGCCCGCGATGCGCGCGAGCCGTTCCACGAGGCGTACATGACGCACACGTCCACCTCTCCGAATTACCAAATTCTGACCTCGCTCGACCTGGGTCGCCGTCAGGTGGAGCTCGAAGGCTACGAACTTGTGCAACGGCAACTCGACCTCGCGACCAGCCTCTCGCAGGCTATTGCGCGGCACCCGATCCTGCGCCGCTACTTCCGCGTGGTTGACGCTCACGATTTGATTCCAGAGGAGCTCCGTGGCGTCGGAGGCAAGATGCCACTTCGCCAGGGGCTCTCCGATATGTGGCGTGCCTGGCAAGAGGATGAGTTTGTGGTTGATCCGAGCCGCATCACCGTGGAGATTTCCAAGACCGGTGTTGATGGCGACACCTTCAAACATAACTTCCTCATGGACCGTTACGGCATCCAGGTGAACAAGACGAGTCGGAATACCGTGTTGTTCATGACGAACATTGGCACCTCACGAAGTGGTATCGCATACCTCATTGAAGTGCTCGTGAAGTTGGCGGAACGGTTCGAAGAACTCAATGAGGAACTCGATCCAGATATGCCGTTGCCGGGCGAAGTGCCGATGCCACCGTTGCCGGATTTCAGTTCGTTCTCGCCGGAGTACGCGACTGATGGTATTCGGCCGGACGGTGACCTGCGCGCTGCCTTTTTCCAGGGCCAACAGCGCGGCGCAGTGGAATACGTTTCACAGGCGGAGCTCAGCCGTCGGGTTGATGAGGGCGAACGCCCGGTGAGCGCGGGGTTCGTCACTCCCTATCCGCCAGGATTCCCGGTGTTGGTACCGGGTCAGGTCATTTCTCGAGAAGTTCTCGACTTCATGTCGGTGCTCGATACCCGTGAGATCCACGGCTATGACGCGCTCAAAGGGTATCGGGTGCTCAAACGTTAGGCTGCGCTCTCCGATTCCCTCACCGGTCCCGCATGACGCAAGGATCAGACCGCGGCGTTCTCACAGCGCCCACTGGGCGGTCTCACAGATTGTTTCAGGTCGCAGTCGGCATGCTTGAGTGAGTCCAGCACACAGGAGAACCATGCACACGCGCACGAAGGTCATCATCGTTTCTCTGATGAGTGTGCTTGCGGTGGGTGTGGTCGCTGTGGTCGCAGCGCCGAGCGTGTATCGCATGATGTTTGTGACGCAGGCTGAGCCTGTCCCCACTCTGAGCGCCGACGACTCAGCGCTCAGGCTCGGCGAGGTCCGTCTCCTCACCGAAGACGACATCAGCGGCACCTGGGTGATTGGCGAGGGCTCTTCGGCGGGGTATCGAGTTGACGAGCTGCTGAATGGCGAACCCGTCACCGTGGTCGGAACCAGTGACGACGTGCGAGGATCCCTGGTGATCGAAGGGTTTACCCTCAAGTCCGCCGAGCTTGAAATTGATGTTGCCACGATCGTGACCGATAACGCGCAACGAGATCGGTTTTTTCAGCAGCAAGCGGTGCAGGTGACGGAGCATCCTAAGGCCACGTTTGTGCTGACCGAGCCAGTGACGCAACCGGTTGCGCCCGAGACCGGACAGGTGGTCGAGCAGACACTCACCGGCGAGCTCACCATCGCGGGGGTAACCCAGCAGGTCACCTTCGTTGCGCAAGTCCGAAGTGACGGTGAAACCACCGAAATTGCCGGTCAGATTCCCATCACCTTTGCCGATTTCGGTGTCACTGCGCCGAGCCTCGGCTTCGTGGTAGTCGAGCCCACCGGCTTCGTCGAGTTCTCCCTGATCGCCGAGCGGCCGGAGACCAGGTAAGCCCAACCGGAAGCCAGTTCAGCCTGACCAGAGATCAGCCGGCTGACCTACTGGTCGGCCAGTTCTCGTGCCTCTTTCGGGAGCTTGCGCACGCGTGCGCGACGTCGTGGCCGGTCGGGAATCATCGAGCGCATCTCTTCAAGCTTGCCGAAGCACAGGAGCCGATCCTCGGGTTCGAGCACCACGTGTTTGCGGGGGTTCGGAATCACCTGCACACCACGGTGCAGGGTTAACACCGTGATGTCACGATCCCAGAGCCCGAGATCGCCGAGTTTCTTCCCCACGTGCTCCGCCCCGGCGTGCATGACCAACTCGGCAACGCCATAACCGGTAGACACGCTCAGGCGCTGGCGAACGTCGATTTCGGGGAAGGCGACCTGATTTGCAATGTAGTCGATGATGGCTCCGGCAACGTCGAGTCCGGTAGCCTGCTCGATGCCTTGCAGACCGGGCGATGAGTTTACCTCCATCACCAGCGGCCCCTCGTCACCTTCGAGCATGTCGACACCTGCGACACGCAGACCCATGATCTGGGCAGCTCGGACGGCAGCCTGCTCGTAAGACGGATCGAGGGTAATCGGTTCGACACTGCCACCCCGATGGACGTTAGAACGGAACTCATCTCCGCTCGCCTGGCGTCGCATTGCTGCCACCACACGGTCCCCCACAACCAGCGCTCGAACGTCGCGCCCTCGGCTCTCAGAGACGAACCGCTGAATTAACACGTTCTGGCGGGTGGAATGCAGCGTTTCAATGATTGCTTCGGCCACCTTCACTTGGGGGGCGAGAATAACTCCGATTCCCTGCGTGCCTTCGAGGAGTTTGATTACGACGGGCGCTCCGCCCACACTCTCAATGGCGGGCCGCACATCGGCGCGGTTGCGCACAAATGCGGTTGCAGGCATTTCAATGTTGTGACGCGACAGGATTTGAATCGCTCGAAGCTTATCGCGCGCGTTCGAAATTCCGTTTGCCGTATTGGGCGTATACACGTCCATCTGCTCAAATTGACGGACCACCGCGGTACCAAAGTAGGTGATCGAGTTCCCGATTCGCGGCAGAATTGCGTCGTAATCACTCAGCTGCTTACCCCGATATCGAAGGTCTGGCTCGTCGCCAGCGAGGTCAATCGCGAAGCGCAGCGTGTTGAGTATGCGGGCACGGTGACCGCGATCTTCGGCAGCGGCTTTGAGTCGCTGCGTGGAGTACGCCTGAGGGGCACGCGAGAGAATCGCCAATTTCAACGGAATTACCTGCCAAGATAGAAGCGTGAATGATCAAGACCATTCAAGCACCTTCACAGGCTGGCGTGAATGGATCGCCCTGCCCGAGATCGGTGTGTCTTGGCTGAAGGCGAAGATCGATACGGGCGCGCAGACCTCAGCGTTGCATGCCACTCATGTGGAAGAGTTCACGCGTGACAACGAAGAGTGGGTGCGCTTCACCGTGCACCCGTGGCAAGATAGCGAACTCGACGCGGTCACCGTTGAGCGGCCGGTGCACGACCGGCGCACGGTGCGAAGCTCTTCCGGTCATGCTCAGGATCGACTCGTGGTGCACATGGATGTGTCGCTGTGTGGCCGCACCATCCCTGCCGAGGTCACGTTGACCAGCCGCGAGGAAATGGTGTTCCGGATGCTGATCGGGCGCGAAGTGCTGAGGCAGGGGTTCGTGGTCGACTCCGCCGCGGAATACCTCGGCGGGAAACCGAGTGCGGCTGTTCGCCGCCGCAATCGCGGTCGATCCTAGGCACTGCGGTCCAGTTCCACCAGATACGCTGGACGCATGTCGGTTTCTGATCTCTCCTCGAGTACGCAGAACTATCTGAAGGCCGTGTGGCTGCTCGCAGAATGGTCGGACACGCCGGTGACCCCGTCTCTCATCGCCGAGCGCACCGAGCTGAAACTATCTTCCGTTTCAGACGCGGTTCGAAAACTCACTGCACAGGGGCTCCTCCACCACACGCCGTATGGTGCCGTCGAGCTCACCGAAGAGGGTCGCGCATACGCGGTCGCTATGGTGCGCCGACACCGCCTCATCGAGACCTTCCTCGTCAACACGCTCGGCTATACCTGGGATCAAGTCCACGATGAAGCAGAAACGCTGGAACACGCCGTGTCTGATTTCATGGTGGACCGCATCGACGAGTTACTTGGGCACCCCACTCGCGACCCACATGGGGACCCGATCCCAACGGCAGATGGTGTGGTCCGTGTCGTGGCGGCGACACAACTCAGCGGCATCGATCCGGGCGCCGAGGTTGTGGTGGAGCGCATCAGCGATGATGATCCAGAGTTGCTGCAGTTCTTCCAAGATCGTGGCATCGTGATCGGCGCAACCCTCGCCGTGCGGGAGGGGGCACCCTTCTCTGGGTCACTCGATGTGTTGATCGATGGCCGACCAGACTCGGTCGCACTCGGCAAAACGGCGACCGACGCGCTTTACGTCTCTCTCGCGTCGAGCTGAGATACCTCAGGCCGCATCGTTGCCTTTCGCGTGAACAACGATCTGAGACGATGGCGGGCGCTCACTCCGAAGGCAAGCGCAAACACGCCGCCCTGCGCCAACACGATCATCGGCCCTGAAGCGGTATCCAGGTAGTAGCTCAGATAGAGTCCCACCACCGTACACACTGCTGCGATGAGAGGGGCGATGAGGAGCATTCGACTGAAACGCTCAGTCAGCAACGAAGCCGTTGCCCCGGGAATGATGAGCATCGCGACGACGAGAATCACTCCCACCGCTTGCAAGCCGACCACCGCAGTCAGTGCGAGCAACGCCAACAGGGTCGCGCCGATCAGACGGGGGTTGAGTCCAATCGCGTACGCATGCGTGGGATCAAACGCGTACAGGGTGAAGTCTCGGCGGCGCAGCACAAGCACGCCAAACACGATCACCCCAAGCACGGACAACTGCACAAAGTCGAGCCATGATACGCCGAGCAGATTGCCAAAAAGAATGTGTCCTAAGTCGGTGTGCGAGGGAATCACCGAGATCAACACGAGCCCGAGGGAGAAGAGCGTCGTGAAGACAATGCCGATCGCGGCATCTTCCTTAATGCGACTGGTATCTCTGACCCCGCCGATGAGCCCGACCGCGAGAAGCCCAAACACGACGGCGCCAATCGCATAGGGCGCACCGAACGCATAGGCAAGCACCACCCCAGGAAGCACTGCATGTGAGACGGCGTCTCCCATGAGAGACCAGCCGATGAGCACCAGCCAGCACGACAGCAGCGCACCCACCGTCGAAGCGATAAGCGCGGTCAACAGCGCACGCACCATGAAGTCATATGCGAGCGGATCCAGCAACAGGTCGATGATGGTCACGCCTCCCCCTCTCCTGAGGAATCGGGGCGGGCACGGTTCGTATCTTGCAGCGCGTCTGGGGACACTCCGAATGCCAGCGCGAGATGGTCAGGTTGGAGCACTTCTGACGGAGAGCCACGCATGATGACACGACGCATCAGCAATACGGCCTCATCAGCAAGCTCTGGCAGTGCATGAAAGTCATGGGTAGACACCAGAATCGTCGCACCGCGGGCCGCAAGCTCTCGCAAGAGCATGGTGATGGTTGCTTCGGAACGTTGATCGACACCTGCAAACGGTTCGTCCAGCAGCAGGGTGGTTGCGCCTTGCGCGATGCCTCGCGCCACAAACGCCCGCTTTCGTTGGCCGCCGGAGAGCTTGCCGATCTGTCGGTCAGCGAGCTCGGTGAGCTCAACTCGCTCCAGCGCTTCCTCGACAGCTTCGCGATCACTGCGGTGCGGGCGACGCGTGAAACCCAACTTGCCGTAACGACCGGTCATCACCACTTCGCGCACCGAGATGGGAAAGTCCCAGTCGACGTCCTCGCTCTGCGGCACATAGCCGATGAGGCCTCTTTTTCGCGCCTCTGCGGGTGGTTCGTCCCCGATCCGGACGGTCCCCGTATCTGGACGCACCAAGCCCATGATCGTTTTAAACAGCGTCGACTTGCCAGAACCGTTCATTCCGATCAGCCCGGTGACGGTGCCTGCTTGCACGTCAAGCGTGGCTCCGTCGAGAGCGAGCACGGAACCATAGCGCACCGTGACGTCACGCACGGAAATCGTCGACCCACTCATGAGCCTGCTCCTGTCAGCGCTGATGCGATGACTTCTGCGTTGTGTCGCAACAGGTCAAGATAGGTGGGTACGGGACCATCTTCCGCCGAGAGGGAGTCCACGTACAGGGTGCCACCAAATTCCGCTCCGCTCGCCTCAACCACGCGCATCATCGGATCAGCTGACACCGTTGACTCGCAGAACACCGCAGGGACTTCTCGCTCCCGCACCGAATCTATGACCGCGGCGATCCGACGCGGTGTCGCTTGTTGCTCCGCGTTCACCGGCCAAATCGAAATCTCATCAAGACCGGCATCACGTGCGAGATAGGAAAAGGCACCCTCACAGGTCACCAACACCCGCTGAGCTGGCGGCACTTCATTGAGCGCGGCAAGGAGTTCCTCGTGCACTTGGCGAATCGATAGCGCATACTCCTCCGCCTGGCGGTGATAGTCCTCAGCGTGCACCGGATCATGCTCCGCAAATGCGGCCGCAACATTCTCAACGTATCGCTGTGCTTCCAGAGCACTCATCCAGGCGTGCGGATTCGGCAAGCCCGTTGCTTGGTCGCCGGTGATATCAATGACACGCACACCATCGCTTGCCACGACGTGAGGCGCGTCAAGGTCTTGCATGAATTGATCGAACCAGGCTTCGAGCCCCAGGCCGTTGTCGATGATCAGTTCGGCACCGGTAGCGCGGCGCAGGTCACCCGGGGTCGGTTCATAGCCGTGAATCTCGGTGCCCGGCTTGGTGAGTGAAGCCACCCGAAGATGTTCACCAGCGACGTTCTGCGCAATATCGGCCAACACGGTGAAGGTGGTGAGCACCAAGGGACGATCCTCGATTGAATCGGTTAGCTCGTCGGGGCGGGTCAATGCATCGGTGGCTCCCGGAGTGCACCCGGTCAGCAGGAGGGTTGCCGCAGTCGCTCCAGTGATCCATCGCATCAATGAATGGCGAGGAGCACATCTCACTGGTGAACACGGTGCACCCGCGGTGCTCCTGCCATGGCGAACGGGGTGCCACGACAACTGCTTCAGGACTCGAATCATCGCCTTCCCTATGCAACGTATGAGGAATTTCGGTGAGCCTTATTCTAATGTTCGGCAAGACGTAGTTTCAAGCTGCGGGGTACTGTGGCACCATCCATTTGACGAATTCACCAACGCATTCCTGCTGCACGGCAGACACCCCGTACGCTGAAGAAATGTCAGTCCTAACCGAAGTTCGGCGAGGAATCGCCACCGCGTTTTGGAAGCTGTCGGGGTGGCGACTCGTGCGAGAGGCAGAGCCGATTGCGGGCCCGCGCGTACTCATCGGCGCTCCCCACACCTCGAACGTTGATTTTCTCCTCATGCTCGGCATCGCATGGGATGCTCGGCTTCCCGTGCGCTGGCTCGGCAAGAAAGAGCTGTTTCGTGGTCTCGGCGGACCCATCATGCGAGCGCTTGGTGGCATTCCGGTGGATCGTTCAGACGCCTCAAAAGTGGTGGATGCAGTGGTGGAACAGGCACGTAAGACCGAGAATTTCTTGCTCGTCGTGACGCCAGAGGGAACTCGCACTGGCACGGGGTGGCGGAGCGGCTTCTATCGCATCGCGATGCGGACAGGCATGCCGGTGACCCTCGGCTTTGCCGACGGCGCGACCAAATCTGCGGGCCTTGGCCCCACGATGTCCCTTACCGGCGATGTCGTCGCTGACATGGATAAAATTCGTGATTTCTATCGGGATATCACTGGAGTACGGCCGGAATATCGGACGGAACCGAGACTTGCCGACGAGGAGGGGCTGACCCGTTCACTCGCCGCTGGCGAAGGATAAGGAGAGCATCGACGTCTCCGTGACCACTGTGCACGTGACCAACATGCACGCGGCGCTGGTGAGATTGCACACTCACCAGCGCCGCGCTTCTTCCGTGTGCTCGGGGGTGAGACGACACGTCACACCCCCGAGCGAAGTCTGTTACAGACCGCGGATCGAAGTTGCCTGCGGTCCTTTGGGACCCTGCTCGACCTCGAAGTCAACCTTCTGATTCTCTTCGAGGTTGCGGTGACCCGAGCCTTCGATTGCGCTGAAGTGTGCGAACACATCCTTCGAGCCGTCGTCGGGCGCGATGAAGCCGTAGCCCTTGGCTGAGTCGAACCATTTGACAGTGCCGGTGGCCATATTGTCATTCCTTACATGTTGTGGGACGCGTGAGCGTGCCCGGTGTCCTCACCGATGTTCCGGTGAGAGTCTGGGGTGAAGCGTAACGAGAACTCTTGTCTGCTGTGTGTCCTTCACGACACGGCCGAGTGCGCACACCAGCAATCGTTCGGCACGAAGATCGCGCCTGAGCGATGAGGAAAAAGAAACTGAAATGAGAAATCGATTCGCTTGAAACTGCGGAGCACGCACGCGGTGCTCGGCTCTAGCTTACACTCGGTTCTTGCTCAGTGACTGATAATTTCTCTGCCTCAGCAGACCGTCGGCGCCACACTGACCTCACAGCGGTAAGATCGGGGCGAACACCTGCAACGCGAGGAGCTCCTGATCGGCACGGCGAACACCCCGAAACGCATCGCACTTGTCTGCGACTACTCGCTTGACTATCTCGGCGGCGCACAGTCGGCGTTTCTCGACGAGGCACAGATCTTGCGCGATCAGGGCCATCATGTCACCGTCGTCTCCCCCGCCGTTCGTTCGCGACCCGAGCCGCCTTTTCGGGGCACGGTATCGCAGGAATCCGACACTGAGTCCGATCCACTCACTTCCACGAACGATGTCGTCACCGTCGCCGCAGGAATGCATATTCCTGTTGTCGACCTGCCCCTGGTACGAAACACTGCACGAGTGCGCGCACACCTCACCGAAATACTGCGCACCCGTCACATCGATACCGTGCATATCCACTCCGAATTTGGCGTCACTGCCGCAGCCATAGATTCCGCGCGGACGCTGGGTATTCCGGTGGTGCAGACCGTACACACTTTTTTCTGGCAGGCGGGCCTCACCGCCCTTCCAGATCGAGTCGCGGCTGCAGTCGTTCGCAGCTTTGCGCGATGGGTGCGAGGTTTCGCGTGTTCCCCCCGCATACTCGCGCCTTCCCGCACCGATTCCGCTCTTCGAGGAATCACCCTGTCCACCGCCGAGCGAGTTCAGACCGTCATCTCTCCCTCCGCACATCAGGCGGAGGCGCTGCGCGAAGCAGGCCTCAGTAATGTGGTGGTTATTGAGAACGCCTCACCGGCAAACGTCACGAACAGCGCCGTGCAACGCAGCGCGGACACCGCCGCAATGGCCGCGCCGCTCACCGAGATCACCCTGCCGCTTCGCATCGCCTGGATCGGACGGCTCACCCCTGAGAAACGCATTCTGGAATTTCTTGAGGCCGTCGGTATCGCACAGCGCGCGCTTCCTCAGGGTGCCCTTCGGGTTGATGTCATTGGTGATGGACCCCTCGCCGGAGCCGCAGCTTCGGCTCTCGAGCAGCTCCCCCAAGTCGCCACAATGCCACCTGGCGACGGGGTCGTACGCCTCCTGGGCAGGCTCAGCAGGGAGGAAGTCCGCGAAAGGATCCGCGCGTCTCACCTGGTAGCCCTCACTTCGTATGGGTTCGACAATCAACCGGTGACGGTTGTCGAAGCCCTCACGGAGTCTCGCAGCGTGGTGTATGTCGATCCGAATCTTCGTGAGGGACTTGCTGACGGCGGGATCCTCGCCGATTCCCCCGACCCCGCAGGCATGGCACGCACCCTCGTGCGTCTTGTGCAGCACCCGCAGGAAGTCATCGACGCATCAGCACGTGCACGCCTGGCAGCCGAGGTGTTTTCACCCGAGCGTCACGCCAAACTGTTGATCGATACCTATGAGCGAGCCAGTGCCGAGCGGCGCTGATCACCTGGCTCGCTCATGGTGAGAGACGAACGCGTCGTTACGCGAGCACGTCTCGTTTCAGCTTGTCGAATTCATCTTGGGAGATGGCGCCAGCGTTGAGGAGTTGGTGAGCTTTCTCAATCTGGTCAGCCGGCGAGCTGCCCGCCACATCACGAATGTACGACTCTGCCGCCTGCTGTTGCGCTGCGGCAGCTTCTTGCGCGCGCTCATTCATGCCTCGCCCACGGGCGATGAGGTATACGAGCACCGTCAAGAACGGGAGGAATACGAGGAACAGCACCCAAATCGCCTTCACCCAGCCACTGGTCTTGTGATCGCGGAAGAGATCTGACAGCACCGAGAACAGTGCCATCAGGTAGGCGATAAAAATAAAGATCCAAAAGAACCAGACGATGATGTCCCAGAATGATTCCCAAATGCTCATAGTATGTATCCTTCTTCAATTTTTGACAGGTGTGCTTATGGTATCTGCGTCCGAGTGCCCGTGTCATGACCTCTGACGAAATCTCCGCGTCTGCGGAAGCGTCTGAGCAGCTACCAGGAGCTCACTGAGCGAGGGACCTTATGTTGCCGCTTCGCCCGATACATTGCGCGGTCGGCGGCTTTCAGGAGCGATTCGAACGTCTCGTGGTCTTTGCCGAGCGCGATCCCTGCCGAAGCTCCGATCGAGACGTTGACCGTGTCAGTTGCGATTGGTTGGACGATGGCGTCGACCAGTCGCTTGGCGACCGTTTGTGCGGTCTCCTCGGTCACTCCATCACACAACAGCACGAACTCATCACCAGACAATCGCACGGGAATGTCATTGTCGCGTGAGACCTGGTCCATGCGTTCCCCGACGGCTGCAAGCACCGCATCACCAACGTCGTGACCGTAGCGATCGTTCACGCCCTTGAAATCGTCAAGGTCAAGAAAAATTGCGGCGATCGATTCCCGTCGGTCACGATAGTAGCGATCAGCGTGCTCTTCGAGGAGGCGCCGATTCGCGAGGCCCGTCAATGGGTCGTATCGAGCGAGTTCAGCGAGCTCCGCGTTCTGTCGCGTCTGCAATGCGATACGGATCTCTTCACCCATCGCAAACGCTTCTTCGGCGACCGTTCCCCACGGCAGGGATCGTCCAGTGACATTCTCTCGCCACAATCCGAAGTCTCGACGCGGCGAGAGTGCGGTGTCCCGGTTCGCAGCCGTCTGGTCGCCGAGCCAGTGCACATCGTGCACCACGTCTTCTCTGAAAAAGACGAGACAGTCACCCTCTTCGAGAAGAGGGACAATGACGACGCCGCCAACGCCGGGCAATTCTCGCGCAATCTCCGGAAATTCATCGGCGATGCCATCGGTGGCACGCTCTGACACCCCCAGTTGTTCAAGCATCGCAACGATGCCTGGAATCGGTGGGGTTTTCCCGAGAATGTGATGGGCTGGGCCGCACCGCAGGTAGACCCCGTCACTCGGAATCAAGTCCCGGATCGTCGCCCGCGACTCATCCATGATGTGCGGGAGTTCACGCGCACCGTAGAGGGGCGCAACAAATTCCGCCCGCCGCTGCTTCGAAGCGAGTTGACGCCGCAGATTCTGCACCTCTCGCACGCCAGCTATCTGCGCCGACACCATTCGAATCAGAACTTCAAGCTGACGTCGCACCGCCAGCGGTAACCGTCGCGGCGTACGGTGTGAGCAGGTAACCATACCGAGCAGCTTGTTGTTGTGCACGACCCCGAGCGTGAGGCTCGCCACTTGCCCCATGTTCCGCATAAATTCAAGGTGATGCTGTGATGGCTGCCTGAGTTCACTGAGACTGAGATCGAGCGGTGTCGATTGCGACTGTGTTCCGAGATCGTGAATGGGTTGGCCTGGATCACGTGAATCAACAATCATGCGGGAGAGTTTGGTGGTGAAGAGTGCTCGCGCTTGCATGGGCACGTCTGATGCCGGAAAGTGCAGCCCACGATAGGTGGGCATTCCAGGTTCATGCTCGTCTGTGGTGATCTGGCCGTGGCCGTCTTCGAAAAACTTGAAGGCCGTGACACGGTCGTATCCGGTCAAACGTTTGAGCTCATGCACAGTGGAATCAATGATCTCTGGCATCTCATCGATGGTGCCGATCCGATGAATCGCCGCCGTCACGTCGGCGACACTCACGGTTTCCTCGTCGAGCACCGGCTCCAACTCAATCACGGTCAAATCGGGGTGGGCGGAGATGACCGCGTCATACGCGGCGCCGTTGAGCATCACACGGTCGTCACGTGTCTGGTCAGTGCGCCGCGAGAGTGTGGCAGCAAGCTCGGGACTCACGTCGACCAGCTCCCGCCCGAGCCAGTGTGCGTGGGATGCGCTGGCCCTCACGACCGTGCCCTGGGCGACTCCCAATAATATTCCGTGCGACTGCACAGCTTCCACATGCTGGATCGGCTCACGCGAACACTCCCTGAGCCGCAACGCTTCCGCAGGGTCGAGGTGCACGCGACTCCCCCACTCTGCGGCGGAACCTGACCCGATTGAAATGCGATCAATCTCGAACGCTTCCGCCTCGTCTGTGCGCTCGGAAATGCCTGCTTCCACATCCACCTTGGCGCTTGCACCAGTGTTCACATCGACCTCAGCGTGATCCCCAGCCATGTGCCCCCTCATTCCTCCACCCTACTGCTCCCGCACTCCGAATCGTCATGCAACCGATGAGGACCATGAAGACGGTTCGTGATCGCACAAGATCCTTCTGTCACCCGTCTGAGTGCTCTTTTGGCGTCGCCGACGTATGGGGTGATCGCGCAGCCCGTTGCACCTGCTCGGTCAGTGAGGAGACGACGGTTGCCGTCACGATACCGACGATGACGATTCCTCCGAGCATCAGCCCGACTGCGACAATTCTCCCCGGAATGGTCACGGGCGTGTAATCTCCATACCCGACCGTCGCAATGGTGGCAAACCCCCACCACACCGCGTCTCCAAACGAAACGATATTTGCCCCTGGAGATGAATTAGCCTGGTTGACACATCCGAGTGCACGGTCTCAGTAAAATCTAGAGCACACCGCAGTGAGAGTGCCGCCCCGTGGTCGCGTGGCGATAGGTCGCCGTGGTTCGTTTCCGATCACCCCGCATCGTCAGAGAGCAAGGATGTCTTGACATGAGTGTCGCATCGCACGATCTTCCATCATCAGGTTCAGCAACCCGTGTGGCAATCGTCACCGGAGCCGGTGCCGCCGACGGCATTGGTTTCGCCTCGGCCCGACGCTTGGCTCGCGCAGGAGCGAACGTCGTTCTTGCCGCCACGAGTGATCGGGTCGCCCAGCGATGCGAGGAGCTGTGCCGAGAACTCACGGCAACCGTGTCTCGAGATGCGGATCCTTCACTTCCGGGATCGTCTGCCCCGTCACCCGTCGCCATTCCGTTTCTCGGAGATCTCACCGAGGAAGCCACGGCCCAGCGCCTCATTGACACGACGATCGACGCGTTCGGTCGCCTCGATGTACTCGTCAACAATGCGGGCATGACGTCAGTGTCCGACCCAGAAAGCCCGGCAACCATCGATGCGATCGGGCTGGCAGGCTGGAATCACACGCTCGAACGGAACCTCACCTCAGCGTTTCTCGTCACACGCGCTGCGCTCCCTCACCTGCGCAAGAGCAGTGCCGCACGAATCGTCATGATGTCATCGGTGTCTGGCCCATTGTTGGCGTACCGAAACGACATTGGCTATCACGCAGCAAAGGCTGGCATGGTCGGCCTCACCCGGGGTCTCGCGGTTGACCTTGCTGCTGAGGGCATCACCGTAAACGCAGTCGCGCCCGGGTGGATCCGTACCGGTTCTGCGACAGAGCATGAGATTCGCATGGGCGATGCGACACCGATGGGCCGGTCAGGCACCCCCGATGAGGTCGCTTCTCTGGTGGAATATCTCTCGTCAGAGTCGGCGTCATATGTGACTGGACAAGTGCTTGTCGTCGACGGCGGAAATTCCATCCAGGATGAAAAAGGGGTGTTGTAGGCGCTCCTACCCCTGCGCTAGCGCCGCGTCGAGGGTGATGTCTTTCACGCCGGCCAGCGCCTGCGATACCGGGCACGTCTCCTTCGCTTTCTCAGCAAGCTGAACGAACGCGTCATTATCGAGGGAATCAACGGTTGCGACCACCGAGAGGTGAATGCCGGTGATTCCCGTGCCCGCGACGAACGAAACTTCCGCAGAAGTCTCGAGGGAGGTGGGCGGGGTGCCATGCTCAGTGAGGGTGTGGGAGAGGTTCATCGCAAAGCAGGTCGCGTGAGCCGCGGCAATGAGCTCTTCAGGTGTGGTGGTGCCGCCCGATTCTTCACCTCGAGACTTCCAGCCGACAGCAAACGTTCCGGCTCCAGAGGTGTCTAGGCTTGTGGAACCGGAGCCCGTCATCAGCTCTCCATTCCACACCGTGTGCGCAGTATTCACAATCGTGGTGGGCATATGCTTTCCTTCTCTCGTTTTGATCGATACGAAGCCACTTCCGATGTCATGGC
Organism: uncultured Leucobacter sp.; assembly: GCA_964547775.1. Lineage (GTDB taxonomy): Bacteria > Actinomycetota > Actinomycetes > Actinomycetales > Microbacteriaceae > Leucobacter. The sequence continues at coordinate 16,639 of CAZJOZ010000027.1, forward strand.
ACTTCGTGTCACTCACCTTACGGCTCGCGAGACAGAGGCGACACCCCCTTGAATATTCTGCGGAACATCCACAGGCGACACTGAGCAGGCTGATGGCGCGACCCGCTCCCCTGAGGGCTTAGCGAGATCACTATCGAAGAGGTATCGACCGTGCCGGTATGGGTCGTCTCTGTCACCTTGCGATAGCCTTGCGACCTGACGAGCGAATCGAAACGAATGAGGGAGGAGACACAGCGGGCATGAATGCGAGCCTGAGTGCGTTCCCCCTCACCCCGCTCTCTCGTGACCAGGTCGATGAGCGAGCTTTCGTTGGCATTGTAGAGCGGCTCGCACGTGCAGGGGTGGACTCGATTACCGTACTCGGTTCAACCGGGTCGGCCATGTATCTCACCGCGGAAGAGCGTGCTCGAGTCACCCGCCTGGCCGTAGAACACAGCGGGTCGACACCAGTGTTTGTCGGCGTGAGTAGCCTTCGCACCTCGCATGTGCTCTCACACGTGGCAGCAGCAGAGGAAGCAGGTGCCAGTGGGCTTCTTCTAGCTCCGGTGTCGTATCAACCACTGACTCCAAACGAGGTGTTCGAGCTCTACCGTACTGTCGTCGCTTCATCAGCATTACCAGTGATTGTGTATGACAATCCCGCCACGACGCATTTCCGATTCACCATTGACCTGTATGCGCGAATTGCTGAGCTGCCGGGCATCTCGTCGATCAAAATTCCCGCGGTGCCGGAGCACCTCCCTGAGGCAGCCAAACATGTGTCGGCTATCCGCGCAGTGATACCGTCGCATGTCACCATTGGAGTGTCCGGTGATGCATCCGCCGCTACGGGGCTGAACGCAGGTTGCGACACCTGGTATTCCGTCATCGGAGGCACACTGCCCGGTGCGGCGCTCGCGATTACCCGCCTCGCCCAGTCTGGTCAGGGCGAAGCAGCCGCTGCAGCCTCGGATCGGCTCGCGCCACTCTGGGAGCTGTTCTCGCGATTCGGCAGTCTGAGAGTGACCGCCGCCATCGCCGAGCAGCTGGGTTTAGCGCAGCGTGATTGTTTGCCACGCCCTCTCCACGGCCTGACTGACGCACAGCGCGCCGTAGTCGCACGTGTTCTTGATGCGCTCAAGCTTGGAACGAACACGAGCTAGCTGTAGTTCCTTCGGACGTTGCGAACGGTCGGGGTGAGATGAAGACCTCCGCCCAGCCTGGCCACGCATATCTCACCTGAGGCAAGTTTTCACGGAATTATTCCGAAGGGAGGTGGCCGCACAGTACACTCCCTATTGTCAAGAAATTCTCGCGACGAGAGGGACATGGGCTATGAGACCAACTGCGCTGACCCGCTCCGAGGCGTTGATCAGGTCGATCGATGCTCTCCTCGCTGGGCTCAGCGTCGAAATCCAGGGCGTCCAGGGTGTAGGGAAGACTGCGCTGTTACAAAACTTGGCCTCGCATTTCGAGTCGCTGCAGTACTCCATCATCCGTGTGTCTGGCAATATGGCGCTCAAGGGCGTGCCATTCAGCACGCTACACCTCTCGGGGTATGACGCGGAACGAACGAACCGAAGTAGCACCTTAAGCGCTATGAGACAACGACTCATCTCACAGTGTGACCCGAGTCGCAATCTCATCATCATCGATGATGCTGACCAGGCCGATCAGGTCAGCTTAGGACTCCTTTTCGCCTTGGCACAGGAATACCGCATCCCTGTCCTCAGTAGCGTCCGATACCCAGCGGATCCTCTGCACGGGTCGGGCCGCTCGGACACGCCTCTGGTGCTTCAATACCCCACGATGACTTACGTCGAACTCGCCGCCGCACTCGAAGCACATTTTCACGCACGCTTCGACTCAGAAACACTCAGCCGCCTGTACTCGAAGTCGGGCGGACGACCGGGGGCCGCAATCCATGTAACTGCGATCAATTTACAAAACGGACGCGTTCGTCTCGAGGAAGGCGTGCTGACCGCAGTCGATACCATGTGGTCCCCAGAGCTCACCAGCTACCTGTCAAGATTGATTGCAGATCTTACGCCAGACGAGCTCCGGGCGTTAAAGTTGTTGTCGTTCCTTGGGGTCTGTGACTTGACAACCGCGATAACGGTAACTGGCAGCCATGAGATTCTTCTGTCCTTGGAGCGTCGTGGCTTACTCACCTGCACGGCAGACACCGGGAATGGTGTGGTGTTTGTTGACCCGCAGTTGTTAGTCGACTATTTCCGTAATGAAGAACCATCGGCAGGCAGGCGGCTCTTGACAGAATGCATCCGGGAGGTTACCGCTGAGCGCAGCATGGTGCTTGACATCGATGACAGCGACCTTGATCCACTGGTGCTCGTTCGGCTCGTCCACGAACAGATTCGAAATGATGTCCTGGTGGCGCGCGAGCAATGGCACCAATCTCGAAACCTGAGCGATGCCGCAGCACTGCTCCGGGCACTGAGTACGGACTGGCATTCAGAAAGCGCCACCGATGAGATCCTTGCACTCATTGCCTCAACCGATGCCTCCTTGGGCACGCCAGAAGAGCGAGTTGCGTGGGAAGTAGCCTATGCGGCGTATGTAACATATGCGAAGAAATTACCCAGAGAAGCCATCGCTCGTCTCCGAACGATCAAGAACCTGCCAGAGGAACTTCAACTGATCTGCGAGGCGGAAGCTTCAGTACTAGAAACCTGCACAGACGACCTGTCGAGTGAAGAGCCCTTTGCCGACGTAGATCTTGACGGGCTGCAAGCGGGGGCTCGCGCAGCAGTGTTGCGAGCTCGTACCCTGTGGCTCCTCGCACGCGGCCGACCAAGCGAAAATGAGTCACTCTTTGATTTCTACTACTCAGCCGAGCTAAATGACCCGATCCTTGATGCGGTGTTTGCGCAGACAAAGTTCGCGCTCCTTGATTTTGAATCAGGAACTCACCTCATCAATCAGCGATTGGAACGCGCCAAGCAACAGTTTGATCCGAGGGCATTGTGTATATTCTCTCACTTGAGCGCTCTCGCCTCCATCTATCGACGTGATTACGTGAAAGCCCAGCACCATCTTAATTTGGCCGAACAAATGGGAATCCCACTGGCGGCGGCGCCAAACTCCTGGATAGGAATCGTGGTGTTGAAGGCATACCTTCTTGCCGTCAACGGCGCCATCGATGACGCAGAGGCGCAGTTGAAAGCATTCGATGACTTTACACTGAACGCGCCACCGTTTCCGGGGTACATCCGCGAAATGGTCGATCAGAGAATTATTCGAGCACGCTCAGGCGATCAGGCTGCCACCGAGTTCGGGATGACCGCAGCCGACGCGCTCTGGGAGCGAGGAGGGCTCTACGCTGCTTCGATCACCATGCTGGAGGTGCTGCAGTCCTCTCCGACTCCCGAGCTTTATGCCGACGTTGCTGTACAACTTCGTGAACTTCCCGCGCCCATTCTGAATGTCTGGCTGGCGCTTCTGGACTTTGG
>CAZJOZ010000027.1:20097-20626 GCA_964547775.1 uncultured Leucobacter sp.
ATCCACGGCGATACGACCATTCTCGACGCACACGGTGCTCGCGCAGAAGACCCCGCCATCCGGGACCTTTTCTTGACCGCAGCGTCGTATATTGCCGGAGGATTCTCCGATTCGTTCGTTGCACACCTGCTCACGTTCCCGCCGTTGGAGCCAATTGCGCAGAGGCTTCGCACCCAGAACACCGACCAACGCGCGAATCGTCAGGCCACACTCACCGATCGTGAGGATGAAATCGCTGCGTTAGTCAGCGCGGGCCTCACGAACGCTGAGATTGCCAGCAGGCTGACCCTCAGTGTTCGCACCGTAGAAGGGCATGTCTCCCGGATTTTGAAGAAACTTCAGAAGTCCACCCGCGAAGACATCGCCCACTTCTATCTCGACCAGTCCGCCAGGCAACGGCCTTTTTGATCATCACCGACACCTCTGGCTGTCGATGGATGAAGCCTTCGCTAGTCCCGATCATCCGCGTCAGGTAAGGCAGCTTTCGGGGCATCAAGCTCTGTATCGCATTCCGAAAGATCCACCAGCA
>CAZJOZ010000028.1:0-1819 GCA_964547775.1 uncultured Leucobacter sp.
GAACTCTCGTGCGCCAGCGGCGGGGGCGGGGTCACCGGCGCGGCAAAACGGGGGGCAACGGGGGCAGCGTCGGCTGCGGAGCCCGGGTGAGAAGCGTACCCGGCGCGACCGGCAGAGCCTGGGTGAGCCACAGGAGCAGCGAGCCCTTCCTCATCAATGTGGGTGGCCAGCAGGGTCGCCCACAACGGCCCGAGCAGCGCGCCAAGCACGGTGTACCCGGTTCCGGCACGGTACTCCCGGTTTACCCGGTGCATCGCCACAATCAGCATGACATACGGAACAATACCGAGCCCCACAAACACCAGCAGCACCACCCAGCCCGGTAGCCGGCCACGTTCCAACAGCTTCCACTGGTTCCATACCGGGATCCAACCGTCGCGCGACTGCAGACCGATCCGCGGGAAGAGGCGTGCCATCGCCCACAGATACCAGACGAGCAACCCGAGCCCAATCAGGAACACGATGATGCCCACGACGGCGCCCGCGGCGCTACCGCTCGGTGACTCAACGTTCATACTCGGCTCCGTTCCTTGCACTGCGACGCATGTTCACAGGCGATGCCTGTTCACTGCGCCTCATCATAAGTGTGGCACCTTCTGCGCGCTGACCAAATGGTCTCACGCCGTATGACCTAAGACGGTACTTCGCGCGCAGACGCTGCCACCTGCTGAGCGTGGCGAGGCGTTCGGCGCGGTCAGCGTCGACGGCCTGCCACATCCAGTCAGCCTCTTCGTCGGTGACGCCCTGCGGCGAGAACACCGCTTTCGTTGCCGTCTGTGCGGCCCACCGCGCCGCAGCGGTGCCAAGCACCTCCCCGATTTCACGGCGAGTCGCGGTCGTGGGGAACCGCACCCCCGCGTCAAGCGCCTCATCGATCATCTGCTGCCACGCCCCGAGCGCACGCAGTTCCGGGTCGGTCTCCCGACGTCGAACAGTCTCCCGCCGCCGCTTCGCGAACGGCAAGAACAAGAACGGCAACACGATCAGCACGAGGGCAGCCAAAATCAAGCCAATCGCCCGCACCACCGGCCACCACGGTGATGCATCTTCCACTTCCTCGGTGACCTCCGAGTGGTCACTTCGCTCACCCAAACCGATCGGCGGATCAACCTCGCGGGCATCACGTTCCTCCGGCGTTGTCGCGTACTCGGGCAATTGTTCCCCGGTCTCGAGCGTCGTGGCGGGCGTCGTTGCCTGCGGGGTGACGTCGATCGGCACCCACTCCCCCTGCGATCCGCGCACTTCGATCCATGCCGCAAGATGCTCACCGGTGCACTCAGCCGTGCAGGCAGGCACACCCTCAACACCCTCTCCACCGAGGCGTACCCCCAGCACCACACGGGATTCAAATCCGAGAGCTCGGGCAATCAGCGCCGCCGCGGCCGCGAACTGCTCGTCATCACCGATGCCCGCCACCAACATCTCAGGAGACGCGCCGTCACCGGCGAGCCGTTCCTGCGCGTTCAACTGCGCGAACAACGCTTCGATACGGGCAACCGAGTGTCCGCCCGCGCTGGGTTCAAAGCTGGTACCGTACCGCGCGGCGAGTCGTTCAAGCCACCGCTGGTCGGCCGACGATCCGCCGAGCGAGTGGCTCAGGTAGCCGCGTTCACGCAAGCGTTCGATGAGGGTGACGAGCCCCTCGGCGGTGGCCGGTTGCTGTTGCGCATTCACCCACTCGCTCAGCTCTGGCATCGCTTCCAGGTCGAACAACGCGCCACCGGGGAGCGGGTCACCGATCAGGGATCCAGCCCGCTCGGCCGACATCGTCACGGTGTATCCGTCACCAGCGGTGAGGCCAATGCCAGCCGCAGGGCCA
>CAZJOZ010000028.1:1919-5591 GCA_964547775.1 uncultured Leucobacter sp.
GCCAGCCGCAGGGCCAGCGCCCACGCTCACGCCTGTGCTCGTCCCGGCGGGGTCGCGGCCGCTCGGCACCGCAATCGCTGCTCCCGTCGCGCGGTTCACATAGAACGCGTCAGCGAGTTCGGCCGCGCGATCCCCCGTGAACACGGGCACCGATCCGAGACCCGCGGTGGGCACCCACACATCCTGGTACCCCTCACCGATCTGCACCGACACGTCGGTCGGCTGCGGCACAGCATCGCCGCTCGGGAACCTGGTGAAGCGGCCTGCGGCATCGGCACTGACATGAAAATCGACCCCGTCGTACTCGTCAAGCACCGCCAATCGCAGTCGTTCGGGCAGTGCGCCATCCGCCGACACGGTGAACATCGTGGTGTCAATCGCGTCATCACGTTTCGACGCCCGATATGCAGCGAGGGGACTCGGGCGCTCGCGCAGGATGATCTCCGGCTCAACCCGGTCTCGCGGCACCTGACGCCCACCGCTTCCTGCCTCGAGCACCGGCGCCACCGCGAGCCCGACGCCCAATGCCACAACCACGGTCACAACGCCAATCAGGGATCGAGTCGCACGCCCAGACCCCGCCCGGCGTTCCCCTCGTGTGCGCCCCAACCGCAGCGCGGCCCGCCGTTTCGCACCGGCCGTGAACCATACCCACAGCCCGCCGAGCACCGCCGCCGCGAGCCACAGCGCCAACTCGCGGGGCGCCACAACCGTCACCCACCCGAGGCGCAGCGGGGCGCTCACCGCCGAGGCACCGAATATCGTGCCGAACGCGACCGGCGCGACGAGGATCAGCGCCGCTGCCGGCGCACCCCGCGGCGAGCGCAGCGCGAGCGACGTCACGCCGAAGGCGGTGGCAACGAACACCACGAAGGCGGGCACCAGCACGGCCTGGTAGGTGCCGACCGGCAGGGACAGGGTGAGGAGTTGCTTCCAGCCGAGCACGATGGCGGCGATTCCGTCGAGTTCTGCCCGCAGCAGCCCATCTGGGAGGGTGTCGAACGCACTCGGCACGGCGGCTGGCACCACCGTCAACGCGAATGCGATGGCCAGCACCACGGTGGTCGGGAGCATGCCCCAGCGTCGGGCACCGAGCAGCGCAACCCCGCATCCGATGGTCGTGCCGATAGCGGCGGTGATGACGAGCCACCCGTGTGCGTAGATCGGCCAGGCCGCGCACACCCCGAGCACCGTGGCGCCGACGGCAGCGGCCACCGCTCCGATCAGGCGAGCGCGGGCCGTCACGTGACGCCTCGCATCATGAGTTGTGGCAGATCTCCGAGGGCGCCGACGGTGACGACCGTGAGTCGGTCAAAGCGGTGCGCGGTGGGGTCGGCGAGGTGTTCGGCTCGCACGACCGTGACCGGCACGTCGGGCGGGAAATAGACGGCGCAGCGCCGCAGCTGTGCCATCTCGGGTTGTGACCCGGTGACGATCACGACGATGGACAGGTCACGCACGGAGTGCGCGAGGGTGTGCGCGAGGCGCTCTATCGGGAGCGCGTACGGCGCATGGCTCAGCTCAGCCCACGCGTCAAGCATTTCGCCGGGGGTGCGTGAGGGCAGCGGTTCGAGTCCGTCCACTCGTGGCTTGCGGTTGGGTGGTACCCATCCGGAAGCGACGAATCGTTCTCGGCCTTCGCGCACCGCGTGCACCGACAGTGACGCGGCGACGCTGACCGCGAGCTCAAACTCGTCGTCGCTGTCGTACGCTTCGCGGCGCGCATCACACAGCACCGCCATACGTGCGGACTGTGATTCTTCGTACTGCCGCACCATGAGGGTGCCCGTTTTCGCGGTGCTCTTCCAGTGGATGTGCCGCATCGCGTCACCGGGCACATACTCTCGTACCGCGTGGAACGACAGGTCGCTGTCGACGAGGCGAGTGCTCGCCTGCCCTTCGAGGTCTCGCACCAGTCCCGCTGAGTTCGGGGGGAGCGCCACCGTTCGCGGATGCACATGCACGTGGTGGCGTTGACGCCACGTCAGTTCGCGACGCAGCAAGCCGAGGGGGTCCTGCCGTGCGATGGTGAGCGGGCCGACGGTGATGACGCCTCGCTTCGCGGCGGGAACGCTCACCGGCAGTGAGGTCTCGTGGTGGGCCCCGAGCAGCGGCACCGTGAGTTCCCGAAGCGCGTCACCCACCGGAAGTTCAATGACCGCGGGCAGCATGGGTCGGCCCGCCGTGTTCTGCACTTCGACCGCGAGGTGCACCTCGCCGCCCACCACGACCTGCGACCGATCGATCGCAATGTTCGTGCGGTACGCGCGTGATCCGAGAAGAAACGGTACGGCGATGATGAGCATCACCGCTGCGCAGACGGCAACAAACCAGCCCTCCACCCAGGCCGCACTGAGGCCGGCGATCAGCCCAAGCACCGCGATGACGCTGACGAACCAGCCCAGTGGGGTGACCGCGCCAATCACCGCCTCGATACGACGTTTCACCGCACGCCAGGTCCGCCGGCCCCAGCGCTGCAGGCGCACGCGTCGGTGGGCGGCGGCACTGAGCGCCGTCGTTCCTCCGGTCACGGTTCGCGTGCGGGTACGCGTCCCCGTGTGCGTGCTGGCGCGGGTGAGCCAGCGGCTCTGCGTGCGGTCGGTGTTCACGCCGTGCCGTTCTCCTGCGGTTCGGCAACATCGAGCAACAACTGCGCCACCACTTGCTCCGCGGTAACCCCGTCAAACTCGGCCTCAGGTTCGAGCACGAGCCGGTGTGCGAGCACCGCCGTTGCGAGCCCTCGCACATCGTCTGGCACCACATACGATCGGCCCTGGATGAGGGCCCATGCCGTGGCCATGCGACGCAGTGCGAGGGCACCGCGCACACTCGCGCCGAGCCGCACTTCGGTCGCGCTGCGGCTCGCCTCGACGAGGCGGGTGATGTAGTCGATGATGAGCGGGCTGACATAGACCTGCGTCGCAAATGCTTGCACCTGCAGCAGGGTGCTGGTGTTCATCACCGGCTGCACCTGCGCCGGCTCGCCCTGGTGCTGCAGGATTCTGCGCATTGCGACCTCATCGGGGTATCCGATGCTGGTCTTGATCATGAAACGGTCAAGCTGCGCTTCGGGGAGTCGGTAGGTGCCCGCCTGCTCGACCGGGTTTTGGGTGGCAATCACCATAAACGGCGACCCCACCGGGTGGGTCTTCCCGTCAACGGTGACCTGCCCCTCTTCCATCACCTCGAGGAGCGCGGACTGGGTTTTCGGGCTCGCACGGTTGATCTCATCTGCGAGCACGACGTTCGCGAAGATGGGGCCCGCATGAAACTCAAAGATGCCCTGTCGCTGGTCGAACACGGTGATACCGGTCACATCACCGGGCAGCAGATCGGGGGTGAACTGAATCCGCGATGCGGTGCCCTGCATCACCTGGGCGAGGGTGCGCGCGAGCGCGGTCTTGCCGGTGCCTGGCACATCCTCAAGCAGCACGTGGCCGCTCGCCACCTGGGTGGCAAGCACCAGTTCGAGCACGCGACGTTTCCCGTGAATCACCTGCTCCATCGCGTCTGCGGTGGTGCGCAGGGATTCGCCCGCCCAGGCGGCCCGTTCGTCACTGAGCGGACTCGGTGGAGCGGCGGCATTCGGTGTGCTCATGGTGCTGCCTTTCTGTCGTGCGGTTCGGAGGTGAAGTCAAGTGTGGACGTGATGCGGATTTCTGAACACGAGGG
>CAZJOZ010000028.1:5691-14719 GCA_964547775.1 uncultured Leucobacter sp.
ACGTCGTTGCCCTGCTGGGTGAGGTGCGCACCGTCGCTCCATCCGGCGACCGTGAACGCGCTGCTGGGGTCACCGCCCGGGGCAACGCAGGAGCCGTCCCAGTGCACACTGGTGGGCGGCACGCCCTGCGGGGGCACCGTGGTGCCGTTGGCAGAACACACCTTCGTGCCGGTCGCGTCGTCGGTCAGGCACTGCTTCGCGGTGACGGTCACGTGCACGGGCACCGACGGAAGTTGCCCGTCATAGACGCTGCCAGAACTCAGTTCGTAGCGGATCGTCGCGCCCGACACGACGTTCGAGAAGGTCGGCTGCCCGTCCACGGTCGTATAGAGCGCCTGAGAGCCGGTCTTCGTCGGAGCATTCGCCACGCGGTACCCCTGGCTCAGCTGCGGTTCAGGGGGGAGCCCGCCCACCCACGCTGCCGACGTGACGACCACAGTGGTGCCGCTGTCACTGGTCGCGCAAATCACTCCCACGTATGACCGGTAGGGCTGGAGACCGGTGGCGGTGGGGTCGCTGCTCCCCGGAGAGCAGGTCGAGGGGTGGTCGCTGTAGGGCGCGACACGGTAGCGCACCCGCAGGGTCGACGCATCCTCGAAATTGGCGTCGACGCTGCTGCTGATGGTGGCGGTGCCCGCACCGGCGGGGTCGGCCTGCAGCGAAGCACCGGTCACCCGTGGCGCACCCGCCACCGTGATCGTGCCCTCCCAAGCGTCGCCGAACCCGCTCGGGTCGCCCTGGTAGCCGGGTGGCACGTGGCCATCGACCTGGATGACCCGCAGCGTATTTTCACCAACCGGCAGGCTCACGACCTGGCCCGGCGACACCGCCGTGCTCGTGCCGCCGTGCAGCAGTCGGAAATCGCTCGACCGGGATGATCCCGACAGGTGCAATTTCACCCTGCCCTGCGCCTGATCCGTGTGCGAACGATCCTTCACCGCTTCGAGTTCAACGGTGGGTTTCGGCAGCCGACTGTACGCCCAGGTCATCGCCGAGGGGCTGTCGGTCGGTTTCGATGCCCCCACCGCGTTGACGGCTCGCGCGAGGTACCGGCGACCGTTGTCACGCCCCACCGGAGCCTCAACGGTGCACTCGGCGAAACCGCCCGACGGGGTGCACGAGCCGACAACGGTGCCGTCCATTCGCAACACCTCCACCCCGGTCGTTTCGGGGTGGGAGCTCTGGCCGCTCAGCGTCACGGCAAGGGTCACCGTTTTGTCGCTCGCCCCAATCGGCTCGATCGCTGCCGGACGACGGGGCACACCGAGCGCATCAAACTCGATCGTTCCCTGCCCCACGCGTTGCTGGGCGTCGCGCACGGTGAACCCGACCGTGCACTGGCCGCCAGGATCGCCGGCGTCGGCCCACGTCACCTGCACGGTGTCGCCGTTCGACTGAAAACGCCCGAGCGCGCACGCGTCAGCATCAATGGACACCAGGCGCAGCCCGCCACCCGGAGTGCCGGCGAACGGATCGTATTCACCAGCCACCCCGACGAGCGGGGCCGAGCACGGCGAGCCAACCGTGCACTGCAGGGCGATCGTGGCACCGCGGGGAGTATCCATTGCTGCCTCACCCACGCGGAGGGTCAGCAGGGTCTGGCTCTCGCCGGCGCCCGTCACTCGCACGGTGAGCTGCTGTTGTGATCCCGGCACCGCATCGGCTCGGGCCTGCACCCGCAACTCGCTGCCCGACTCAACAACGTCGAACGAGGATGCGGAACCGGTGACCTGCCACTTCAGCCGCGCACGGTCACCCTGCCGGCCGCCCTGCCACTGCACCATGTCGGTCAGGGCCACGCGCTCGCTCTGGCCGGGCGCGACGGTGCGCGTCAGCGGGTTCAGTTGCACCACCGGCTCATCGGGCACAATCGAGACGGGTATCGGCAGGGACGTGTACGTGCGCTGTTCCACCAGTTTCACGCGAACAGTGCAGGTATCGACCCACGGCGCTTCCCTGCCCGCCGTGTACCGAATGGTCTGCGCATCAACGGGGGCGCAGCTCGCCTGCGGTCGCTGCACCGCGAATGACCCCGTATCAAGCTCGACGCGGTCGCCAGGCCCCAGATCGAGCAGATCCGCCACCTTCACCTCGGTGCTGGCGTTCTCTGCGACGGTCACCGCGCCAGCGGACGGGGCAAGTGACAGCCGCAACTCATCGAGGGGCGGCACAATCAGAAAACCGTACGTTTCTGTCTCGGTGCCGGTGAAATCGACACCGGTCAGGCGGAACACCACCACATCGCCCTCAGCACGGTAGCTGCCGAGAATGTTCGATCCTTGCACCTGATAGTCCCCGGCAGAATGCTGCCACAGCGACAGGCGCAACGTCGACGGATCTCCAGCCGCCCAACGCACCCGGTCAGTCACCACATCAACGCCGACCCGTTCGAAGTCCGCGCGGTCCCGCACCGACAGCACCGTGTCGAGCACGACAGGTGCCTGCAACCCGATCCGTTCCGAAACCTGCACCACGATCAAGCCGTCAGACGTGCTCGTGCTCTCGCGAGACCGCACCGTGTAACGGTATGACACCGTGCCCAGCTCGTCACCCCCGGTGATGCGCACAATGCCGTTCTTCAGCCCCGAGAGGTCGAGCCGCTGCTCCAGCTCACGGTAGCGTGCCGATTCCGCGCCGCCGGGCACGTTCGGCTCCACCGACACCAGCTCGAGTGTGCCTCCGGTCGGGTCGAGATCGTTCTCCAACGGCCGCACCACCGCCGGCTCGCTCGCGCCGCGCATGATGCGCACGTAATCGCTGTAGACGACGGGGGCGCCAGCCGACGCATCAGGCTCGGTCACGATGATGCGCACGCGACCGCGCGCCTCGCCACCGTACGAGTCGCGCACGGTGTAGCTGACCACCTGCGTGCTGGGCATCGCGCTCGGCGACGCGCTCACCTGCAGCGATGTGCTGCGGGGCACCACCGTCGCCGAGAGTTGCGGGTCGTCTGGCGAGTCGACCGACACCAGCCGCACCCGGTCTCCGTCAGGATCGACCCCCGACAGTGGCACCGTCGCGGTCACTCGCTCCCCCGGCGCAACACGCACGGTGATTGTCGCCGGCACGGGGTCACGATTGCTGCCGCTCGGCAATACCGTCACGCGTACCTGCCCCACGTCGCTGTGTTCAGGGCTTGACGCGCCATACGTGGTGTAGCTCAGGGTGTACGTGCCGGGTTCAGCGGGCGCGAGATAGCGCACGGTGCCGCCGGATGCGAAGGCGAGCTCACCCTCGGCACCGGAAGAGCCAATTTCTGGGTGCAACACGAGGCGTTCCCCCGGTGGCGCCACATCATTGTCGAGCACAGCGATATCGACCACGGAACCCGCGCGAACGGTGGCGGTGTCGGTGACGGCAATGGCACCAGCGCCAGACTCGGCGACCTGGAAGACCGTGAGCCGCCCCACCCCGGTGGTCTGGCCTTCGGCGACGGTGACGTCAACTGAGCCGATGCGGCCTGCCTGCCCATCGGGGGTGGAACCCGCCACTCGAACACGGGCGTGCTCAATGACGTCTGCGCGCAGTTGACCGTCGCGCACGACCGCCGACTGCACCGTCAGCGCGCGCGACTGGGATCCCGGTATCGCGGCCAGCACGTCGACCGTGCTGTCGGCAAGCGGTCTCACGAACGCTCGCAACGGTGGCACCGTCAGCGCGGTTCGCTGATCGACGGCGGTGACCCGCACGGTGCCGGTCACTTCGTGTTCCGTGACCGAGTCGCGCACGGTGACCGCAAGCGTCGCCCCGCCGGGCTCATCGGCCTGCACCTCAAAGGTGCCAGCGCCAGGGTTCACGGTCACCCTCGCCGCACCCTGTTGCACCGCAGCATCGACCAGCTGGAACGCGCCGGAGCCGCCGGTCACTCGCTCGAGCGGACGCACGAGGGTGGCCTCACCGACCTTCACTGTCACCGCTGACGAAGCGAACTCAGGCGATGCCCCGGGGCGCACGCGAATGCGCAGCTCGCGTGCGGTCTCGGCGCCATGCGCATCGGCAACTCGCACTCGCACCGGCACATCACTCGCCGCCGCGTTGACATCGGTGTGCCGAATGGCGAGCTTACCGTCGGCGGTGACGAGAGCGTGCGCGGGGTCATCCGGGTTGATGACATCAGCGCCGGTGAGCACCATCGGGTCGCCCTCGGGATCAACCCACCCCTCAAGCATCGGCATGATCAGGGTGCCGCCGGGCGCAAGTTCTGGGCTCGGCCATTCCCGCTGGCAGCCTTCGACGAGACACCAGTCCGGCGCCGTGTTGGTGCCAGGATCGACGACCGTCACCGTCACCTCTGCGGGTTCGGACACACTGACGCCGTCGGTAATACGGTACTGAAAGCGTGCGCTGCCACTGGCAGTGGGGCTCGGTTGGATCATGACGGCTTGCCCGTCGCTGAGCATTGAGATACTGCCAAAGTCACGATCGAACTCGTCGCCGAGGCCCTCGGGCACCACCGTCAGCACATCAGTCCGGTTGGGGTCAAAGTCATTGAGCAGCACCGGCAGCAGGGTCGGTTCACCCGCACGCACCCCAAACGCGTCGGGCATCGCCACCGGCGGCTCCTGCTCGGTCACATCCTGAGTCACGACCGTGCCCGTGTCTACCTTGGGCGGGTCGTGCAGACTCCACTGTTCGACCGGGATCAGCGTGCCGTCGGGGACGGTCCACAGCATGCCGCTTGAACGCTCAACCACGACGGCCCGCGTACCGTTCCCGCGAATGTCGAGATCTGGATTGCTCACCTCACCCACGGCATCGTCAAATTCGAGCGGCATCGCCCCCTGGTCAGACGTCCACAGCATCGCCCCAGACGAGCTCGCCCACGCGGCAATCATGGTCGTGCCAAGGTGCCGGGGCTGCGCAGCAACGCCTGTGGTGTCGAGAACGCGTTCGGCTGATCCTTGGGTGACCTGCCACAGGCCGCCCTCATCGGCGACCAACACGGAATCGTTCGCTGCGGTGCCGTTGGCTGTGGGGGATTCGCTGGTCGACCGGGCCCCGGGCGACGATGCCTGCAGTCGGGCGGTGCCAGTCAGCTCAAGCCTGATCGGGTCGCTCGCGCCACGCCACCACAGCTCACCGGTGTTCGAGTCGAGCAGCACCCAGTCGTCACCGACAATGGCGAACTGCGCGCTGTCGTCCGCGACCTCAGCAGCACCCTCATCGGGAGCACCCCGCCACGCCTCACGCGGCGCGTCATACCAGCGCACCGTGCCCTCGCCCTGACTGTAGAGCGCAACCCGGCCCTCAGCATCGACGGCGGCCGCCGTCACCCGGTACGGCGCCGCCGGATCGACGTCGCCACCCGCGGTGGGGTTCCCGTCAGCAGCGTTGGCGTCGCCGAGTTCGTCAGCTTGGTCGCCCTCCTCGCGTGCCGTGCCAGCATCGTTCGACTGCGCAACGGGATCGAGGAGCATCGGAGCCACAGCCGCGGTGGCGCCGCGCAGGTGCGACAGATACGCCGCTCCGTCTTGGGTGAGAAAGAGCACATACTCACCCGCAGAGATCACCTGGCGGGTACCCTCGGGAGTTCGTTCGCCCCGGCCATCGCTCTCGGCTGGGCCAGCCTCCGCTGCTCCGTTGTTGGGCTCTGCGTCGGACTCGGAGTCTACGTCGGACTCGGGCGCTGTGCCGGACTCGGGGTCTGCGCCAGTCTCGGGGTCTGCACCAGTCTCAGCCTCTGCGCCATCGCCGCTGGCGTCGCTCAGAATGTCCTGCGGCGAGCTCGGATCGATCGGCACGGCACGGCCGAAACCGTTCGTGAACATCAGCCCAAGCTCGGGCGTCTGCAGGATGCCGCTCGGGTTATCAACGCTGCGCACGGTGTCAATCTCACGGGTTTCGGTGTTGACCCGCGCGTACTGGCCACTGGTGCGCTCCACCCACACCGACGGATCGTCTCGCGGCGTCTCACGAGCATCAAAACCGCTCGACACCACGGCAAGCGTCACGACAAGCGCGGTCACCACGCCCGCGGCGATCCAACCGATCACCGAACGGCGTCTTCCGTTCTCGCCGCGCACCGTGGCCGCCATGTCACCCGATCCAGCCGAGAGCGAGCGCCACACCGAACAACGCCGCCACCACGGCAATGCCAACGAGCGCACCAATGATTCCGATCTTCATCGGCGAATGCGGCTGATCAATCAGCACGCCATCGCGATCCTCGGTGAGGCGAGACGCGCGGAGCTGCGCTCGCTGCTGCGCCCTGGTGAGGGAGCGCACCGTTGTCGCTTTCGGACCGCGAGGAGCCGTGCTCACCGGCGCCGGCGTGATCATCGACGCATCAACCACGTCGAACGGGGTCACATCAAACCCGTACCCCCGCTGCAACTGTTGCAGCGTCTCGCCGAACTCAGCCATCGAGCGGAACCGCTGCGCGGGGTCGCGGTGCATCGCCCGGCGCATCACCTCGTCAAACGGCTCATACCCTTGGGCGCCGGGGATCGGCGTGTACTTCGCCTCTGCGATGCGCGCACTCATCTTTGACTGGGTGTTCTGCGCCCGATCAGGATGTTCGAACGGCGAGACCCCGGCTGCAAAGGTGTAGAGCGTCGCCCCGAGCGACCACACCTCGCTCTCGACCGTGCCGGTAGTGTGAGCCGTAATCACCTCGGGCGCAGACCAGGGAATCGACAGCGCCTGCTCGCGCGTCTGCGAAGCCCAGCTACCCTGCAGCACTGAAATGCCGAAGTCTGCGAGCGCGGGGCGGCCCGTCGCGGTTAACAACACGTTCGACGGTTTCACGTCACGGTGCAAAATGCCGGCACGGTGAGCCGTCTCGAGGGCGCCCGCCAGTCGCACCCCGGCGTCGAGCACGGCCTGCAGCGGTGCAGGGTTTCGTCTTGTGCGTTCCCGCATCGAGTCCGGGCAGAACTCCATCGCTAAGTAGGGTCGACCGTCAACGGCAACCCCCGCCGAATACATCGACACAATGGACGGATGATTCGACAGCCTCGCCATCGCATCGGCCTCGGCCTCAAAGTCAGAACGATCACGGTCACCGATGACCGGGCTCCGGAGCACCTTGACCGCGACAATGCGTCGAGGCATATCTTGCTCATACTGGTAGACATCAGCAAAGCCGCCGCTACCCAGGGGTCTCACATAACTGAACCCCGTAATCCGCGGCGCTGCAGGCGGTGGAGGGGCAGACATGACCCTCATCTTAATACGGCGCCCTGGCCACTCATTGTGTCGTTCAGGAGCAGCGGAACCAGCGGAAGCTGCACCCGCTGTGCCCGCCCTGAAGTCACCCACACGGCCCTGCCGGGAGGAAACTCGCGGCGGTGTAGCCTGGCAAACGGCGTCTGAAAGATCAGGTCACCATCATGGGTGTCTGGGGCAAGAACGAGCCCGGTTCGGCTGGCCTTCAACGCCCCGAGCAGCCCGTACGAGGTATGCCATTCACGGGTTTCCGCCTCGCTCACGATCAGGCATTCGCCACGTGTTGCCCTTGCAGCGAGCGCAAGCAGGGCAGCTTCTGCCGGTGAACCAGCGAACGAGGGCGCATCCTCGATGAATACTGCGGCGCGACCGGTCACCCCCTCAAGCACGGTCGCGACTGACGCGTGGTCGGTGGCGACCGCATCCCACGCCACCAGTGACGTGAGTGCCGAGCGCCGACTCGTGAGGAGTACCCGCGGCACGGCCGCTGCCGCACGGCGCAGCGAACCCGCGAGCGCGGCGAGCGCGTTGGTGCGGCCTGATCCTGGCGCGCCGGCGATCACGACCAGGCCCGCGGGGTGAAACCCGACCGGCAGGAGCGTGTCTTCGGCAAGGCCGAGCACAGGGAGGCCGGTCACCTCGTCTGGGAGGTCGTCTGGCGGGTACGCTTCGGGCACAACCCGGAGCGGGGCCGCCGGAGCTGTGCCCTCTGCCCGCATGGTGGAGGCGAGCTCGGCGACCGCTGCGGCCTGCTCATGAATCGAGGTGCTGCCGCCAATCACCGCGATCTGCGCCTCACACCCGTCAATGATGGCGCGGCCAGGCGGCGAGTCAGGGGCAAGGATGTCTCGCGGTACCCCGAGCAGCGTGTACTGATCCTGGTCTGCCATGCGCAGCGTCACGCGCCGCTGGATCAGCGCCTGCAGCGCGGTCGGCACACTGTGCGGTCGATCGGCGGAGAGTGCGACATGGATGCCGAGCGCGCGACCCTCGCGCATTACCTGTTCAAAGATCTCATAGCTGTCGGCGAGACCAGGGGTGCGGTCGCAGGCCGATCGGAAGGCTGCAAACCCATCGATCAGGATGAGGATGCGACGCTCGTGCGGCTGTGACGCAAGGTCGCGGTATTGCGTGACTGAGTCGGCGTTGACTGCGCTAAAGCGGTCTCCGCGGCGCGTCAGTTCATCCCGGAGCATCCCGAACAGGGCGCGGAGCGAGTCGGCCTCGTCGATGGTGACGACCGCGCCCACATGCGGGAGTGTTGCGAGCATGCGCAGCCCTCCGGCGGCACCGTCAATTCCGTACACGTCGACGGGGCCGCCCTGGCGTGCGAGCCCGGCAGCGATCCCGAGGGTACGCAGAACCACGCTCTTGCCGCTGCCACTCGTCCCACACACTGCCAGGTGCCCATCGGTATCAGGTTCGAAAGCGGCCGGGGTCTGGGCTTGGTCGCGCGGCTGGTCACGCATCGCGAAACAGAGCCGGTCATCACGGTGGTGAGTCAAGGAAGCAAGGTCATAGGCGTCGGCAAGCTCAGCAAGCCAAGGCCTGCGCGGAGGCGGGAGCCCAAGGTGCTCGGCGGCTTGCACCATTGAGCGTACGAGCCGCTGTTGGTCGCTCGGTCCGAGGGTATCTGTTGGCTGGAGGGTATGTGACGGCCCGAGGGTGTCTGTTGGCTGGATGAGAGAGTGCGGAGTAGGCGGCTGTGCGTGCGGCGCCTGTGCTTGCGGCGGCTGTGCGTGCGGCGGCTGTGCGTGCGGCGCCCGTGCTTGTGGCGCCTCCCAGCGCTCGGACGGCCCCGCCGCGAACCGTTCGAGAACGATCTGCGGGTCCGATCCCTTCGATCCCTCCGTACCCTCCG
>CAZJOZ010000028.1:14819-16056 GCA_964547775.1 uncultured Leucobacter sp.
TCCGTACCCTCCGTACGCCCCATTCCCTCCGTTCGGCTCCACCCGCCGGAGTACGCGGTCTGGAAGACCGTCGGTGTGCCCGGACCCGCCGTGACCGCTGCCCGCCCCGGAATCGCGGGGTCGAAGTGACTGGCGAGGGGGTCACCAATGACCTGGCTACTCTCGACCCCATCGGCCATGCGCAACGCAATTCGCAGGTTCGTATTGGCCCGAAGATTGTCATTGATGACGCCTGCGGGGCGCTGTGTTGCGAGGATCACGTGGATCCCCAACGATCGGCCCCGCTGGGCAACATCGACGACTCCATCGATGAATTCCGGCACATCCTTCACCAGGGCAGCAAACTCATCGATCACAATGACGAGCGCTGGCGGAGCTGCTGGGTCCCCTCGCCGCTCGAGCGCAATCAGATCCTTCGCCTGATGGTGCGCAAGCAAGCGCTCACGGTAGGTCAGCTCGGCCCGCAGACTGAGTAGCGCACGACGCACCAAATGGGCGCTGAGGTCGGTGACCAGCCCGACGGTGTGGGGCAGGTGAGTGCAGTCCGCGAAAGCGGCACCGCCTTTGTAGTCCACAAGCAAAAAGGTGATACGCAGGGGACTGTATTCGGCTGCCAGGCTCAGCACCCACGACTGCAGGAACTCGCTCTTTCCAGAGCCGGTGGTGCCGCCGACCAGCGCATGCGGCCCCTGCGCACGCAGGTCCAAGTGGATCGTGCCAGATGCGGACTGCCCAACGAGCGCACGCAATTTGGGAGGTGCAGCGACCAGCGCCGCTGCGGGAGGGCAAGGATTATCGACACTCGGCGCGAGGGTCCCATTCTGACGCCAACGGTCGATCACCGCATCCGGCGTTGTTGCCATATCCTGGCCGAGCAAAGGCAACAGGGACGCCGAACTCGGCAGATCACTGGCCGTTGACCGCACTGCAGCCGCATCGACGTACGGCGCGAGCGAGCGAGCGAACCGCATCAGCTCACCCGCATCGAGGCCTTCGACCTGCAGCGGCGCAACCGTCGTTGCCTGGCGCACAAACGATGCCCGCGCACCCTGCGCATCACACTCCACGTAGGTGCGGCAGGCCGCGGGCACACGAGACAGGTCTGGTGCGAGCCACACCGGCCAAATACCAGACGAGGGCGCATGCTCGAGCACCTGGATGACGCGGGCGCGATCGACGGGGGCGTCATCGCTGATGAGCACCAGGATCACCGGCAGGTGACGCTGACGTGATCCTG
>CAZJOZ010000028.1:16156-20001 GCA_964547775.1 uncultured Leucobacter sp.
GGAGTGTCGCCCCACGGCAGACCCGCGAAGGTTGGGGCACTCGAAGTGACATGCGGCAGCCACTTGAGCGCGTCACCCACTGCGCTCCACGCCGGGCCAACGATCCCAGCGATCAGGCACTCTGCGGGGCTTCTGGTGCCCGCCACCTGCGCGACGAACCCCCTCACCATCCAGCTCACCACGTCATGCGGCCCGCACACCCCGATCGCACCGGCATCGTCGAAGCTCTCCACCACCGGCACGCTGTCAAGCATGCGGAATGGCTCAATGACGGCTTCGATCGCAGCACCCTCGCCGCCCTCACCGTCATGCCCTGCCGGCATGCGCACTGAGGTGCGGCTCGGCATCGCGGCGGAACCCAGCCGCAGTTGCGCAAAGCACCGATGATCTGGCCGGTACTTCCAGACCGCACGTTCCCGCTGCATCACTGCGTCGACGATTTCGGTAAGCGCGGGTGATTCCCCACGCCGCACCGACGTTTCCCGCGCTCGTTCCGTCTCGAGGGTCGTGCGCAGTCGTGCGAGCTGTGCCTCAAAGCGTCGGCGCTCCTCAGCACGCTTGCGACGTCCCGTCAACACCGTGGTCAGCCAGGTGCCCATCATCAACACTGGTGACATCGCCACAAACACGAGCGACAGGAAGGAACCGGTGACCAGCAACATCACCGCACCCGCGATCAATGGCACCACCAAAGCGAACCAGGGGAACGGTTGCGGATCAGGCTTGCCTAGCGGTTCAATGCCTTCGATCTCGCGTCCAACATAAAACTCCTCGACGGTCGGGGACCTGGTGAAGACGATCTCCCCGATTCCCGGATCCGTTGCAGGCTGCGGTGAAAGGAGGGTCGCCTGCACCACGGTGCCGCCGAGCAACGCCTGCTGGCCGTCGTGCAGCGCGACCCGAGACACCAGGTTCCCCTGCACGACGATGCCGTTTGCTGAATTTCGGTCGATAAGCTCAATAGTTCCGTCAGTCACGTGCACACGTGCGTGCTGTTTCGACACCAGGGGATCCATGAGCACAATGTCGTTGTCGCCGCCTCGGCCGAGCGTCGTTGACCCACGAGGTATTTCGTAGCGGCGACTGCGGCCAATATGATGGCATTCGAGCACCGCGGCGGGTGCCTTGGCAGCGCGCCGCACCTGCCTGATGGCGATCTTCACGCCGTGCGCCAACGGAACATCGTCGAGCGTATCGTCGGGCTCAAGGATGACACCACGACTGCCGTCACCGGCAGGGGTTACCTCGAGCGTTGCCCGGCCAAGCAGATCCTGGTGCTTCGCATATGCCCCACTCGGGTCTCGCGTAATGATTGCGTCAGCAAGCTGAGCGATGCGGGCGGCGCCGTCGGCAGTGAGCGTGAGGTCGACCTGCGAATGGTCTGGCCGCTGCAGCGTGACGTGCACCTTCACCGAATCACCCTTTCCCGGTTGCGGGCGCCTGCGGTGCCACCGGTCGGCAGTGCGGTCAGCCCTGCGGGCACCGTAACAGGTGGCGTGGTGACCGAACGCGCCCATCACGCGTCCTGTGGATAACCGGGCCAAGCTCAGCACAGCATCGTGAAACGACAGGAGCCCCTCTCCCGCAGTGGGGTGAGGGGCTCCTGTGCGAGTCGCGCGCACGCGAGACGCAAGGTGTGAGCTTAGAGTGAGCTCACATCAAGCGGGATACCAGGACCGAACGTGGTCGACACGGCACCCTTCATGAGGTACTTGCCCTTTGACGAGGCAGGCTTCAAGCGAACGATCTCCTCGAGCACCGCGGCGATGTTGTCGCCAAGCTGCTCAGCCGAGAACGATGCCTTGCCGACAATGAAGTGCACGTTGGAGTGCTTGTCGACGCGGAACTCGATCTTGCCGCCCTTAATGTCTGCCACTGCCTTCGCAGGGTCGGGGGTGACGGTGCCGGTCTTCGGGTTCGGCATCAGACCACGAGGGCCGAGCACCTTACCGAGGCGGCCAACCTTGCCCATGAGCTCGGGGGTCGACACTGCAGAGTCGAATGCGGTGTACCCACCAGCAACCTTCTCGATCAGCTCGTCGCCGCCAACCTCGTCTGCACCAGCCGCAATGGCAGCCTCAGCTGCGGGGCCGGTTGCGAACACGATGACGCGTGCCGTCTTACCGGTGCCGTGGGGCAGGCTGACGGTGCCGCGCACCATCTGGTCTGCCTTACGGGGATCAACGCCAAGCTTGACGGCCACCTCAACGGTGGAATCGGTGCGAGCCGAACCAGTCTCCTTCGCGAGAGCGACTGCCTCGGCGGGAGTGTAGTACTTGCCAGCCTCGATCTTCTCAGCTGCGGCGCGGTATGCCTTTGACCTTTTTGCCATGTTCTCTCCCCTTACTCGACCGTGATGCCCATTGACCGAGCGGTGCCGGCAACGATCTTCATTGCGGCATCGATGTCATTTGCATTCAGGTCAGCCTGCTTCTGCTCTGCGATCTGACGCACCTGGTCTGCGGTCACCTTTGCCACCTTGACGGTGTGCGGAGTGCCCGAACCCTTCTGCACGCCAGCCGCCTTCTTGAGAAGCTCAGCTGCGGGTGGGGTCTTGAGAACGAAGTCGAATGAGCGATCTTCGTAGACCGTGATTTCCACGGGGATGATGTTCCCCCGCTGGCTTTCTGTGGCCGCGTTGTAGGCCTTGCAGAACTCCATGATGTTGACGCCGTGCTGACCCAGCGCGGGACCCACGGGGGGTGCCGGGTTGGCGGCGCCGGCCGGGATCTGAAGCTTAATCAGACCGGTGACCTTCTTGGCTTTTGCCATGAGTGTTTCCTTTCATCGAAACCGGGCTTTCACCGGTCTCTCCCGCACGGGCCGTTCCCGAGCGGTATATTTGCGCACGCCAGTACTGACGCACAGCAAACTATCCAAGTTTACGTCATTTCAGCCGAACCCACAATCGGCGGCTCCCGCCCGCCGCATTCGCCCCATCCGCTCACCGCATTCGGTACCCGCTAGCCGCACCGATTCACCACATTCGGCGAGAAAATGCTCAAAAATCGAAACATTTCGACATCACCTGGCCGATTGTAGAAGAGGAGCGGCCGAAGAGGCGCTGTCGAAGAGGTGCGACAGAAAGAGTTCGGCCGAATTGGCGGTGCCGAAAGGGTGGTGCCGAAAGGGTGCGACGGAAAGAACGCGTCAAAAAAAGGGGGCGGCGCAGAGGCCACCCATCCCTCAAAAAGAAAACGCCCCGTGCCGGAGGGCAACGGGGCGTTTTCGCAACACGACGAGCGTGAGCAGTCCGCACATTTCGTGAGAACACCTACGTCTCGTGAGAATACTTATGTCTCGTTAGATCATCTTGGTGACCTGGTCGAAGCTGAGTTCGACCGGAGTTTCGCGCTCGAACAGCGAAACCAGCACGGTGAGCTTGCCCGATGCGGCGTTGATCTCACTGATCGTGCCCGGCAGGCCTTCAAACGAGCCCGACTTGATGGTGATGGTTTCACCGATCTCGAAATCAATCTCGATGTTGCCAGCAGCAGCGGCACCAGCAGCAGCCTTCGACTTCGCGAGCACGGGCTCAAGCTCAACGGTGCTCTTCAGCATTTCAAACGCCTCATTGAACCGCAGCGGAACCGGGTTGTGGGCGTTCCCCACGAAGCCGGTCACGCCTGGCGTATGGCGAACAACCGACCAGGTGTTCTCGTTGAGGTTCATGCGTACCAGCACATAGCCGGGGATGCGCACGCGGGTGACCATCTTGCGCTGGCCGTTCTTGACCTCCATGACTTCTTCCATGGGGACCTGAATTTCGTAGATGTCGTCAACCGCGCCCATCGCCTCACGACGGTTCCACAGGTTCGACTTCACCTTGCGCTCGTAACCGGCGT
>CAZJOZ010000029.1:0-16935 GCA_964547775.1 uncultured Leucobacter sp.
GGGGTGTCATCGCTGCGATGAGTTGCTCGGAATCGAGGCCCGCGGCAGCGAGCGAATCGAGTTCGCGCGGATTGACTCCGGTCACCGTAGGCCCGTTCCCCATATCGGTGCCATAGCGGAGCCGGCCGCCGCGCTGCACAAAACCGGCGACATTAGCCACGGCGATCTCGTGTTCGCGGCCGTATGCTCCCCAACCGTGAATGTCGAGCGTGGAGATCCAGGTGGTCGTTGCTGCGAGCTCCGCCAGTTCGGTGCCGGTCAGTCGCTCGGTGAAAGGAGCGTGCGCCAGCACCTGCGCGCCGAGCCTCGCCACCCGCACGGCCTCACCCGCACCTTCCGCATGAGCCACCACCGGCATTCCTGCTTCGCGGCTGGCCCGAACGATCGCGCGGAAGACCGCCGCATCAAAGACCGGCCCGGCATCGGCATTGCTCGACACCTTGATGGCGTGTGCACCGGCACGCCGCATGGCTGCAACCGCGGCCTTCCCGTCAGCTTCATCGGTGACCTCACGGAAACTCCCCTGCGGTGCCCATGACCGGTCAGAAGGGTACCCGCCGGGCGGGGTGAGGAAGGCACCCGCATACCGTACCTCCACGAGCGACTTCGCCTCATCACAGGCTCGCTCGCGCAGGTCATCGGGCACGCCCCCCAAATCGTGCACGCGCGCGATGGGGGTCGCCGCAAGCGCATCACTGTCAATCAGGTGAAGGTGGACGTGCCAGTCGGTGAGCCCTCCGAGCACCACACCAGCGCCGACCGCTATGCCCTCAAGACGCTCGCTGCTGGGCACCGAGTTGACCGCCGGCAGGACGAGTCGCCCGGTGCACCACACGCCGTCGCGATT
This sequence comes from uncultured Leucobacter sp., assembly GCA_964547775.1. Taxonomy (GTDB): domain Bacteria; phylum Actinomycetota; class Actinomycetes; order Actinomycetales; family Microbacteriaceae; genus Leucobacter. Next base: position 848 of record CAZJOZ010000029.1, read on the forward strand.
TCGAAACGACACCGTGGGAGCATGCGAGCCGGTGGATTCCCTCACTTCGGCCCCCTGTCTCTTCGTTACGCGTGGGAGTGTTCTGCTGGTTGACCGATCTCGGTGCGCACGGCGAACAGTTCGGGAAAGAAGGTGAGCTGCAGGGCACGCTGCAGAAAATCAACGCCCGAGGATCCGCCGGTGCCAATCTTCATGCCGATGGTGCGAGTGACAACCCGCAGATGGCGAAAACGCCAGAACTGAAAATTATCTTCCAGATCGACCAGCTCTTCGCACGCCTCGTAGAGGTCCCAATGCTCGGTTGGATGCTCGTAGATGTCCTTCATCACCGACACCAGTGATTCGTTCATTTCATACGCGAGGGTGACGTCCCGCTCGAGGACCTCCCGTGGCACGGGCAAGCCACGACGGGCGATGTGGCGGAGGAACTCATCGTAGAGCGTTGGTGCTTCGAGTTCTGCCTTGAGCAGTGCGTGATTGTCTGGTTCAGCCTCGAACACCTGCAACATGCGAGCATTCTTGTTCCCGAGTGCGAATTCGATTGCTCGATACTGCACCGATTGAAAGCCCGAGGCGTTGCCGAGCGCACCTCGAAACTCCGCGTACTCCGTCGGGGTGAGGGTGGCAAGCACCGACCACTGCTGGGTCAGCACCTCCTGTACGTGTTTCACCCTGGCAATGCGTTTGAGCGCTTCGCCGAGATTATCTTCGCGTAGCAACCGCCGAGCGCTCTGTAATTCGTGGAGTGCGAGTTTCATCCACAGCTCGGATGTCTGGTGCTGAATGATAAACAGCATTTCATCGTGATGCTCAGGCCGAGACACCGGATGCTGCGCAGACAGCAGGGTATCGAGCGCGAGGTAGCTGCCATAGGTCATTTTCTCGCGCAGGTCGGTGACGACCCCGTCTTCGATCTGGCGAGTGTTGTGTTGCACGGTCATGAATGCCTCCAAGGGCTCAGGTTGCGGAATGGTACGTCGCAGACCCGGTTGCCGGCTGAGCCGACCGCGTCACCTGCGGTGCAACGCGTTCATGCCGTGAGGTGCCCGTGTGGGCGCACGCGGCGCAAACGCGTGATCACGGCACGCGGCGTATCCACTCTTCCGTTGAGAACTTCTGCGCCACGAGCCGTTCGGCCTCAGCATACTCCGCTTCGGTAATTCGGTCATCTGTGCCGCCATAACGGCCGCGGAATACGTCGATCATGCGATCGATGATGGCGTCGCGGCTGAGACCGGTTTGGCTGCGCAGAGGATCAACTCGCTTCTTTGCGCTCGTGGTGCCCTTATCGGAGAGTTTTTCGCGGCCGATTCGAAGCACCTGAGTCATCGCGTCAGCATCCATGTCGTAGGCCATCGTGACGTGGTGCAGCACCGCGCCACCCGCGATGCGTTTCTGCGCTGCGCCGCCAATTTTCCCCAAAGGACTGGTGATGTCATTGAGGGGTTTGTACTCGGCATCAATACCGAGCGAGCGTAACGCCTCGAGCACCCAGTCATCTAAGAACGCGTACGAATCAGCGAAGGTGAGCCCCCTCACCAGTTCCTCGGGGGCATAGAGCGCGTAGGTGATGCTGTTTGCAGGTTCCATGAACATTGCCCCACCACCTGAGATGCGGCGTACGAGCTGCGCATTGCGTGAGGCAAGCGCTTCCTCATCGACTTCGTTCATCACCGATTGAAAACTGCCGATGATCACAGCAGGTTCGTTCCACTCCCAGATGCGCAGCGTGGGGCCCCGCCGACCGGCCCCGACCTCCGTGGTAAGCACCTCATCGAGGGCCGCGTTCATCATGGGAGAAACCGCCGGAGTGCGCACGATATGCCACTCGTAGTCATGCCACTGCGCTGCGCCAGTGAGTGCCCGACGCACCGCAACCGCCACCGCCTCGGTGGTGAAACCGATGAGGTGGGTGCTAGCAGGCAGCGCAGCTTGCACTGCTGAGCTGAGCATTTCGACGCTCGCCTCGGCGGGCATACCCTCAAGGGCTGCGTTCATGAGCGGCAGTGCATCGTCTGGTTCCAGAAAAAAATCACCAGAAATGCGTACGTCGACAAGACGTGCGGGGGTGTCGGTGGTCAGCGAGAAATCGACGACGACGAGTTTGCCACCGCTGACCTTGTATTCACCGTGATGCGTGGTCATAGGTCAAGCGTAGTCAGGCTCTCGAGCACTACTCCACGCCGCAGCGATCGAGCATCCACGTCACGATTTCGGCGATTGCCTCGTCGCGATTGGTTTCGTTCAACAGCTCATGCCGCGCGCCAGCGAAGATACGTACCGTGACATCGGTAACGCCTCGCCTTCGGTAGGCGTCGGCCAACAGCTGCAGGCCGTTGCCGCGGTTGAGCGGATCATCACTGCCTGACACGATGAGCAACGGCACGTCGGTCGCGATTCCACGACCCGGTGTGCCGAACAGTTTCGCAGCGTCAACGAGACCGAAGAGCTTTGCGATGTCTGCGGCAAAGCAGAGCGGGTCGGCGAGGAACGCTTCAGCGGTGCCGGGGTCGCGGCTCAACCATTCAAACCCGGTCGCCGTGGGGGAATCCCAACGTTTATTGAGCGGGCCTGACTCCATCGCGGTGGGTGTGCGGTAGGCGCTGCCGGAGAGTACGATGGCGTCAAAGGGTCTCCGTTCACGATTCATGATGCGCTGCACCATGAGCGACCCCCACGAATGCGCGAACATGATGACCGGCAGGCCAGGGTGTCGTTCACGGGCCAACGAGGTGAGCTGGAGGATCGCCGCTTCGGCAGCGGCTAAGCCGCCGGGGCCGAGTTTGCCGAGCTTCGTCAGGTCGCCGTCATACTGCTGTCGCCCGGTTTCGCCGTGCCCTCGATGGTCGTTTGCGTACACGACGAACCCATTGGAGGCGAGCACCCGGGCAAAGGCGTCGTATCGGAGCGCATGTTCACCGACGCCGTGCGCGATCTGCACTATGGCGCGTGGCTCGGTGCCCAGATCCGCGCTTGCCACGACATCGGTGTCGGTGGTTGCGCCTGCGATACCTGGAATCCACACGTAGGCGTGAATCTCGATGCCGTGGGCATCGAGATAGCTGAACGGGGTGTAGGCGGCGCTGCTCATGTGCCTATTCTGCCCGGTGGGGCCGTCATCTGGCTGAAGAACTGCCGCTCGGCGCGCCGAGGGGAATGCTGGTGCAACGTGGGCATCGCATCCTGAGGGACGCTGCTCTTCCGTGGTGCTCCCCGCACCCCGGTAGACTCGGCCCATGGCTGATCTGGTGCTGTCACTTCCCGATGATCCCGGCCTGCGCGAGTCGCTCGGTGCGTTGCCCGGGGTCGAGATCGTGGGTTGGAACTTGGACGGGCCGCCGCCGGTGACGCACATCGATATCGTCGTGCCGCCGTACTGGGGTGGTGCGAAGCGGCTACAGCGCATCGCTGAGGTCGACACCAGGTTGGTGCAGTGGCAGTCCATCGGATACAACGGCGTGGACCGGTACCTTCCCGCAGGGGTGCCACTCGCAAATGCCGCAACCGTGCACGAGGCCGGCACGGCAGAGCTTGCTCTTGCGCTCACCCTCGCGATGCAACGAGGGATCACAGAGTTCGTGCGGGAAAACGACGCGCATGTCTGGAATCTGCGTACGTTCCCGAGCCTCGCAGATCGACGGGTCGCGTTGATCGGCTACGGCGGGGTGGGGAAGGCCATCGAGGCGCGGCTGAGCGGGTTTGAGACTCACCTTACGAGACTTGCCTCCCGGTCGCGCACGGAACGTAACCTCGCCGGTGAGTCGGTGCCAGTGCGTGGAATTGATGAGCTCCACGAGGTGCTCGCTGAGGCAGAGATCGTGATCATCGCGGTGCCCCTCAGCGAGCAGACCAGGGGACTGCTTGATGCGGCAGCGCTCGCCGCGCTCCCCGATGGCGCGCTGGTTGTGAATGTTGCGCGCGGCCCCGTGGTTGACACGGCCGCCTTGGTGGCCGAGGTGCGCAGTGGCCGCCTGAGAGCAGCGCTTGATGTGACTGATCCCGAGCCGTTGCCCGAAGATCACGAACTGTGGGGCATGCCCGGCGTGCTGATCACCCCGCATGTGGGGGGAGACTCGACGGCGATGATGCCGCGTATGGCCGCGCTGATTCGGCGACAGGTCGCGCACCTGCAGGCGGGGGAGCCCCCGGAGAACGTGGTGCTCGGCACGTCGAGCACCGAGTGAGGGATCGCATGGATCAGGTCAGGGAACCACAACTCACCGTGCCAGTGTCACTGACGCTGGCGAACGGCGCACTGAACCGTGACGCGGTGGGCTGGGCTACGCAACCGATCGTCGACACCAGCGGTATCGGTGCCGGACGGGGTCGAAATAAGCGATGGGAGTACTGGAACGTCGCGACGCCAACGCACATCATTGGGCTCACGGTGTCGCACATTGACTATGCGTGCGTGCCGGAGGTGTGGGTCTACAACCGTGAAACCGAGCAGCAGCACCACTGGACCGGCACGGTCATCCCACCGCGCGGAACGATTCTTGCTGCCACGCTTGAACAGGGTCGCTCGATGACTCGAGCAAAGCACCTCGCCATCGATATTGACGAGGTCAGTGGTGGCACCCGACTGCGCTGTGAGATTCCCGGCGTGTCACTCGACGTGGTAGCTGAGCTGCCGGAGGGGCATGAGCGTCTTGCGCTGGTCGTACCGTGGAGCGACACCCGTTTTCAGTACACCGTCAAGGATCTCGCCAGACCCGTGAGGGGAGCGCTTCGGGTTGACGGGGTCACCTACGAGATTGGCGGCGCGTCGGGTGACGCGTGGGCGGTGCTCGACCACGGCCGCGGTCGCTGGCCGTACGACATTTCGTGGAACTGGGGCGCAGGGTCCGGTCGGTCCCATGGCCGCGTCATCGGCGTGCAGGTGGGAGCGGGCTGGACGGACGGCACGGGCGTGACCGAGAACGCATTCTTTGTGGACGGACGGATGCACAAGATCCATGGTGATACGGAATGGACCTACGATCTCGAGCGGTGGCAGGAGCCGTGGCGGGTCACTGGAGGAGGGCTCGACGCAACCTTCACCCCGTTCACCAACAAACAGACACGCACCAACCTCTTCGTGTTGAGAGGGTTTACCGACCAGTGCTTTGGCACCTGGTCCGGGCAATTTACCCCTGCGGAGGGGGAACCCATTCCATTCGAAGGCATTCTCGGGTGGGCTGAAGAGGTGCACAACCGCTGGTAGCGGTGATTATGGATGCGTTGGGTGCCCGCGACTCAACACGATCACACGACGAAGGAGAAGCAACGATGCGCGCAATCAGAGTGAGTGAAACCGGCGATCCTGAGGTGTTGGTTGTTCGTGAAACTGAGTCTCCGCAGGTGGGCCCCGGCGAGCTCTTGGTGGAGGCGCGGGCGATCGGCGTGAATTTCATCGAGATTTATCAGCGCCAAGGGGTCTACGACGTGCCCTTGCCGTGGACGCCCGGCACCGAGGCGGCCGGCATCGTGCGTGCCGTCGGTGAGGGGGTGACCGAGTTTGTCCCTGGTGATCGGGTGGCGACCGCAGGCGGTTACGCAACCTATGCCGAACAGTTCACGGTGCCCGCGGATCAGGCCGTGCACGTGCCGGAGGGCATTGATCTTGACCTCGCAGGTGCACTTCCACTGCAGGGATGCACGGCCCACTACCTCGCGACGTCAGCCGCACGACCGGCACCAACCGCGGGCGACACGGTGCTGGTGCATGCTGGTGCCGGCGGCGTGGGTCTGCTGCTCACTCAACTCCTTGCAGCGCGTGGCGTGCGTGTGCTCACGACCGCTTCGACCGAGAAAAAACGCGCGCTGAGTGTGGCGGCGGGAGCCAGCCATGCCTTCGGTTACGAAGACTTCGTGACTGCGGTGCGTGAGGCCACCGATGGGGTTGGGGTGTCGGTGGTGTATGACGGTGTTGGCCGTTCCACCTTTGACGATTCACTGCGGTGCCTCTCAGTGCGAGGCACCCTGGTGCTCTTCGGCGGAGCAAGCGGCCAGGTGCCGCCGTTTGACCTGCAACGACTGAACGCTGGTGGCTCGCTGACGGTGACTCGGCCGGGCCTTCCCCATTTCATGCGCACTCGGGAGGAAATCGAGTGGCGCTATCGAGAGTTGTTCGACGCCCTCGCAGACGGCACCCTGCAGGTGCGTATAGGCGAACGCTATGCGCTGGAGCACGCGGCCGATGCGCACCGGGCCCTGGCGGGTCGCGGTACCACGGGCAAGTTGATCCTCGTTCCCTCCTCGAACCCTTCGTGACCCGACCCTCCGAGCGCACCGCACAGCTCGCCGAGAACCGTGCGCACAGGGAGGGGGATTACGCTTGACCCGTGGAAACTGGCACGCCGATTGACCCCCAAGCCTCGACCTCACGACCGGTCGAGAAGGGGGCGTCGCCCCGCGCGACTCGGCTGACACCGCGGCGCCGATGGAGCATCACGGGTGCGGTGATCGGCGCGGTACTCCTGCTCATCGGGGTTGGTGTCGGAGTGTGGCAGTGGAGCGAACAAGCGGCGGCAGACCGGGCCTATCACGAAGCGCTCGCTGACGTTCGTGATGCGCGCAACGCGCTGCAGCGCACCGCGCAGTCGTTGGATGAGGCGCGGCTCACCGCAGCGGCGCTCCTGACGCGCAGCGCCGAGATGAGCGAGGTTGCAGATCCACAGCTTCTCGAATCGCCCGAACCGCTCGACGCGCTCGCGGCCGCGGCTGAGGCGCTGTCGACCACGGCCGACCTCACTGTGGACGACAACGGTTCCCTCACGGCGCCGGCAGCGGCGAGCGTCGCAAGCGCCAACTCGACGAATACTGATGACCGCCCGGGAGATCGTGCGGCCCTGCAGTCGGCAACCGTCACTCTTCGGGCGGAGGCGAACTCACTTCGCGATGAGACGGCCGAACTTGCCGCGCAGCTGGCCGACGTCGAGGCAGCCGTGAGCACCGTGCGTGAGGCGACCGCTGCCGTACTGGCGTCGGCGCACACCCACGGCACCGCCCTGGAAGTGCCCGAACTGGCGCCACAGGAGCACAAGGATCGTTTTGCCGCTGCGCTGGAAGCGCTCGCGGTGGCGTCGGCTGCCGCAGCGGATGACGGTGCAGACGGTGATCCCGTGACCGTGCTGACGGAATACCGCGACGCGTATGCGGCCATGGTCGCGGCGCACGAGGAAGCCGTGCGTGCGCAGGATCCGGCCAGCATTGAACCGACCTACATACAGGGCGTGTTGGTCGTCAACAAGACCTACCCGCTGCCGAGCTGGTACGGCAACGGTCTCACCGCAGAGACCCTCGCTGCCTTCGACCAGATGCAGGCTGCCGCAGCAGAAGCCGGTCACACGCTGACCATTACGAGCGGCTTCCGGTCATACGACACGCAGTACTCGCTGTATCACGGGCTCGTGTCTCGCGTTGGTCAGGCCGCGGCAGATCGTGACACCGCGAGACCGGGCCACAGTGAGCATCAGAGTGGGCTCACCTTCGATCTCAATTGCATTTGTGAGGACTTCGGGCACCAGGCTGATGGGCAGTGGGTCGCCGCGAATGCTCACCGCTTCGGGTTTATCGTGCGCTACCCCCAAGGAAAAGAGCACATCACCGGGTACATCTGGGAGCCGTGGCACTTGCGATACCTCGGCGTGGAAACCGCGACCGCTGTGTACGAGTCAGGGCTGTCACTCGAGGAATACCTCGGCATTACCTCACAGTATGCCGACTGAGGGATCGAGTTCTTCACACGTGCGCTGAGTGTTCGACGCGCACTCAGTTGCCGCGACTAAGCTTGATGCGGTGCACCGCGCGGTGCGGCGCCCACATGGCGGCCGATGTGCCGTCAGAACCAAGACCCCTTCCCGCCCCTTGGAGTGAATTTCACATGGCAGAACAGTCCCGTCTCGACAAAGTCATCGCTCTCGCCCGCCACCGCGGTTTCGTCTATCAGGCGGGTGAGATTTACGGTGGCTCTCGTTCAGCCTGGGACTACGGCCCGCTTGGCACCGCGCTGAAAGAGAACATCAAGCGTCAGTGGTGGAAGACCATGGTGCAGCGCCGCGAAGACGTGGTGGGCATCGACTCGAGCGTAATTCTGCCGAAGCAGGTATGGGAAGCTTCGGGTCACGTCGAGGTGTTCAGCGATCCACTCGTGGAATGCCTGCAGTGCCACAAGCGTCAGCGCGAAGACCACCTGATCGAAGCGTACGAGGAAAAGCACGGCAAGGAGCCCGCCAACGGCATGGCCGATATTGTCTGTGTGCACTGTGGCACTCGCGGGCAATGGACTGAGCCTCGCGCTTTTTCCGGCCTGCTGAAGACCTTCCTCGGTCCGGTCGATGATGAGGCAGGGTTGCACTATCTGCGACCCGAGACGGCGCAGGGCATCTTCGTAAACTTTGCGAATGTGCTGCAGTCATCCCGGATGAAGCCTCCGTTTGGTATTGCGCAGATCGGTAAGAGCTTCCGCAACGAGATCACCCCCGGCAATTTCATCTTCCGTACTCGCGAGTTCGAGCAGATGGAACTCGAGTTTTTCGTGGAGCCTGGCACCGATGAGGAGTGGCAGGAGTATTGGATGAACGAGCGCATGTCCTGGTACATCGGGCTTGGTGTTGATCCGGCGAACCTGCGATTCTATGAGCACCCGCAGGAGAAGCTGTCGCACTATTCGAAGCGCACCGCTGACATTGAGTACCGTTTTGGTTTTGCCGGCGGCGAGTGGGGCGAGCTTGAGGGCATCGCGAACCGCACCGATTACGATCTCTCGACGCATTCTGAGCACTCGGGCAAGGATCTGTCCTTCTACGACCAGGCAAACGACCGCCGCTACACGCCGTACGTCATCGAGCCTTCGGCTGGTCTCACCCGTTCGGTCATGGCGTTCCTGGTTGATGCGTACCGGGAAGAAGAGGTGCCGAACGCGAAGGGCGGCACGGACAAGCGTACGGTGCTCGGGCTCGATGCTCGCCTTGCACCGGTCAAGGCAGCGGTGCTTCCGCTGAGCCGCAATGAGAAGCTCTCGCCGCTCGCACGCGAGATCGCGGCCGAGCTGCGCGAAGATTGGAACATCGACTTTGACGATGCGGGAGCCATCGGTCGAAGGTATCGTCGTCAAGACGAGATCGGCACCCCGTACTGTGTGACAGTCGACTTCGATTCGCTCGACGATCACGCGGTGACGGTGCGCGAACGTGACTCGATGCAGCAGCAGCGTGTGCCGCGAGCAGAGCTCCACGCGTACCTGACAGAGCGGTTGCGCGGCGCGTAACTTCAACACCTCACACGAAGATACGACAGGATGCAGCACCAGCCCGCGCAACCCCAACCACCGGTGACGCCGCAACAGGTGTCCCCAGCGACTCCGGCATGGGCGAGGCCCGCTCCAGCGGTGTATTGGCAAGACACCCCTGAGCTCGAGTACCATCAGCTGCTTCGCGGCGCACGTCGTTACCGCTGGTGGAAGGTGCTGCTGACGCTGCTGCTGTCGCTGCTGTACTACCTCACGCTCTCGGTGGTATTCACGATCCCCTTTGGCATCGTCATTGCGTTGTCAGGCGGAGACATTCTGATGGATTTGGGCGAGTATGCGGTGCCAGACACCCAGAACCCGCTCTCGCTGGTCTTGACCCTCGGGTCGATCATCCTTATGATCCCTGCGGTCTGGCTGGCGATGGTCAGTACGGGGTTGCGACCCTTTGCCCGGGTCTGGTCGGTGGCGCTGCGGATACGGTGGCGATGGATCGGTCGCACGATCCTGCCAGCGATGCTCACCCTGATCGTCATGAATGTCGTTGGCACCATCGTGAATGTGCTCGCGATGCCAGCCGAAGCGCTTGAGGGAGACGGAGTCGATATGTCGACTCTTGATCTCTCCCTTGCGCTGTGGTCGCTGCTGATCGTGCTGCTCCTGGTGCCGCTTCAGGCCACCGCCGAAGAGGTGGTGTTCCGGGGCCTCTTCATGCAGTCACTTGGCGCCTGGTTCGGCGGCCTGCGTGGAAGCGGTGCCGTCGCCAGGTTTGTGCGTGGCCCCTGGCTGGTGATTCTGATCCCGGCGTTGCTGTTTGGGTTCTCTCATATATACGACCTCTGGGGCTTCTTGGCCGTGACCGCGATGGCGGTTGCCGCTGGGTGGCTTACCTGGCGCACCGGCGGTCTGGAAGCCGCGATCACGATTCACGTGGTGAATAACCTGGTTGCATTCGGCTTTATGGCGTTTGCGGTGGGTGGCGAAACAGCGCAGGTTGCAGATTCTGGTGGGCCGGGTTTGTTCGTTGGCGAAGTGGTCGGCCTGCTGATGTACAGCTGGTGGGTTGACCGAGATTTCAGACGACGGGACGGCCGACGCACCCGCATTGATACGGTCGAAGTACGAGGAGTGCCACAGTCGCTCGCTGACACGCAGGTGGCCTCCATGAGCCAGGTCATGCACGTCACGCAGGTGACCCAGCACGAGGGCTCGTACCAGGTAACCCAGATCACCCAACACACCGAGGTGACCACCGAACACCCAGCAGCGCCCGAACAGGAGCGCGAACGTGAGTGATGTGGTCGTTGCAGGGACGAGCCTGCCTGCGCTGCAGACGGCACTTGACCTCGCAGAGGTCGGCCTGCGCGTGACGGTGGCGTCATCACCCGATGCAGAGGTGCACCCCGACGAACGGGTGCGGGATCCTGACGGCGTGGTCGCTGCCTTCGCGGAACGAATCGAGTCGCCCGTTGAACCGGGGCATGATCCGTTGCCCGGGGCCACCCTCCGTCGCGATCAGCCGCAGCCGCCCCTCCTCAGAAATGCTGCCGGCCGCTGGCTTCCTCAAGCAGAGCCGAACGTGCAGGGCATTCCTGCCGTGCCATTGGCAGAGGAGACCCTCGCGCTTCTCGGGAGCTCTGGCGCAGCGAGGGCGTATCTTGATCGCGTGATGCCGCTGTTAACCGTCGGAAAGACACGGATGTTCGGCGCACTGGTGAAGAAGCGCCTGGGCGCGAGGGCGCTCGCCACCTTAGTGCAGCCGCAGGTTTTCGCTCGGTATGGCGTACCGGCCGAGAAGGTCGAGGTAGCCGTGGCTGCGCCCGGGCTCAACGAAGCACTCTCTCGATCGGGTGCGCTGACCTCAGCGGCGCTCGCATACTCTGAGCGGAATGTTGCACGTGAAACAGCCGTTACGCCCGCGGCTGGATGGGACGGTCTTTCCACAGCCTTGCGGCAGCGGCTTGAATGGTACGGCGTCGCGTTCATCGATTCCTCGGTGTCTGATGCGCAGTGGCGTGGTGACCGATGGGAGCTCAGGGGTGATGATGGCACCGCGCTGCAGAGCCGCGCACTCGTGGCTGATTTCGGCCGGTCTGTGCGTTCCGCAACCGATACGATGCCACGTTCAACCGAATTCGCGCCTGCCGCTCTTCGCGCATATGCACAGATTGACATAGACGTTCCGGCTTGGCTCGGTGAGAAGCGATCGGCGGTGACCATCAGCGGCGACACGTCTCTGATGATCGAGGCCGTAGCTGGCCAGAGTGACCGGGCTCGAATCACCGTGGCGTCTGCTCGACGAGACGTGCAGCCCGACGAACATGTTGCATCGGTGGCTCGCGAACTTCGTGAGCGCGCGGTGTCGCGAGCTGCCGCAGCGTGTGAAGAGGCGGGGATGCCCCGCAGCGAGGGCGCCGAGTGGCGGGTCGCCGTGGTTGCAGCCCCTGCCGTGTCGCTCGATGAGCAACACCACATGCTGTCGAAGATTGACCGTGCGTGGTCAGAGCAGCCCTCACTCCTACCGGTCGGCCAATCGCTCTACGGTGATGACCTTGCCGAGGCGCTTCGGGCAGCACACGACGCGGCGGTACGTCTGCGACGACACCTTCTCGGCCTCGACGAAACTGAGTGAACCCTCAAATATGACGAAATCGGAATATCTCTCCGGTCGGCAGCGCGATAGGCTGGTCTGCAACTGCGCGACCATCACTCTCGTGTCTGGAGGCACCTCATGAAAGGCAAGATCGCATTCGTTCTCGGAGCAGCTGTGGGCTATGTGCTGGGCTCCCGCGCTGGCAGACAGCGATACGAGCAAATCAAGCGTGGCGCACAGACGCTCTGGGAGACATCGCCCGTGCAACAGGGCGTCGGTGTCGTTCGTGATGCCCTCGATGATTGCGCAGACGAGATCAAGGCGTACATGCGACGGGCATCGTCAGACGCATTCACCGCATTTGCGCGGCGCGCGAGTGGTCAGACCGGGAGCGCGCGTGACAACAGCAGTGAGACGGCGAACGGCTCGGGCGCTTCCCGCCCGGCACCTGCCGGGGCCGACCCGGGGCCGGTCGGTGCTGAGGTGACCGACGCTGGTCCTGACGATTCGTCCGAGTCCGAGGAAACCACGGCAAGCACCTCCGCAACTGAGACACCGGCTGCGCCATCTGCTCGGTCGAAGAAACGCTCAAGCGCCGCCACCTCATCATCGGCGAAGCGAGCAGCGACCACGAAGTCTAAGAAGGAACAATCGTGAGTCGTCGCGACGATCGAGCGGGCACGATTGAGCTGCTTGCTCGACTGCCCCAACAGTTCGTTGCGCTGGCCAAAGCAGAGTACGAGAACGCGAAACGAGAGATCGGTGCAAAACTCAAGCGCGGGGGCATTGGCCTGCTCGCGATTGTCGTCGCCCTGTTCTTTCTGTTCTTCTCCCTTGCGGCGATGCTGACGGCGGCAATCGCCGGGCTCTCGCTGGTGTGGCCGGTATGGCTGTCCGCGCTGGTGGTCGGCATCGCATTGCTTGGACTTGCCGCGGCGGCAATTTTTGCCGGCGTTGCACTCATCAAGCGAGGGGTGCCGGTGCCTGAAGACACCATCGATCGAGTTGAGGGCGACCTGCAGACGCTCGGTGAGGTTCGGTTCAATGCTTCGGCGCATATGCCGCAGCAGGGAGAGAAGGGAAACTGGCGATGAACGACGATGCGATGCAGGGCGTCGCGGCCGCAGACCAGGCCCGCGCTGAACTCTACGATACGCTCGGCCAGTTGCGGGATCGCCTCGATTACGCGCAGCGCATCGACGACGCGCTCGACCGCACCAAGCACCGCATCATTGCCGAGAAACGGGACAACCCCTTGCTCTTTGCCGCCGCAGTCGTTGGCGTTGCCGCAGCAGCAGGGGTTGCCGTATGGGCAATCACGCGTCGAGTGATGGATGCATTCGACTAGCTTGTATCACATTTCGATTGCGTTTCGCACCCGGGGCCCGCGAGTTTTGCGTTGCCGCGCCTCCGGGAGAAGAATAGTCAGCACCGGGGGCTTCGGGCCCTGTGTCACACGATCGCCGCGACTAGCCTAGGCTGGCAACAACGTCGGTGATGTGTTCGAGGATGAGTGGAGTGTATGTCGCTTGAGTCAAAACCCCTCACTGGGTTGCGTGTGCTGGTGCCACGCGGCGGAACGTGGGGTGACCTCGTAGCGACTGCCCTGCGCGAGCGAGGCGCAAACACCGTGATCGCACCGATGGTCGACTTCGCGCACACCGCAGAGGAAGACCGTCTCGTTGAAGCCTTGCGTCGACTCGAAGACGGGTACTACGACTGGATGACGGCCACCAGCGCGACCGTGGTCGATGTGCTTGCTCACCACGAAGTGAAAATTCACAAGCGTACGCAGGTTGCAGTAGTTGGTGAAGCAACTGAGCAGGCGTTCATCGAGGCGGGCTATCAAGTCAGCCGCACCCCAGACGAGGCGAACAATACCGCCGAAGGCTTGCTGCAAGTGTGGCCAGAAATCAACGATGGCTCGGTGCTGAAGGTGTTGACGCTGCGCTCAGACGTGGCGAAGCCGGTGCTCACCTCCGGACTGATTGACCGTGGCCACGATGTCACCCAGGTGGTCGCTTTCCGCACCATCGGAGTACCAGTCTCCGCGCATATCCGTGAAGATGTGGCCTCTGGGCGCATCAATGCGCTGTTGGTCGCTTCAGCCCGAATTGGTCGCGAGGTTGCGGCTCAGTTTCCTGACTTGCCAGAGAGCACCATCGTCGCCTGTGTGGGCCCGCACACGCACGAAGAAGCGGTTGCGGCTGGACTCAAGCACAGTCCGAGTCATACCGACAGCGCGGCAAAGCGAGCGCTCATTGAAACGGTCGAATCAGCGATCGACCAAAGCGACATGCTCGATTAACCGATCCCAAGCTACCGCGACGGTAACGATTCGGTGTGATCCTGCGTTGCATACCCCGATAGCGTGACAAGCGCGGCAGACTAGAGGTATGGCTCGCGTAGAAGTCTTCCCTGACCGCCTCGTGGTGAAACTGAGTGCGCCTGAGCGAGCCCTTGCAATGCGACGTGCAGACCTCGTGCTGAGTCGAGACGCCATTACCTCAGCGGTCATTACCAACGATCCGTGGGTGTGGCTCCGCGGCGTGCGTTCACCCGGTGCGCACCTTCCCACGAAACTCGCGATCGGCACCTGGCGTGGGCAAGGCTCACGAGACTTCGCACTGATCAAGTCGGGCAGGCCCGCGATCGTGATGGATTTCGAGGCGCCCGAAGATGAGGAGCCCGGCTGGTCTGGCGAGTTCGACCGATTTGCGAGGGTTATCATCTCGACGAACCACGCTGCCGAATTGATTCGTGCACTTCGACTCGACGGTGAGAGCGCCGTCTTCGAAACCGGTGCCTAACCCTGTAGACACCATCACCGCAGCCAGTGCGACGACGCACCGTCGCGCCGACGGAAGGTTTCGCGTGCGAACGCGAGCCTCCCAGCATTCGGGTGGCGCATCGGTATATTGCGGGTATGGCGAACCTGGAACCGCACGGGCACACCCATGTCCACACCCATTCCCATGGTGCACCGGACGGCGCGGTCGAGGTTTCACGGGCGGTGCGCATCATCACTTTCGTGTTGCTCGCACTCATCGCGCTTGCGACCGCAATCGGTCTGGTCGCGTTGTGGCCCGATAGCGAAAAGGTTGCAGAAACCGCGACACGCGCGAGTTTCGCCGTGAGTGGGGTCACCTATGAGCGCGGCGAGGTGCTCAGTGGTGGTGAACGCTGCGAGGAAGAAGCAATCGGCGAGAGCGTGCCAGATGCGTGCCAGCAGATCAGTGTGGGGCTGCTGACCGGTGAGGACAGCGGTCGCGTGGTCGAGATCACCATCCGGGGCACGCTCGCGAACTCGGGCATCCGTGCCGGTGATCGGGTCGAATTGGTAGGGTTCCCAATCGCCGCGGTGCCCGGTGAGAGCGGTGACACGGCAGCTCGGAGTTATGAGCTCGCGAACACCTACGAAGTGTCCGGGGTGGTGCGGAACCTCCCGCTAGCGGTCATTGCACTGATTTTCGCAGGCGTCGTGATCGGCGTTGGTCGCCTGCGGGGAGTGTTCGCCTTAATTGCGCTCGGCGTAGCCGCGTGGGTGCTGCTCGGTTTCGTGTTGCCCGCATTGATTACGGGTGGCCCCGCGCTACTGATCGGTCTCGTTGGTTCCACCGCGATCATGTTTGTCACTCTGTTCTTTGTGCATGGCGCAAACATGCGCACCACATCAGCGCTGATCGGCACGCTCGCCGGGGTCGTCATTATCTCCGCAGTGTCGTGGGTGTCCGTACGTGTGACCCGCCTCAGCGGGCTTGGCGATGAAGCGTCTGGACTGCTGTCAGGAATGGTTTCGGAGATTGATTTCCGGGGACTCCTCACCGCATCAATCCTCATCGCTGGTCTCGGCGTGCTGAACGATGTGACGATCACGCAAGCATCGTCAGTGTGGGAACTTCGCGCCGCGGCACCCCAGATGTCCCGTCGCGAAATCTACGCTCGTGCGATGCGCATCGGTCGTGACCACATCGCCTCCACGGTGTACACGGTGTTTTTCGCCTATGCGGGGGCGGCGCTCAGCGCGCTCATCCTGCTGTACCTCTACAATCGCCCGGTGCTCTCACTGCTGACCCAAGAGGACATCGCCATCGAGATTGTGCGCACGCTCGCAGGAAGCATCGGTCTGGTGCTCTCGGTTCCCATCACGACGGCAGTTGCGGCGCTCTTTGTGCCGGCAACGCCGATGGAATCGCCGTCACGCCGCAGCTAGCCACGCAATCGCAGCGATGACGATGAGTGACGCAAAGGTGGTCACCATGATGG
>CAZJOZ010000029.1:17035-18628 GCA_964547775.1 uncultured Leucobacter sp.
CGCTGGTGAGGCGACATAGAACGCGACGAGGTTCAACACCCGACGCTGCTCACCCTTCACCACACCGAAGAGACCAATGAGGTAGCCAATGCCAATGATGCTGAGGATCAACGCGAATCCCTGCACTACCCCGAGCATTGCGTTTC
The DNA here is from genome assembly GCA_964547775.1 of uncultured Leucobacter sp. Lineage (GTDB taxonomy): Bacteria > Actinomycetota > Actinomycetes > Actinomycetales > Microbacteriaceae > Leucobacter. The sequence continues at coordinate 17,182 of CAZJOZ010000029.1, forward strand.
TCCTGTGTCTGTCGCCGTCGACATTCTACTGAGTGAGAGCGCCCCGGGACCGCGCAGGCCGGCCAGCTAGGATCAAGACCGTGGGTGGCGTGGTCTATGAAGTGCTCCAGCTCGCAGGGATTCTCGCGTTCGCGATCTCGGGCGCGCTGGTCGGCGTGCGCCGCAATCTCGACCTTCTCGGCGTCATCGTGGTGGGCAGCTTTACCGGCCTGGGAGGCGGCATTCTGCGGGACGTGCTGCTTGGCGTGCACCCACCCGTGTCGTTCGTGTATTGGCCGAACCTCGCTGTCGCGGCGGCCGGCTCACTGGTGGTGTTTGTGTGGCACCCCACCCTTGCGCGAATCAATCGGCTCGAGATTGTCTATGACGCGTTCGGGCTGGGTCTCTTTTCGGCAAGCGGCGCCGCGATGACCATGGTGAGTGGGCACAGCTGGTTGACGGCCGTGTTGATTGGCACGATCACCGCGATCGGGGGCGGCGTGATCCGCGATGTGCTTGTGAACACGGTGCCAGCGGTGCTCACCCGTGAACTGTATGCGGTGTCAGCGCTCGTCGGTGCGGGGCTTGCCGTCGCTGGAACCGCGCTGACTGATCAACCGGCCATCGCGTCACTCATTGGCGGGGCCGCAGCAGTGACTCTCAGGCTCCTTTCCGTTGCGCGAGGATGGCATTTGCCGCGACCCCGCGCCACGGGTGACTAGCCTGCAATCAGGCTCACCAGAGAATCCACGTCTTCCGTCGTGGTGTCGAAAGAGCACATGAGTCGCACGAGGGACGAAGACGCATCGGGCCAGTCATAGAACGCGAAACGAGTGCGTGCCCGCGCCTTCGCTTCGTCGGTGAGGGTCGCAAACACCACGTTCGACTGGGCCGGGCTGGGGAGCGTCACACGAGAGGCGTCGCCGTCGCGCTGCGACGAGGAAAGCGCCTCGAGCTGCGTGAAGAGACGCTGGGCCATCGCGTTCGCGTGGCTCGCGGACCGCAACCACAGATCACCGTCATAGAGGGCTAGCAGCTGCGCCGACAGGAATCGCATTTTTGAGCCGAGCTGCATATTGGTTTTCTGCAGGTGGGCAAGCCCAGGCACGACTTCCGGGCGCAACGCAATGACCGCCTCGGCTCCGAGCAGTCCGTTCTTCGTGCCGCCGAGGCTCAGCACATCGACGCCCGCCTCCGAGGTGAGGTCGGCGAGGCTGCACCCGAGGTGCGCTGCGGCATTGCCGATCCGGGAACCATCCATGTGCAGCACCATGCCGTGTGCGTGCGCTCGTTCAGCCAGCGCACGCACCTCATCAGGCGTGTAGACCGTGCCCAGCTCGGTGCTCTGCGCAATCGAGACGGCGAGCGGCTGAGCGCGGTGGACATTGCCGTAGCCCCAGGCCTCCCGATCGACCAGGTCGGGTGTGAGCTTTCCATGCTCTGCGGCGATGGGCAACAGCTTGAGTCC
>CAZJOZ010000030.1:0-16138 GCA_964547775.1 uncultured Leucobacter sp.
GCCGGTGGGCCCGGCGAAGATGAACGAGCCCGAGGGGCGCTTCGGATCCTTGAGCCCTGCTCGCTGCCGACGAATCGTCTTCGCCAACGCAGAGATGGCCTCGTTCTGCCCGATTACCCGCTGATGCAACGCTTCTTCCATAAAGCGCAGGCGAGCGGTCTCTTCTTCAGTGAGCTTGAACACAGGAATTCCGGTCGCCTGTGCAAGCACCTCCGCGATGAGTCCTTCGTCAACTTCTGCGGTGGTCTCAACGTCGCCCTTGCGCCACTGCTTCTCAAGACGCAGACGTTCCCCGATCAGCTTCTTCTCTTCATCACGCTTCGCGGCCGCCTTTTCGAAGTCTTGATCTTCAATCGCCTTCTCTTTGTCGGCGCGAACCGTCGCGATCTTCTCGTCAAATTCGCGAAGCTCCGGAGGGCTCGACAGGATGGATAACCGAAGCCGTGCCCCCGCCTCATCAATCAGGTCAATGGCCTTGTCGGGCAGGAAGCGGTCCTGCACGTACCGATCAGAGAGATTCACTGCCGCCGCAATTGCGCCGTCAGTGATCGATACCTTGTGGTGTGCTTCGTAACGGTCGCGGAGACCCTTCAGGATGTTCATCGCGTGGGGAACAGACGGCTCACCCACCATGATGGACTGGAACCGTCGTTCGAGCGCGGCATCCTTTTCGAAGTGTTTCCGGAACTCGTCGAGCGTCGTTGCACCAATGGTCTGCAATTCACCGCGGGCGAGCATCGGCTTCAGAATGTTTGCCGCATCAATAGCACCCTCCGCCGCACCGGCGCCGACGAGCGTGTGAATCTCGTCAATGAAGATGATGATGTCGCCGCGATTCCGAATCTCTTTGGTGACCTTCTTCAGCCGCTCTTCGAAGTCACCGCGGTAGCGGCTACCAGCGATAAGCGATGACAGATCAAGCACGTAGACCTGCTTGTCTTTCAGCGTCTCAGGCACCTCACCGGAAACAATCGCCTGCGCGAGGCCTTCAACCACAGCGGTCTTGCCGACACCCGGCTCGCCAATCAGGATCGGGTTGTTCTTGGTGCGGCGCGACAGGATCTGCATGACCCGCTCGACCTCTTTCTCACGGCCGATCACCGGATCAAGCTTGCCCTCTCGAGCCGCCTGGGTCAGATTCCGACCGAACTGGTCGAGTACCTGCGAACCTTTTACCTCAGTCTGCTGCTCAGGAGCCCCCACCGTGGCGGTTTCTTTGCCTGCCTGGTAGCCGCTGAGCAACTGAATCACGGTCTGTCGCACGCGGTTCAGGTCAGCACCAAGCTTGACCAGGACCTGTGCTGCGACACCCTCCCCCTCGCGAATGAGGCCAAGCAGAATGTGTTCTGTGCCGATGTAGTTGTGACCGAGCTGCAGTGCTTCACGCAACGACAGTTCGAGCACCTTCTTTGCGCGTGGCGTGAAGGGAATGTGGCCCGCGGGCGGTTGCTGACCGGTACCAATGATGTCCGTCACCTGCTCGCGCACGGCGTCAAGTGAGATGTCGAGCTGTTCGAGCGCCTTTGCAGCAACCCCCTCGCCCTCATGAATGAGACCGAGCAGAATGTGCTCTGTGCCGATGTAGTTGTGGTTCAGCATTTTCGCCTCTTCTTGGGCGAGCACAACAACGCGACGGGCGCGATCGGTAAATCTTTCGAACATCTTTCCTCCATGCGGTCGCCCGGGTACGGTCTGCCCGCGCAACACTTACCAACAGACTACGAGGCGAATCTCGTGATTTGGCCGGTGTTCGCCCTGGGCGTCACACTGCATTGGGGGGACTTCGCTCAGGGCTTACGGGATGTTATTTCCAGGGGCATCGGGGTAAGCATTCTCGCTCGCTTAGCAGGCCAGGAGCCCCTCGGTGGTCATCCATGTTGCGTCATTCTTATCGATAAGCGATAATATTGAATATCGATAACAACGATAATCGTTACGCTAGTCATCCGTGTCGGCCGTCCAGAATGGCCGCCCGTACTCACCGCGCGTACCGTTCGCTCGTGACACCTTGCACCACAATGCCCCCTCACCCCGAAAGGATCCTCATGAATCAACTCCGCCGAGAACCAAGCTTGAGCAGGGGTGACGCCGCAGCGCTCTGGCTCTTCATCGGTGCCGGGATCGCATCGTTTCTCTACGTCCTCATTCGGGGAATTGCGAGGGTCGTGGAGCTTCTCCGCAATACCGACGTTTCCGTTCCCGCCGTGTTTTCATCCACTCCCGCCACTGCGCCGCTGGGCGTTGATGGCAGTCCGGTCACGGTCGAGCTTGACCGCGCCACGCTTACGGTCGACGCATTGCCGATAGCCTCCGTCGGGGCGGGCATCCTCGAAGTCGCAACCGTCGTGATTGCTACCGGAGCGACCGTGATCCTCCTGTCACTGCTGTGCTCCGAGCTCTTTCGCGGGCGCATTTTCAGTCGCCGCAACACTCGCCTCGTGACCGCGGCGGGGCTGACGGTGCTGGCGGGCCTCATCCTCGCACCGTTCTTCGGCAACATGGTCGCAAACGGCGCATTCGCGAGACTATCCGAACAAACCTTTGACAATGTGGTGATAAGCGTCAACCTATCGGTGCTCATTGGCGCCACCTTCGTCGCCGCATTTCTCACTTCCGTATTTGCTGTTGGCGATCGACTGCAGCGAGAAACGGAGGGCCTGGTATGACGCCACCGGATCAACTCGATGCCCACGGCGTCCGATGTCATCTGGACGCATTGCTTGCCGAACGGAACATGACCCTGACGGAACTCAGCGCACAGGTTGGGGTGAGCATTGTCAACCTCTCGATCTTGAAGAACAACCGCGCGAAAGCGATCCGGTTCTCCACCCTCACCGCTATTTGCCGCGCACTCAACTGCGAGGTCGGCGATCTCCTCAGCGTCGAGATTCAGCATCCAGGATCGGCCGCGCAAACCCTGCAGGCATAACCACCTGCTGCTGGAACACCACTATTGCAGCGCTGAGGTGAGGCGCGCGAGTCCGTCGAGCAGCTGAGAGCGGAGAGGCTGTTGCTGCCATTCATCGAGCGTCAGTTCACGAGAGTTTTGGTGGTAGTGGGCGATCACCTGGTCGAGCTCGCGCACGAAGGACTCGCCATAGACCACCATCGATACCTCCATATTGAGGTTGAATGAACGCTGATCCATGTTTGATGAGCCCACCACCGCGACATGATCATCGATCGTGAAATGTTTTGAGTGCAGAATGTAGGGCGGGCGATACATAAAGATTCGCACCCCCGCCTTCAGAAGTTCCTCGTAGTAGGAGCGCTGTGCGTGATAGACGACCGCCTGGTCGCCGATTTCTGACACAAACAGTTCGACCTCGACGCCGCGAGCGGTTGCAGCACCGAGCGCATGCATAATGGCGCCCTCGGGAATGAAGTAAGGGCTGGTGATGCTGATGCGCTTTTTCGCGGTGTAGAGCAGCGACACAAACACCTGCAAATTATTCTCACGACCAAAGCCTGGTCCGCTCGGCAAGACCTGGCAGTCGAGGCTGCCCGGGGCATAAAACTCAATCTCGCCGTCGATCAGGTTGCGGATCGGTTCACCGGTTTCGACATACCAGTCACTCAGAAAGACCGCTTCCAAGCCGATCACCGCTGGCCCTTCGACCCGCACCATCAGATCACGCCAGTGGAGGCCCCGACGAATGTTGGATGACTTGTTGTAGCTTGAGTCCACGAGATTCTGTGATCCCATGAAGCCAACCTCACCGTCAACGACGACGAGCTTGCGGTGGTTCCGCAGATCCGGGCGCTGCCATTCACCACGCCACGGACGGACCGGCAGCATATATGCCCACTCTGCCCCCATCTCGTTGAGGCTCTTCGCGGTGCGTTTCGCGCCGGGGTTGCGCACCGCAGAAATGTGGTCCAGCAACACACGAACTTCGATGCCTCGGGCCCGTGCTTCGCGCATCGCTGCGAACACGTCATCGGTGGTCTCGTCATGCACCAGAATGTAAAACTCAATATGCACGTACCGCTTCGCTGCACGGATCGCTGCGGCGATCTGCGCGAATGACTCTTCATAATCGATACAGATCGACGCTTGGTTTCCGCGCACCATCGGTTGCGCGCCAAGGGTTCGTCCCAGGATGACCGCGTTCGACACCCCCGCGGGGAGCGCGCGAAGGTCGGTGCCAATCTGCGCTTGTTCACGATCAGCAATCTCACCGATCGTCTTCGTGGCAATCTGCTGCTTCGCGGTGCGCTTCTTCGGCAACGTGTTCCCGCCAATGAGCAGGAACAGCAAGAGCCCGGGGATCGGCAACAGGAAGATTGCCATCAGCCAGGCCATTCCCGCGGTGGGACGACGGTTTTTTGGCACGACGAATAGGGCGCCCACGCGGATCAAATTGTCCACCAGCAGCACGAGACCGGTCCAGACGAGGGGCCAATTCACTGAGCTCCACAACGCTTCTTCTTCGGCGATGATGTCAAAGAAGGTGGTCAGCTGCATGTGGCTAGTCTAGGGCGTGCGTTCATCACCGGTGATATTTTTCGTACACCCCAGGCGATTCACGCGCGCACGAGCACACCGGAGCACTGCTCGTTTTCGGGAGAAGCGTCCGTTCCACAGATGCGTCCGTTCCGCAGAAGCGCACTTTCCACCGAAGCGTGTTTTCGAGAGACCCCTACTGTCGAGAGACGCCTACTTGCGAGAGACGAGCGTTCGAAAAACGGAGATCTACTGCGCTTCGTTTGCTTGGGACTGCGCATCTTCCTTGGGAGGCAGGCCCAGACGTGCACGTTCCGCGGCTTCCATTTCGCGGTAAATGCGACGCTCGGTGCGATCGGCACGGAGAATGAGCCGCAACACCCCGAAGAAAAATATGCCGATCAGCACGGTCGGGGTGATCGACCAGATCGCGTTGACCCACCAATTGTCCATGAGTATGCAGTCTACCGTCGCGACTTGTGAGGTTTGCTGAGTCTCCCTCAGCTCCCGCTTCGGTGAACACTCATCTCACCGGCGCCACCGCGAGCGGTCACTCCTCTTAGCCGGCGCGGCGCCGACTGCGCAGCACCTCGTCAAGGTCAAGCATCCCGTCAGACGTATCGCCAAGCCCACGAGTACGAAGACGCTCCGCAATCTCAGATGCCTCAGCGACGGAGCGTGCAGCGTGTGCGGTACGCGGTGCCGACGCCGCGCTCGACGGTGAGACTCGCGCAGAGACCGGCGCCTCCGAAGGGGTCGGCTCCTGGGCGCTGCCTGCCACAACCCCCTGCGTCGGCGCATCAAGTGTCGGCGCATCAAGTGTCGGCGACTCTTGCGCCAGTCGCGCGTGCACACGCTGCTCCTGTGCCCGCTGCTCCTGCACCTGCCGTTGCGCTTCTTGCAGCAGGATCGAATGAGGTTGGTTATCGAGCGGTGCGGGTCGCTGCGCCCGAGCACGTGCCATAGCCCTTGCACGCTCCGCATGGGCGGCCGCGAGCGCCTGTGCTTCAGCATGGGCAGAGGCGCGTGATACGGGCTCCGTGGCGGGGTTCACTGCGCGCTGAACCGGGTCACGCCTCGTCTCGGGTTCCACTTCTAGGTCAATTTCGACCATTCTCACGCGGCCCGGAGCGAGCAGCACGAGTCCGCCGAGTGCAGCGACACACGTCGCGAAGGCTGCGATCATCACCGTCATACCGAGCCCGGCGATCGCGAGCCCCGCCCCGATCAGGGCGGTGAGAAAGGCCAGCACAAACGTGAGCACCGCCACAGAGCGCAAACGGCGCACCCATGGTCGACGGAGTTTTGCTGCTCGGACGAGCGCGGCTTGCTTGCGTTTCATTTGCTGAGCTTTCATCTCGGCGCGGACCTGAGCAGCGCGAGCTTCAGCAAGCTGCGCCTTCCGCTCTGCTTCCTGGCGTCGCTGTGCGGTTCGCAACAGTCGCTCCTGCGCGAGAGCCTCACGCGCCGTTGCCTCGACTCGCACTTCGGTGGGTACCTCTGCGGTCTCAGCGAGCACCCGCAGTGTGCGCTGCAGGCGGAGGGCGTTTCGCTCGGCAGCTTTGAACTCTCGTCGGCGCATCCAACTGGGCACCAGCACGGCAGCCCAAAGCAGCGCCGCAACTACGAAGATCACCCCGCCGCCGAACAGTCCGCTTCCCATGCGCCTCACTGTACGGTCATGGCCGTCATTCAGTTTGGTGGCGCGCCGAGTCTTGCCAGCATTCCTTCTGGCACTTCTTCGGTGGTCACCGCGAAACTCTCGTGGTCACGCCACTCACCGTTGATGTGTATGTATCTTGGGCGCCTGCCTTCGTACCGCATGGAGAGCTTTTCGACGACGCGAAGCGAGGCTGTGTTCTCGGGACGAATGCAGATTTCGATACGGTGCAATCGCAATTCCCAGAAGGCATAGTCGATCGCCAGCGCAACCGCGGTGGGAGTGACTCCGCGGCCCGCCACATGCTGTGAGACCCAGTAACCGATTGATGCGGAGCGGAGCGCTCCCCCGCAGATGTCACTGATCGACAGTTGCCCAACCACTTGGTTCTGCAGCAGCATCACAAAGCTGACTGCCACGCCCTGTCGTCGCTGACGCGTCATCGCCCGGATCACGGGCCTCATGGAGTGCGTACCGGGTGCCGCTCCCCCGCCCCCCGGGAACGTCGCTTCCCACGGCTCGAGCCAAGCGCGATTGTCGGTTAAGAGCTGGCGCACAACTCGCGCATCTCGCACGTGAATTTCGCGAAGGCCAACGGCCCCCGAAGACCGTGGCTTTGGCGATTCAATGGGGTGGGGCAGTGGGCTCACTCAACCCCTTGCATTGCGCAGGTGATCGGCAAAGGAGATCATCCAGTCGCGCAGTTCTTCACCAAGCTCCTCATGTTCAACGCCGAGCAGCACGTTCGCTTTGATCCACTCAGCTCGATCTCCGGTGTCATAACGGCGACCTCCGAAGACGACCCCGTACACGGGACCTTTCCCTTCGCCCGCTGCCAGCACATTGAGCGCATCGGTGAGTTGGTATTCGCCGCCCCTGCCAGGCTCGAGCTCGTCGATCACGTCAAAAATCTCGGGTCGCAGCACATAGCGGCCGATGACCGCGAGATTGGACGGCGCCTCGCTGGGATCAGGCTTCTCGACGAGACCAGTGATGCGCACCACCGAAGGCTCATCGGTGGGTTCAACTGCGGCGCACCCGTACAGGTGCACCTGCTCCGGTGGCACTTCCATAAGCGCAACCACCGTCGCTTGATGGGTGTCGTGTGCCTCAATCATCTGCGTCAGCAGGGGATCGCGCGAATCCATCAGATCATCGCCCAGTAACACGGCAAATGACTCGTTACCCACATGGTCGCGGGCGCGACCTACCGCGTGACCAAGCCCGAGTGGCTGCCCCTGTCGAAGAAAGTGCACGTCAGCAAGCTCACTTGCCTCGTGGACTTTGCTGAGTTTCCCCTCGTCACCCTTCCGCTCCAAGGTGTACTCGAGCTCGGGTACCCCATCAAAATGGCTGATGAGGTTCTCTTTGTTACGCCCCGTGATGATCAGCACGTCACGAAGGCCAGCATTGGCTGCTTCCTCAACGACGTATTGAATCGCAGGCTTGTCAACGATTGGCAGCATCTCTTTGGGCATTGCTTTGGTCGCGGGGAGGAACCGGGTGCCAAGCCCTGCAGCCGGGATCACGGCTTTGCGCACGCTTGAATGAGTTGCTGGTGAAGTCATGTCAGTATCATATCCATCTGCCTCAGACACTCCGCCCCGCGAGGTGCGAGTTTGTACACTGTTGGACATGCCTGGGAGCGCTGATCGGAAACACGAGGTTCGCGCGTGGGTGCGGGAGCAACGCGCGGCTCGAGACGAAGCAGATCAACGCTCGCTTGGTATTGCGCTGACGGAACAACTCTCTGCGCTGGTGACCGCTCTTGGTGCAGTCTCACTCACCTGTTTCTTACCGGCACGGGGTGAGCCAGATACCCGTCCCTTCCTCTCCTGGGCACGTGCGCACCACATCGATACGTTGCTTCCCTCAGCGAGGCCCGATGGCCTCCTCGACTGGATCAGACCCAGCGATGAAGGGACGGTTTCCGGTCTCTTCGGGATCAGTGAACCACTCGGCGAATTCCTGAGCCCACTCGCTGCGCACGAAGTCGACCTCATGTTGATCCCGGCGGCTGCCGTGGATCGTCAGGGCGTCCGTCTCGGTTGGGGGCGTGGCTACTTTGATCGAATGCTTGCCTCCATGGAGCGACGGCCCCCGGTGTTCGCCGTGGTGTACGACGAGGAAGTGTTCGACGAGTTGCCCTCTGAAGCCCACGATTTCGCGGTAACTGGCGTGGTGACCCCGACCAGCATTCACCGTTTTCCCGTCGAATGAACTTAACCCCAGTGCGGGGGCACATCCTCACGAAGGCGAGCGTCATTCTCTTCTGGTTCCCTCGGGGCGACCGGTGGATCGTAGGGCTCAGGGTCGGTTCCCGCGGGCGCCTCGAGTCGCGCGCGCCGCGGTCGACGGCTGCGCTTCGGTGTTGAGGCTCGCGGATCCCGAGGATCATCGGTGCCCACCTCGTCCGAGGGGTCAGACACGTGCTCGTGCACGACCATGCTCCTAGCTATGACGGAGCCTCAGCATCAGCTGACGAGGCATCCGTGCTGGGAGCCGCGGGTTCCTGCTCACGCTCGTACCCAATAATGCCCGCGATCCTCAGAGCAACCCGCTCGGGGTCTGCAAACAGGTCAAAACTGTGCACTCGGTGGTAATGCCACCCGAGTCGTCGAAGCACCGCGGGCCGCAATCGCAGTGCACCGCGCAAACTTTCTTCCGCGCCTGAGAGGTCAAGATCAACGGCAATCGCACGCTCACCGTATGACGCGGCAAGCGGAATGGATCCGTGGTAATCAAGGGCAACCTGCAACCCCAGTCGCTGCAGCTGGTCGGCCAGCTCTCCAAGCAGGGGATCGCGCTCGGCCGGAAGTGAGACGGCCTTCGGCTCCGGATGTTCAAGGGCCAACAGCTCAGCCAGCTCAACCACACCGTACCTGAGCCGAGCGGTTTCTAAGTGTTCGGGTCGGAAGCAGCTCACGATCGTCATGCCGCGGCGGGCTCTTGTCATGCCGACCGCGATGAGACGCTCACCGCCAGGCTTCCCGAGTGCGCCAAAGTTTGACAGCACCCGCCCGTGCGGCGTGCGGCCGTACCCAACCGAGAAGATGACTCGGTCGCGGCTCTGGGCCATGGCTTGTTCCAGGGTCAGCACCACGAACGGTTCCGCACGCTCGCCGAGCAGGAACTCACGGTACTGCGGGAGCTTCGAGAAAGCGCGCAACACCGAGAGCTGCACCCGCACCGCATGGCGTGTGCTCGCGGTGAGCACCATGAGTGACTCACGCGGCCGTTCCGCGGCGTGCTGCAAGACCAGTTGCACGACTCGATCGACCTCGGCGTCGGTGCTCTCCACGGCACCGGTGTGCGGGTCTGGGAGCCCCTGCCCGTCGGGGACAAATTCGACGGTGAGGCTCGACGCACCGAGGAACGTGCCCGCCCACGGCAACGACTGAATTTCGCCGCCATAGAATCGACCATTCACGAGGTTCGTGAGATCCTCGCCACCGGCACGGTAGCTGCGCGTGAGCGCCAGTTCCGGAAGCACACCACGCAAGAGCGCGTATGCGCTCCGCCCGTGCAGGTCTTCACCGGTGGTGTCGTCCGTGTCCCCATCAATGCTGCGAACCGCAATGTCAAACGTCGAGGGGGTTTGAGTGACTTCGTCTCCGAATGCGACGATCTGGCTGCCCCGCCGGATCGCGCCCAGGTTCTCCACGAAGGTTGTGGCTCCTGCGTCGACCAGCACCACGGTATCGAAGTGCATATCCTGCGGCAGCTCTGCCACCTCATAGGGTGACATCACCCACACCGGCGCGAGAGTGCGCAGCAGAGTCGGTGCCTGCGATGCGAGCGCGTGGATGGTTGCTTCGCCACTTCGCAGCAGTTCACGCAAGGCCAGAGCTTCTCCGCGGTGATCCGTCACCGCAATGCGCCACGCATCGGCGAGTCGAGCAGCGAGTAAGGCGCCGCCGGCGCTGGCATGTGCGTCGTCAACCGTGCGATAGTCCGCTTCAAGCCGTTCGACAACACCGGTATTGGCGCGGAGCAGTGCTTCATTAGTCTGCAGCATGCGCTCGAGAGCTGACTGCCACCACGACTGTTCGAGTTCGGCGGCAACCTGAGATGCGGGCACATGGCGTGCCGAGAGATCGTCAATGAGCGGCTCAAGGTGTGCCGTCCGCAATCGCTCCACGATTGCCGTGCGCTCTTGAATGTTCTTCAGCACTTCACTCTCGCGGGCCAGATCCGTGGTGCGGCGGGCGAGCATGGCGAGCGGCATCGACCTGAGTCGGTCGCTGTCGTGCTGCACACCGAGCACGCGGTCAAGCTCGTCCAGCCCGGTGTAGGCCGTTTGGAAGGACTCCACCACGTCGGCAATGCCCAGCGGTACCTCTGGCCGCGAACCGACCACCGTGCTGTATCGCTGCCACAGCACTCGCTGCTGCTGAATCTGTGTCAGCCGCGCGTACATGTCACTCACGTGCACGCCCGGGCGCACGTACTCACGGGCAAGTTTGCGCAGTCGACGACGATTCGCATTGGTCATATCGTCGCCTCCGCGGGGAGCGTGTGCGGCGACGATATCCGTGATCGATCGATCAAACACTTCGGGCGAGAAACGATCAAGCGTATCCCGCACGCCCATCAGTAACCTGAGGTAGACCCCGAGCTCGGCAATGGTCTCGTAGGGGCGCAGGGTGGTCTGTTCAATGAGCTCATTTGCCTGCGAAATGAGGCGTGGCAACTGGGTCTCGGCGAGATCCACGGCGAGTGCGTAAGCGCTACGAGCCGCTTCGGTCGTTGCGAAGCTGACGCCGTACCATGGCGAGTCACTCGGGCCATACTCGAATTGTCCCAGTCTGGCGGCTTCCGTGAGGTCCTCCGCGACCGAGCTCCGGTCGAGGGTGAGTTGCGAGAGCGCTCGATCATCCAGGCGCACCGTTGTCGCCGGAGGGTGTTCAAGCATTGACAGCTTGGTGAGTTCACGAAGCGCCTGCAGCGGGGACACCCCAAAACGGGGATCCACGGTGGTGAGCGCGTCGTTGTAGCCGAGCAGCACCGAACGGAGTCGAACCAGCGCATCGTCAATGTCGCGCATCGCCGGGGCTGCGGCACGTTCATTCCGGCTGATCGATTCCACGAGGTTTCGTCGGAGCAGACGCGGTGTGGTCGCAAGTCCCTGCAGCCCGACTCGGTGCAAGCGATGAGCAATGCCGTCGAGGGTCGATCGGCGAGGCGATACGACGAGCACCCGCTTGCCGCCACGCACAAGTTCTCCGACCGCATTCACGACGGTCTGTGTGCCGCCGGTACCGGGCAGCGTGCGGATGACGACAGAATGACCAGCGGCGATCTGCGCGAGCACATCGTCCTGTTCGGGGTCTGCATCGTAGAGGTGCCGATCTGTCTCGGGTGCCCGCTCATTCACCGGGGTCGCCGTGACCGGCCGGTACGCCGCGTCGAGTTGCTGTTGCGCGACTTCACTGCCGCATACCGCCTGCAAAATGGGGGTGTCGAGGCCGCGCGCGTCTGCCACCATACGCGGGGCAACACTGTGGAACGAAGAGGCCACTAAGCGGGGTTGCACCACGAAGCCGGCAACGCCGGTGACCATTTGACGCAGGCGATCAATCACCGGCTGCGGCTTGAACACGCCCTCACTCTGCGAGAGTTCGAGCAGCGTTCGCGCGTCGATCACAATCCCGAACTGTTGGCGAAGCACCGACAGCAACTCCCAGTTCACCATGGGGTGCTTCTTCAGCTTGAGTTCGAAATCCCGGCCGTATCGACGAATTGCGAGAGGTCTCAGCAGCACGGGGGCACAGAACGATTCCCCCTCAAAGCTCCATTTCGCAATGCCCACCCCGAGATGGATCGTTTCGAGCCCGCGCACGGTGCGCATTTCGGTGGCCTTGTCAGTCACCCGCCCTGCCGCAATGCGGGCCTGCCGCAGAGCGACGTCATCTCGAATGAGAGCCGACAATAAGATCTTCTGTCCGGTGATGAACTGCGGCATCCCGCCCGGGTGCGTGGTGGAGAGTTCGATGCGGGTGGTGGGATCGTCATCGAAATGAATGAGGGGGCTCTTGCCGCCAATGCGGGCGAGCTCCTCTCTCCATTCCTGATGTTCCGCGGCGTACGCGTCTACGGCCACCGGCCCAGTGACCAATGGCACGTCGTGCGACGTTGCATCGCTGAGGTTCGTCGTCGAGTCCATGTCTGGTTTCGGAGCAAGCGAGCCTTCACTCACCGGGCCACCGCCTCCGGACTCTCGTGGCGCGTTCGGCTCTCCGCCTTCGCGCTTTCGACGATCTACACTCCACACACCGTCACCTTATGCGCCGAAACGGCGAAATTGCGGTACATCGTTCGGCGCGCCGCGGCCCAACCTGTCTCAGGGCGCGCCGAATGCCCCCGACACCATACCGGTTGCGGGGGCATTCGTTTCATGACCGTGCCTGGGCGCGTTACTTCGAGAGCAGCGTGGCGGTGTTGCTTGGCCCCCGCACCTTCGACACCCACGCCATCAGGTGGTAGACGAGGATCGCCGCCAGGGTACCCAGCGCGATGCCGTTGAACACGACGGGGTTGCTCTCGGAACCAAGAGTGAGACCAAAGTCCGCGATACCGACCACCAGCGCGATTGCGGCGGTGAACTGGTTAATTGGTTTCGTGAAGTCAACCTTGTGATCGATCCAAATTTTCACGCCGATGAGGCCGATCAAGCCGTAGAGCGCCACGGTGACCCCGGCGAGCACGCCAGACGGCACCGAGAAGATTATCGCGCCCACCTTGGGCGAGAAGCCCAGCAAGATCGCCACGATGCCAGCGACCCAGTACGCCGCAGTTGAATATACGCGGGTCGCCGCCATCACGCCGATGTTCTCACCGTACGTGGTGGTGCCTGAGCCGCCGCCGAAGCCTGCGAGCACGGTCGAGAGGCCGTCAGCAAGAAGTGCGCGACCGGTCAGCGGGTCAAGGTTGCGATCAATCATGAGCCCAACGCTCTTCACGTGCCCGACGTTCTCCGCAACGAGGACAAGGACAACGGGCAGGAACATGGGAAGCAGCCCCCACAGAGAGGGGTCAGCAAATGGGTTCGCTGGGAGGTGGAAGTCGGGCAACCCGATCCATGCAGCGTCAGCAACGCCAGAGAAATCAACCTCACCCATGGCTACTGCTGCGATGTACCCGACGACCATGCCAAGCACGATGGAGAGGCGACCGATCAGCCCGCGGAATGCGACGGTGATCAGCAGCACCGCCACGATGGTGATCAGGGCCACCCACCCCGACTTGTCGGTCGCGTTCCAGTTGTCCTTCACGACCGGTGCGAGGTTGAAGCCGATGAGGGCAACGATCGCACCCATCACGACAGGCGGCATGAGTGCGTTGATCCAGCCGGTGCCGAACTTCTGCACGATGAGACCAACGATCGCCATGAGTACACCAATGGCGAGGATGCCAAACGATGCCCGAGCGATATCACCGTCAGCGGTCGCGGCCAGGATCGGAGCGATGAATGCGAATGACGAGCCAAGGTAGCTCGGCAGACGGTTGCCGGTGAGGAGCAGGAAGAGCAGGGTGCCAACGCCGGAAAAGAAGAGGGTCGCGGTTGGGGGGAAGCCCGTAATGAGCGGCACCAGGAACGTTGCGCCGAACATTGCGACAACGTGCTGCGCACCGAACCCGATGGTCTTCGGCCAGCTCAACCGCTCCTCGGGGAGCACAATTGCGTCGGCTGCGACGGTCTTGCCGTCCCCATGCTGCTTCCAGGACATACTCATCTGCTCTCCTTAGAGCTCTGTGAACACACTGAGTACGACTCTAGTGCTCACAGGCTCCTCTCAGAAAGCTGAACGTGACCCTCGTTCACTCACTGATTCCGAACTGCTCCTGCAGCGGCGGGAAGCTCGATTATTCCGCGGCGAGGTAGACCTTCCGAATGTGATCTTTCACAATCCAGCGAGTCTTGGTGCCAGCCGTGAGACGCATCACATCGCCTGTCTTGACGTCAACGCTTCGGCCTTCGTCGAGCAGTTTGATGGTGGCGCCGCCCGAGATGACGACGAACACCTCATCGACCTCTGTGTCGAGCACGGCGCCATCGCGAAGCTCCCAAATTCCGGCTTCGCAGCCACCGATCGTACCGAGTTCGAGCACCCCCTGACGTGGGTTCCCGTAATCAACTTCTTCGGCGGGCACCGGCTTCAGGGGAACGATCGCTCCCCTGCCATGCACCACGCCGTTGGATCCTTCTGGAAGTAACATGACCATCCGTTCATCTCCCCTATTCGATTACGAGTCGAAACCGAGCCCGAGCGCATCGAGCGTCTTCAGGAGCACGTTTCGCTTGCCATGGTTGTGGTCGGCTCGATCCAGTGACCAGCGAGTGAGGTTGACGCCGATACTCGCGAGCGGCTCCGGCGGGAACGGGAGCGGCATTTCTTTCACCATCGCGAGCTCGGTCCGTTCCGTCTTGCGACCCTCTAAGCGGTCGACAATCACATCTGCTGCGAAGTGGGTCGCACCAACACCGAGGCCGGTAAAGCCTGCGACGTACTGCACTCGGCCACCGTAGCCCTGACCAAAGAATGCGCAGAATCTCGTCGAGGTATCGATCACGCCCGCCCAGCGGTGCGTGAACTTGAGCCCCGCCAATTGCGGGAAGGTTGTGAAGAAGTGGCTTGCGAGTCGCCGATAGCTCTGCTCACGATCCTCGTAAGCTTCACGGATGCGACCTCCCGCATAGTAGATGGCGTCGTAGCCGCCCCACAGAATGCGGTTGTCTTTGGTGAGGCGAGAGTAGTGGAACTGGTTTGCCATATCGGCGAGACCCTCACGCCCCTCCCAACCGATTGAGGCAAGCTGTTCGTCACTGAGGGGCTCAGTCATCAGTACGTAGTCGTAGACCGGCACGGTGTGGAACACGTAGCGCTTCAGCAAGGAGGGAAACACATTCGTGCAGAGCGCGGCACGCTCACTCGTCACCAAACCGTGTTCTGTCTCGAAACGCAGCGGTCCGTCTGCATCGCCGGTGAGTTTCGTGACCCGTGAATATTCGTAGATTTCGACGCCGATATTGGCAGCGTGACGCGCGAGCTCCTGCGCAAGCTTCGCAGGGTGCAGGTTCGCGTTTTCACGAGGTGAGAAGTCGCCGCCCAAGAACGTGGGCGACGCGATACGCTCTTGCACCTGCTTCGCGTCAAGCGTTTCAACGAGGGGATCGGGACTCTCGCCGAGCCATTCCACCTGGTAGGGCTCATTTGCAACGGAGAGCTGGCCGGTGCGCTCAAAGTCGACGTCAAGACCGTGCTCGTTGATGAACGTTTCTATCGCGTCGAGATTCTCATAGCCCAGACGACGGAGCTGGTCTACCTCGTCGGGCCAGCGTGACTCGGCGTTTGGTTCGCCGTGGGTGATGCTCGCTTCACAGAAACCACCGTTCCGCCCTGAGGCAGCCCAGCCGATTCGTTTGGCTTCTAGCAACACAACTCTGCGGTCGGGGTGCTCGGTCTTCAGCTTGATTGCCGTCCACAGGCCTGCGTACCCGCCGCCCACGACCACGTCGTCTGCGCGCAGCGATCCTGGCACATGCGGGTAGTGAGCTGCGGTTTCCGCGACATCCTCGATCCAGAAACAGCCGAGTTTCGTTCCGGCGAGCGCCTGATTCACCGTCGCGGCCGCGGGTGGGTGTTGTTCAAAAATTGTGGGGTGCATGACATGCCTCGTCTTTGGGGTGAATGGTGAACGCGGTGTGAAGTCTACTGCTCGGGCGGCTTCATGATCGCTCCACTGGCGAGCCCGAGTGCGATCCCTGCGGGCAACCACAGCCAGAACTGTGTCAGGAGGCTGATCACAACGCCGACGATGATGCCCATGATGATACCGATAATGATCTGTTTGCGTCGCGCCTCAGGGCTCACCGGTTGTTTGTTCTTCGACATGGCTCGCTAGCCTTCCTGCTGCATAGCTCGTTGAATCTTTGACGTGTCTCGCACCCGCGTGGCTCCGGCTGCGGTAAGCAACGGCTCAAGCAGATCGAGCAGGGCCGCTCCCGAGTCGGCTCCTGGGTCAGCTCC
>CAZJOZ010000030.1:16238-17406 GCA_964547775.1 uncultured Leucobacter sp.
AACTCAGCTTCCCATTCACGCCACTGCTGACGGCGACCGGTACGCTCGTTGGTTGCATCAACCGAGTCGTCGGCGAGTTCAATGACCGCTCTACCCGAGGCGTCACGCACCACGGTCGTTTCCCGGGTGGTCTGCACGGTCGCAATGGCGACAACCGCGGCGTGATTGACGCCCTTTTCTCGCAGGGCTTCGCGGAGCCCTGCAGGCATCTCGTGAGACTCGGGCCAACACAATTCGCGAACGCCCTCGTCGCCTTTCGCCTTGAGGTGCCATCCCGAATCTTTTCCTCCGCTGCGATGCCGGAGCGCGAGGCGCTGCGCGGCGAGCGCACCTTCCGGCGTATCGAAGTAGGTCGCCCGCATCTCATGCAGCTCCGGCCGATCAACGGTGAGGCCCACCGCGGCGAAGCTTTCGGCAGGCGGCAAGGCGGCGTGTGCATCGACTGCATACTTGCGTTCCACTTCAAAGGTAGAAATCGCCCCATAACTTGTCACACCATAAGCCTATTGCGTGAATACACTGACGGGGTGAGTGATTCTGATGTCTGCGAGCGTGCACGCGAAGCATGCGAAAAGGCAGCGGCCAAGTTGCGTGCGGCATCGGTGCCTCGCGAAGCACTTGCTCGGTACCGTGCGCCTCGGAAGCGGTTGCTCGTGTTCACTCAGCCGGCGACGATGATCCCCGAAGGCGAGGTCTGGCGACTGGGCACGCTCCTGCTGAGCGATGCGGGTGAGCTCTGGGCGGCGGGCAACGTGACGCGCGCCGCAGAACGGGGCCGTGTGGGCTACCAATCTCTCTCGCGCGAGGATCGGAAAGACCTCGCTGCGGCCGCGCTCAAGGGCGGCTACCCGCAAGGTTCTGTCGTCAATTTCGACGCGCGTCCGCTCGAGCTGACGCCAGCAGGGCTCAGCGAAGCCCCGGAATTGCTCCCCATTGGGATCGACTCCGGCGAGGTACGGGTGCGGTGGCGCAAGGGTGCTCCGCTCGCAGGCGCTCCCACCCTCGCTGAGTATTTGAGCGAGCGAGCGAAGCTCCTTGTTCAGCCGCCGCTGAGCACTCCCTAGCGTCGAAGCCGCTGGCGTCCGCAAAATACCGGTTCCGCTCCGCGGCGTCAATGGGGTCGGCAAGACTCCTCCTCTCTTGCCACACTGAATCGCACGCTGCAGCG
>CAZJOZ010000031.1:0-17105 GCA_964547775.1 uncultured Leucobacter sp.
GTAGAACGCCGCCTCGACATAGAGAGGCGCGGAGTAGGTCTTGCCTCGCTCCTTGCACTCCTCGATCGAGAACTTCTGCTCGTCGAGGATGGGGTTCTCGAACGACAGTTGCATCGTGCCGGCGTTGTCTTCGATCGGCGAGATCTCGTCAAAGATCTCCTCGAGGCCGCTCTTCAGGGCGATATCTTCTCGCCCTGCTTTCTGCGCCTCGGCGACGCGTGCTTTCCACGCGTCGCTCCCGACCAACCAGTCGAAGCTCTCGAGTTGCAGCGCAAGAAGGTTTGGCACCTCAAGGGTGTCACTAATCTTGGCGAACGAGAGCCGCTGATGATTGCGGCCGTTCTTTGGTGAATGGGTGGAAGTTGCGTTGCGCGCAGCAGCCAAGGAAACTACCTCCGTGGGCCCAGTCGGGCCGTATGACCTGGTATAAGCGGTATGCGACTTCGATTCGCCCGCGACAATAGGGAATCGAGCGTGAGGCCAACCGCAATATGAAGGCACACAGAAATTCGAAGCGCAACTAATAACTGTAATGCATCTGTTACCGTCGCGCAAGGTTTCATGGTATGGGAATCTGCAAGAACGCCCATAATCCTGAGGTTGGTGTTTTCCACAGGCCCCTCAGGCACGGTCAGCCTCGCCCGTTAGGCTTACTACATGAGTGACGAGACCATCATTTTCGGCGCTGACTGGTGCGCCGACTGCCGCAGGGCAAAGCTCATTTTCGATCGGGCTGGAGCACCGTATCGCTACATCGATCTCGTGTCAGATCCTGCTGCGACGCAGGTGGCGCAAGACATCAGCGGGCGCACGAATATTCCCGTCATTCTGTATCCAGACCGAAGCCACCAGGTCGAGCCCTCAAACGCCGATATGCTTCGTAAAATTGACGAGCTCAGCCTCGCTACGACCCCACTCAGGCGGGGTGAATGAACCTCCCAGGCGCAGTCACCCTGTCATCGGGGCTTACAGCCGAAATTGAGGAGGATCGCTGGGTTCCCGGCTCGGTAGTGCTCTCCATTGATGGCACACCCCAGTCGCACGTCAATCTGAGAGACCCCTCTGATCTGTTCTTCGAATACATTCGCCGCATTGGCCATGCAATCGATCTGTTTCGTGAACCGGGGGCGCCAATCTCCGCGTTACACCTTGGTGGCGGGGCATTCACCCTCCCCCGATATATCGAAGCAACCAGACCGGGCAGTCGCCAACAGGTCATTGAGCTCGAAAGCGTCCTTGTTGAGCTGGTGCGACAGGCCGCGCCCCTGCCGAAGCGGGCGAGCATTCGCGTGCGCCACGGTGACGCGCGTGCAACGCTCGAACGCCTCCCAGCAGGAATGCACGGAGCGATGGACCTTGTCGTCATCGATATCTTTGCTGGTTCACGTACTCCAGCCCATGTCACGAGCGTCGAGTTTTACGAACGCATCGTTCCGCTCCTGGCCCCTGAGGGCTTGGTCATCGTGAATACCACCGGCGGTGCCGGCCAAGCGTTCCCGCGAGGGCAAGCGGCGACCCTTGCAGCCCTGTTCCCCCAGGTCGTGGCGATTGGCGAGCCGCAGACGCTGAAGGGGCGCCGTTTCGGCAACGTGGTACTGATTGCCTCTGCCGGCGATGCGAACCTCGAATGGCTCCCCCGCCTGTTGGCTGGTGGCCCGCATCCGGCGCGAATGCTCGTTGGGCGCGAATGCGCGGAATGGGTTCGCGGCGCAGCGCCCGTCACTGACCGTTCTGCAGTCGAGAGCCCGTCACCGCCCGACGAGGTGTTTGGGCGTGGCTGACCTCACACAGGTCACCATCTGGGCACAGACGCTCATCCGAACACACCTCGATCCGGTGTTTGGTGACGGAACCTGGACGTTCGAATTCGATCACGCCAAACGACGGGCTGGGCTGTGTAATTATTCCAAGCGGCGCATCAGCGTGTCACGGTACCTTGCAGCGAAATGCAGCGACTACGAGGTGCAGCAAACACTCCTTCACGAGGTCGCTCATGCCCTCGCTGGGCATGACGCGGGGCATGGCGAACGATGGAAACGCATCGCACGCAGTCTCGGCTACCACGGTGGGAGAACCCACCAGGGTGAAGTTGCACACGAACTCGCATCCTGGGTGGGTGCCTGCCCTGCGGGACACGAACACTCGCGCTTCCGTCGGCCCACTCGCGAGACCTCTTGCGGCACCTGCTCTCCCCGATTTGATCGCGCCCACCTGATTCGCTGGCAGCATCGCCCTCGAGGTTCGCTCGACGGTGCGGCTTATCGAGACGGCCGCTGACTTTGTGTGCGCATGATGTCGTGCAGCACCGCGAATTCACCGTCCGCACCTGCCGCGTAGTAATGCGGCGCAAGGTGTGCATCCTGCGTTGCTACCGCTCTTCCGTCGCGGTAGCCGGTAAACACCCCTCCGGCCTGTCGAATGACAAAGGCCCCCGCAGCGACATCCCAGGGATTCGTTTCGAATGAGACCGTCACGTCGAGCCACCCCGCTGCAATCCACGCGAGGGCGATACAGGTGCTCCCGAGGCCTCGCACTTGCGCAAATGCTTTCGTGACTTCGGCAAACTGTGTGAGGGCGAGTTCGGGGAAATGCACGAGATCGCGGGCAAGCGGAAAGTTCAGCGCAACAGTCGCCTCCGATGCCCGGCGGGTTCCTTCCGCCCTCAGTCGCCGCTCTCCCTCTACGTCTCGCAGGAACGCCCCGCGATCATCCGCCCAGAACACGTGCTGGCTGACCGGATCGACAATGACTCCGACAATCAGTTCCCCGTTCCACTCGACCCCGATACTGACGGCCCACATGGCGATTCCTCGCGCGTAATTGGAGGTGCCGTCAATTGGATCGACGTACCAGGTCAGCGTGTCTGGACCCGCATCTCCCAGCACCGTTCCTGCTTCTTCTCCGATGATCGTTGAGTGTGGGAACGAGGCGAGAATTTCTTCCTGAATCAACGCTTCACACGCACGGTCGTACTGGGTGACCACATCGTGCTGATCACGCTTTCGTTGGGTGTCAAGGGTGCCCGACCGAAACCCCTCAAGCGCAACCTCGCCCGCACGCACCGCGGCGCGTATCGCAACCTCAGTGATGTGATATCTGGCTCCAGGTAATGCTTTTTCGCGCACAGACTGAGCGTACCGCCTGTGTTGCGGCGCCTTCCGCAGCGACCGCCACACTCCCGGTGTACTTGTTCGGTCCCCGCACAGACTAAAATTGATCCTTGGTGTGCCTGCAGTGTAGGCAAACGATCATTCCAGAAAGCTTGGTGCAATGACTGTCAAGGTGGCCCTCGCGGGCATCGGAAACTGCGTAAGTTCACTCGTGCAGGGCGTCGAATACTACCGAGGCGCCGACGACCATGACCAGGTCCCCGGTCTGATGCACGTTCGACTCGGTGGTTACCACGTTGCTGACCTCCAGTTCGTAGCGGCGTTTGAGGTCGACGCAGCCAAGGTCGGCAGTGACCTGAGCGAGGCCATCTGGGCTGGCCACAACAACACCATCAAATTCTCTGATGTTCCTCATCTGGGGGTTGACGTGCTCCGCGGGCCCACCCTCGACGGACTCGGCGAGTACTACCGGGACGAAGTTGAGGAGTCAGCGGCTGAGCCGGTTGACGTTGCCCAGGTACTCCGCGACTCTGGCGCTGACGTACTCGCGTGCTACCTGCCGGTGGGCAGCGAAGAAGCGGTGAAGTTCTATGCACAGGCAGCCCTCGATGCCGGGGTGGCGTTTGTCAATGCGGTGCCCGTCTTCGTAGCAAGCGACCCCGAGTGGGCTGCAAAATTTGTCAACGCGGGGCTTCCCATCGTTGGCGATGACATCAAGAGTCAAGTGGGGGCGACGATCACCCACCGTGTGCTCGCGCACCTTATGGAGAGTCGCGGTATCGCCCTTGACCACACCTACCAACTCAATGTTGGCGGCAATATGGACTTCAAGAACATGTTGGAACGGAGCCGGCTGAAGTCGAAGAAAATCTCAAAGACGCAGGCCGTCACCTCGAACATTGAAGTCGATCTGCCCGAAGGTGACGTACATATCGGCCCAAGTGATCATGTGCCATGGCTTGAAGACCGCAAATTCGCATTCGTTCGTCTCGAGGGGCGCGGATTCGGCGATGTGCCAATGAGTCTCGAGTACAAGCTTGAAGTGTGGGATTCTCCCAACTCCGCTGGCACGATGATCGACGCCATCCGCTGTGCAAAGGTGGCACGAGATCTGGGCCAGGCTGGTCCGGTCGAAGCAGCTTCCGCCTACTTCATGAAATCGCCACCTCAGCAAATGCCTGACCACATTGCCCGCGAAAAGCTCGAGGAGTTTCTGAGCTCCTCCGCAAACGAACGCTAACGACGAACGCGAGCGACGAGTCGCGCATACTTGCGACCGTCGGTTCGCATTACCAGTCGACCGTCGAAAGCACCTGCTGTAACAGTCGGCCCCTGCCGCCAACAAGTTCGCTGAGTGTGCTTGGGTCGAGTGCTTCCTCGGGCGTCATCCAGGTCATCTCAAGCGCATCTTGTCGCGGCGTGCAGGTACCTGTCACGGGCACCACAAAGACCAGCGACACTGCGTGCTGACGTTCATCGACGTACGGAGACATCCCCGGCATCGGGAAAAACTCCGCAATCTGTGCGGGAATTGGTGACACAGGGAGTTGGGGAAAGGCCATTGCTCCCAGGTCGGTTTCCAGGTGCCGGTACAGTGCCTCACGGATTGTCTCGCCATAACGAACCCTCCCTGCGACGAGCGCCCTGGTCATCACGCCCTCAGGGGTAGATCGGAGAAGCAGCCCGACTTCTGACACCCGCCCATTCCCGTCGATTCGCACCGGAACGGCCTCCACATACAGCACCGGGAGACGACCTCGCACAAAATCGAGTTCGTCGGCGCTCAGCCACCCCGGGTTGAGATTGACCGGCGGAAGATCCTCAGGGTCTGGCGGTAGATCTTCTGGATCTGGCAGGTCTGCGGTGTCAATTGCCATGTGGGTATTCTCGCATGCCGGCCCTATCGACCCAGTCGCCGTTGACGACGGGAGTAGTCACGGAGAGCTCTGAGCAGATCGACTTCTCTGAGGTCGGGGTACAGCGCCTCAACGAAATAGAACTCGCTATAGGCAGACTGCCAGATCATGAAATCACTCAGTCGCTGCTCACCTGAGGTGCGAATCACCAGATCAGGATCGGCCTGACCGCGCGTCCACAAGTGTTCGCCGATCATCTCTGGGGTGAGTCGCTCAGCGAGGGTCTCGATCGTCCCTCCCGCGGCCTGATGCTCCGCGATCACGCTCCGCATCGCCGCGGTAATTTCACTGCGGCCACCGTACCCGACTGCCAGGTTAATGTGAAGCCCGTCCCGATCTTGCGAGACTCGCTCCGCCTGCTCGAGGGCCTGAGTGAGCGCGTCGGGCAACTGTTCGCAGGTCCCCACGTGTTTAACCCGCCACCCGTCAACTTCGCACAGCTGCGTAGCGAGGTCGGCAATAATCGTAAAGAGCGCCTCCAGCTCCTCACTGTCGCGGCCCTGCAAATTATCACTCGACAGCAAATAGAGCGTCACCACCTGCACGCCGGCTTCTTCGCACCAGCGCAGAAACTCGGGGATCTTTCTCGCCCCTGCGCGGTGCCCTACCGACGCTTGTTCCTGTAGGCGCAACTTCGCCCAACGCCGATTACCATCGACAATGACGGCAATATGGTGCGGAACGCGTGCCGGATCAATCTGCCGCCTCAGTCGTCGCTGATACAGCTTGTACAGCGGTCCGGGCTGCGGCTCAGGTCGCAGATCGCGTCTTTCATTCACCTTTGCAATGCTATCTGCACTCTGGGAACCGGTGGAGCTTACCTCAAGTACAGGGGGTTGAGTGCCAACAACAATGCTGCCGTCCAGTGGCAAAGAAACGCGAGCACCGTCAACGAATGGAAAATTTCGTGGAAGCCGAAGACGCCAGGCACAGGGTTCGGCTTCTTCACCCCGTAAATCACCGCTCCCAGGGTGTAGAGCAGGCCTCCAACAATGACGAGGATCATCGCCGCCAGATTTGCCTGCGCGATGTCAACAATGTAAACGACAGCCGCCCACCCCAGCAAGAGGTACAGCGGCACGTAGAGCCAGCGTGGCGCTCCGAGCCAGAAGACTCGGAACCCAATGCCGAGGAGTGCGCCACTCCACACCGCAATCAAGAGAATGATCCCCTTGTCCAGGGGCAAAGCTAGTAACGCAATAGGCGTGTACGTACCAGCGATCAGAAGGAAGATATTCGCGTGATCGAGTCGCCGAAAGAGCTGCTTTGTCTTCGGCTGCCAATTGATTCGGTGGTAGAGCGCGGAAATACCGAACAGCACGAGGCTGCTTGCCATGAAGACGGCGGATGCCGCCTTTGCAATCCCACCGTGCGCCAGCACAATCAGAACCACGCCCGCAGCAATTGCCACGGGGAACGTCGCCGCGTGAATCCACCCTCGCCAGGTGGGCTTGGCCTCTTCAGAAAGCTTCGCGAAGTGGTCAGCATCCTCCAGCAACGGGAGCGAAAGTGCGTCCGGTTCAGGAAAGGTGCGAGCGGTACGATCATCCATACTCAAAGTGTACGCAACCTACAGTTTGTGATGCGTATATGTGTACGTCTCGGCAAATCCCTGCAAGAACTCACCGACTTTTATCAGAGATACCCCAGTCACACCGCTCTGGGATGCGCCGTCAGGTAATGGTCACGCAGCGTCTCGATCGTGACCTGCGTGTAGATCTGTGTGGTCTCCACTGATGCGTGGCCGAGGAGTTCCTGCACTGCCCGCACGTCAGCGCCGCCAGCGAGCAGGTGTGTGGCAAAACTGTGTCGCAGCGTGTGCGGCGACACCTCAGTCGGGATGTGAGCGCGTTCAGCCGCTGCCCGAATGATTAACCAGGCCCCCTGGCGAGACACCCTGCCACCACGAGGCCCCACGAAGAGTGCCGGAGTGCCGGGGCCTTTCTCAACCATGGCCGGCCGCGCCCGCACGAGATATGCAGCCAGTGCTCGACCCGCATAGCTGCCATACGGTACTACCCTCTGCTTCGAACCTTTCCCGGTGATGCGGAGAAACCCGCCCTGCGCGAGTGACTGATGCGGATTCAGCCAGGCATCCTGCGCCTCGCTCGTCGAGAAGACATCATCAACGTCGAGCTGTGTGATTTCACTCACTCGAGCTCCCGTTGCATACAGCAATTCCAGGAGGGCTCTGTCACGAAGTCCAACAGGCGTGTCTTCCGGTGGCGCGTCGAGGAGCGCCTCAACTTGCTCGTGAGACAGTGCTTTGGGGAGTCGCTGCGCCTTTTTCGGAGTCCTCACTCCGCTTCCCGCATAGGTCGTGAGAAGACCTTCTGCGTACAAGAAGCGGTGCATGCTTCGCACCGTTGAGAGCCGCCGGGCAATGCTCTCAGGTGCCATTGGGGCTCGCTGCGCCTCAGGATTCGACCCCCCAAGCACGGCCACATACTCGCTGAGCATCTCGGGAGTCACCGCCTCGAGATCACCCACTCCTCGTTCGGTCAGCCAGGACTCGTACGCTCGGAGATCACGCGCATACGCATCCACGGTGTGTGCTGAGAGCCCCCGCTCGAGCGAAACATGTCGAAGAAACCGAGCCGCACCGTGCTGAGGGGTGAGCGCAGCCATCGGACTCGCTATTCGGTCTCCGCGAACAGTCGCGCAGCCTCGCGTCTGTCGATCGCTGCGCCGATCAGCCCTGCGAACAGCGGATGCGGCTGGCCTGGGCGTGAGCGAAGTTCAGGATGCGCCTGCGTCGCGATGTAGAACGGATGCACCGCAGTCGGCAGCTCCACATATTCAACCAGCTCACCGTCGGGACTCGTGCCTGAAAACCTCAACCCCGCGGTCGCGATCTCCTCACGGTACCGATTGTTTACTTCGTAGCGGTGGCGGTGCCGCTCGCTCACCACCGTCGCTCCGTAGAGTTCGGCAGCGAGGGAATCCTCGGCGAGGTGCGCTTCATACAGGCCGAGACGCATGGTCCCCCCGAGGTCGCCACCGTCAAGAATGTCGACCTGCTCGGCCATCGTTGCAATCACCGGCACTGGGGTTTCCGCATCGAACTCAGTCGAGGATGCCCCCTCGAGGCCGACCACATGACGCGCGTACTCGATGACCATGCACTGCAATCCAAGGCACAGCCCTAGCGTCGGGATACCGTTCTCACGCGCAAATCGCAGCGCGCCGAGCTTCCCTTCGATCCCGCGAATTCCGAATCCACCGGGCACACAAATTGCGTGCATGTTACCGAGCGCTTCAAGTGCACCCTCGGGGGTCTCGCAGTCGTCCGAGGCAACCCAATGAATATTGACCTTTGTGGAGTGCGCGAATCCTCCGGCACGAAGCGCTTCGGTCACGGAGAGGTAGGCATCGGGGAGATCGATGTACTTTCCGACGAGCGCAACGTTGACTTCGCCCTTCGGGTTGTGCACAGCGTCAAGCACCGGCTGCCAGCGGGTCCAGTCCACGGCTTTTGCCTGAGTGTCGAGGCCAAGATGTTCAACCACCGTTTGGTCAAGACCTTGGTCACTGAACAATTTTGGGAGATCGTAAATGCTCTTGACGTCGACCGCGTTCACCACGGCACCTTCGTCGACGTCACACATGAGTGCAATTTTGCGCATGTTATCTTCGGTGACCGGACGATCACTGCGCAACACAAGCGCATCAGGTTGAATACCGATCGAACGGAGAGCAGCCACTGAATGCTGGGTCGGTTTGGTCTTCTGTTCACCGGATGCGCCCATAAAAGGAACCAGTGACACGTGCACGAAAATCACATTCTTGCGGCCCAGTTCGTGACGTACCTGGCGCGCGGCCTCAAGGAACGGTTGTGACTCGATATCGCCGACCGTGCCACCAATTTCAGTGATGATCACGTCTGGTTGTGGCACCTCATGAGATTGCAGGCGCATGCGCCGCTTAATCTCATTGGTGATATGTGGAATCACTTGCACCGTAGCGCCGAGATAGTCCCCGCGTCGTTCCTTCGCGATGACTTCAGAATAGATCTGACCGGTGGTAACGTTTGCTGCCCGCGAGAGGTTGATGCCGAGGAAGCGCTCATAGTGGCCGATGTCCAGGTCAGTTTCGGCCCCGTCATCGGTGACAAAAACTTCGCCGTGTTCGAACGGGTTCATCGTTCCCGGGTCGACGTTGAGATACGGGTCAAGCTTCTGCATGACGACGTGCAGCCCGCGCGCGGTGAGCAGGTTGCCGAGCCTCGCGGCAGTTAAGCCCTTTCCGAGCGAGGAGACCACACCCCCGGTCACGAAGATATGTTTCGTTATTCCGGATTCGCGCTGCTTAGCTCCCACGGACTTCAACACTACCACCCTCACTCGTCACACGACGACTGGTTTTCCCGTCAACTTAGGGGACTCACTGCGTCTCTTGCCGTGGAACCCACACTTGCTTAATAATCATCAGCACCATTGCGGTCACCGGGATCGAGATGAGCGCGCCAAGTAACCCGAGGAGTGTGCCCCCTGCGAGCGCGCCAATCACCACCAACGCGCCTGGCACCGAGACCACTCGGTTCATAATTCGCGGCGTGAGCACATAGGACTCGACCTGCATGTAGATGAGGTAGTAAATAGCCGCGATGAGCGCCGTTGTTGGTGAGTGGAACAATGCGACCGCGCTCACCAGCACGGTTGCCAGTACGGATCCGATGAGCGGAATGAGCGCGAGCATGAAGACGCCTACCGCGACCAAGCCCGCAAATGGCACTCCCACGATACTCATCATGATGAACCCGAGCACCGAGTTGAGCAGCGCGAGGATCACCATGCCGTTCACGTAACCACCGACTGATGCCGTGATTTGTTCGGTGATGTCAATGACTTTCGAACGGTTGCTACGTGCGACGATGCTGTAGAAAGCACGTTTTGTGGCCTGCAAGGATGACAGGAAGTACAGGCTCAAAATCAAGACGATGAGCGCTGCGGTCAGACCGTTCGCGATTCCCACGCCAGCTTGCCACACCCCGCCTGCAACCTGCGCCCAATTTTCCGGTTTGCTGATGAGATCCTGGGCCGTAGAAAGCAGGCCGTTGAAATCAATAAACCCACCGAAACGATCGTCGAGAGTCTTGTACCAATCCTGATTCTGCACATCAACGAAATATTTCGGGGCGGTGCGGATCAGTGCGGCAATCTGATTGGCAATCATTGGAATCACAATGGCCAGCACTCCTGCGACGAGCAGAATGAATGCGCCGAACACAATGAGAATGCCCACGGGACGCTTGACCTTTTTCCGCTCAAGCCGCGAGACGAGCGGGTCAAGCGCAAGCGCGATGAAGAGCCCGCCGACCACGTACATGATGATGGTGCTGAGCTGACCGATCATATGGCCTACGAGCACCGCGGCGAGGACACCGAGCGTCACAATGAAGCCGAGTTGGAACGGGCTCCGGACCACGAACTCTCGCGTGTTGCGATCGCGGGCAACCTCCTCCTTCGCCTCGGCGGCGGCGGCCTCGCGAGAGTCACGATACATCTCTCTCGTCTCAGCATCGAGACGGCTCAGGTCGGCGTGCACAACGTCTGGGTGCTCTTCAACCTCATCGGCTGCGGCCTGTGCAGGGGCACTCGGATCTGACGTCACTGCGGCCTTCGCCTTGTGGAAGATTCTCTTCATAGGGTGAGAGTATCACCCACTGGGCTACTGCTGCGCTCCTGGGGCTTCACCAAGCTGAAGCAGTTCTGCCGCGTGGGCGAGCGCGCTCTCAGAGTCGCTCAGGCCCGAAAGCAATCGCGCCATCTCAGCACGTCGTTCCTCGCCGTGGAGTTGCCGACAGCTGGACTGGGTGAACCCGCCGGAGGAATCTTTGCGCACTTGCAGGTGGTTGTTTGCGAATGCGGCAACCTGGGCAAGGTGGGTGACCACAATCACCTGCGAGGTGCGTGCGAGCATGGCAAGCCGTCGCCCAACTTCGATCGCTGCAGCACCTCCGATCCCGGCATCAATCTCGTCAAACACAAAGGTTGGAACGGGATCGGTTTCGGCAACCACCACTTCGAGCGCGAGCATCACCCGTGATAGCTCACCCCCGGAGGCGCCTTTCGCGAGCGGCCGGGGAGGTGCTCCTGCGTGCGGTTGCAGGAGTAATTGCACTTCATCGCGACCGTAGCGGCCCAGTTCACCTTCCGACACTTCTGCAAGAAAGGCTGCGTCGGGCAGGGCGAGCTGTCGAAGCTCGGCTGTTACTCGTTCACCGAGCTCCTGTGCTGCGGTATGCCGCAACCGCGACAGCTCTGCGGCGAGACGGCCTTCTTCACTTGCGAGCTGCTGTACCGTTTCTTCGACGCTTGCGATACGCGAATCATCACCGTCGAGTTCGTCGAGACGTTTCACCATCTCGGCGCTCATGGCGATGAGTTCTTCGACGCTCACTCCGTACTGTCGTACCAGTGCGGTCAGCGTCGCAAGTCGCTGGTTGGCAAGGTCAAGCTCCGCCGGACCCTCATGATCGAGGTCGCCCACATACGCAGCAAGTTCGCGGGTAAGGTCAGCGGCAGCGAAACTCAGTGAACGCAAGGATTCGGCAATCGACTCAAGCCGAGAATCATTTGCCGCGACTCGCTCAATCTCTCGCAGGGCGGTATCAATGAGCGTTGATGCATCACTCGCGTAGGGGTCATCAGTGTCGCTGGCGAGAGCGCGCATGGCCTCTGCGGTGGCGTATCGCAACGCTTCGAGGTTGCTCAGCCGATCAATGCGTTGGCGGAGTTCTTCGTCTTCGCCCGGCTGCGGGTCAATCGACTCAATTTCGCTCAGCTGTTCTCGGAGACGTTGTGCTTCGTCAGCCCTCGCGTCGCGAGTGCGGACGAGTTCTTCGAGTTCCGCTTGCAACGCTCGCCGCTCACCGTGTACCCGCTGGTATTCGGCGAGCACGGCGGCAAGGTCTGCGCCAGCGAACCGGTCGAGCATCTGACGTTGCGCGGTCGCACTCCGTAAACGCAACTGTTCATTCTGACCGTGCACCGCAAACAGATGGTCTGCGAGCTTTGCAAGTGCACCGACCGGTGCTGCTGCTCCCCCAATACTCGCGCGACTACGCCCCTCCCCGCTGACCGTACGGGTGAGGGTGAGATCGCCATCGTCTATGTCGCCGCCAAGCTCGTCAACCATTCGTGACACTTGTGGGTCAGCCGTACGAATGAGCCCCCCAACTCGCGCGGCGGTTGCTCCACTGCGAACCGCCGCCGCGTCACTCCGTTCCCCCATCAGCAATCCCAATGCGGTGACGACCATCGTCTTACCGGCGCCGGTCTCGCCGGTAATCGCGGTGAATCCCGGCCCCAGATCAAGGGTGGTATCGACGATCACGCCAAGGTCGCGTATGCGCAACTGCTCAATCACTGGTGTGCTCCCATGGAGCCTCGCCACCCTGATACGGGAAGATGGAACTTGTTGACCAGGCGGTCCGTAAACACTCCCTCGTCGATGCGGGCCATACGGAGTGGAAGCGCTGATCTTCGCACCTCGACCACTGCGCCTCCTGGGAGTTCAGTCCGACGGCGACCATCGCACCATAAGACGCCGAGGCCACCACTCTGCGGCAGGATCTCAACCGTCAACACCGAATCTGGGCCGACAACGAGAGGGCGATTGAAGAGCGCATGTGCAGCAATCGGTACGGCAAGAAGCGCCTGCACTCCGGGCCAGACGACGGGCCCTCCAGCGCTGAACGAGTAGGCCGTTGAGCCCGTCGGGGTAGCTAGTACGACTCCATCGCAGCCGAATGACGAGAGCGGTCGATGATCCACCCCGATCGCGACCTCGAGCATGCGGCCCCGCTTTTCGACACTTGCCTCGTTGACGGCCCAGGTCTTGGCGATGACATCGCCAGCGAAACTTGCGGTGACATCGAGCGTCATTCTTTCCTCGACGCCGTAATTCCCAGCCAGCACACGATCAATCGTGAAATTCAAGTCGTGTGACTCGGCCTCTGCGAGGAACCCGACGTGTCCAAGATTCACCCCGAGAATCGGGCAGGGTGAACCACGCAGCACCTCGGCAGCCCGCAGGATGGTACCGTCACCACCCAAAGCAAGGGCAACCTCCACCTGGGAGAGGTCGACGTCGGTGTCGAGTTCTGCGGTGAGTGACACATCAAGGTGCGGAGCAAATTCTTTTCGATCGATCTTTGGCATCACCGGCACGATTCCGGCTTCGCGGAGTTTTGCCACCACTCGAATTGTCGCTTCGATCGCTTCCGGGCGTGCCGTGTGGGAGACCACGAGAATGCACCTATTCATCACGTGTTCCCTCCGCCATCGAGCACTCCGACTATCTGCCCTCTCCATTCTGACGGATTGGGAGCGGCTTCGCGTGAGAGATGCGCAAGGATCTCGCGGTTCCCATGTTCCCCGGTGATCGGCGAGAGCATCACGCCATGACAGTACAGCTCGAGTTGTTCAGCGATGTCCAGGACCCGTTCAACCGAGGCTGCAGCGAGTGCAGCATCGGTCACAATGCCACCACTGATCCCCTGCCTGCCAACCTCAAACTGTGGCTTGACGAGCACGATGAAGTTCGCGTCATCAGATGCGACGCTGTTCATTGCCGGCAGCAGCAGTGCGAGCGAAATGAAGGACACGTCAGCGACCACCAGCGTTGGAGCCTCGGTGACTCCGGTAGCCGCGGCAAGCACTTCTGGCGTGAGGTCCCGTGCATTCATCCCTTCTGCAAGGCACACTCGTGGATCATTTCTCAGTGCCGGTGCGAGCTGGTCGTGCCCCACGTCAATTGCGAGCACCCGTGACGCACCCCGCTCGAGCAAAACCTGGGTAAACCCTCCAGTTGAGGCTCCCACGTCAAGCGCAAGCACATTGGCAGGCGAGACGGCAAAGGAATCGAGGGCGGCAAGCAATTTCAGAGCACCCCGACTGACGTAATGATGTGCTCCGGCAACGCCAATGGACGACCCGGAGGCGACTCGCGCCCCTGCCTTCGTCACGGGTGCCTCATTGACGGTAACCCGACCTTCAGCGATGAGTTCCGCAGCATGGCTCCGTGATCGAGCAAGACCGAGCTCCGGTAATACGCGATCGAGGCGTGTTGCGTCTCCGTACCAGATATCAGTGCTCACCTGGCTGGGGATTCCTGATCGCCTCGCTGCAGCTCGCTCAGGAGTTCCTCCGCAAGTTGGTCGTACCCGGCAGCTCTCGCTTCGAGAGGCTGCGCTTCGATCACTTCGAGTCGACCGAGCAGGCCGTCTTCTGACGATGGGGCCGATGTCCACTGCTGCTCCATGTAATCACCCTATTGCACCGGTCTGGAATCGGCCTTTGATTCGTTGCGCTGCCAGATATCTGTGGAGAACTGATATTCAGGTAACTCCTCAGTGGCCGGTGACCGGCGATGGGGAGTCGAGTCACCTGTTAGCTCCAGTGATCAACATAGATTTCTTCCGGGACTACCAGAGCATAGATAGCAAGTCCTGATGCCCACACCGCGGCACACCCTGCTCGAAGAAGATTGATCGGGGAATCGCCGTGTTTCACAATCTTGACGATGTGCCCTTCCATACGCACCTGAGCGCTTCCCACACGCGCGGTGCCGTCCCGAAGGTATTCAGTCTCAGGGTAGGGTTCGTGGAGTTCGGCCAGCGACGCCACGATATAGTCGGGACGCATATTGGGCCCCGCTGCGATGAGTTGTTTGGGCCGATCAACGCCGGTCAATACATGCATGGATGAAATACCGGCTGCGTTCGCGCCCTGAATGTCAGTGTCGAGACGATCTCCGATCATCAGTGCGTTTCGTGTGCCGAAGCGCTCAAACGCCTGCTCGTATATCGGGGTCTCGGGTTTCCCTGCGAATTCGGGCAGCCTTGCTACCGCCGTGTGCACGGCAGACACGAGCGTGCCGTTGCCCGGCGCAAGTCCGCGTTCAAGAGGAAGTGTCCAGTCCGTGTTTGTCGCAATCCACGGCAGGAGATCACGTCCGGGACGCTCTGCGAGTGCATATGCTGCCTCCGCCAGGTGTTCCCATCCAACATGCGGCGCAAAGCCCTGCACCACAGCGTCGGGATCATCATCGGCGCTGCGTGTCACACGGTATCCCGCCTTCGAGAGCTCATCAACGAGCCCGTCACCTCCAACGACCAGGACCGTCGCTCCGGGTGCGACAGATTTGGCAAGCAGCTTCACCGCGGCCTGCGGAGAAGTGACCACATCATCCACGGTGGGAGTAAGGCCGAAGCTTCGCAGCTGTTCAGCCACCACCGCTGCCGTCCGTGAAGCATTGTTGGTGAGGTATCCGACTTTCGCGATCCCGGCAGCACGGTTCAACTCGTCAACCGCGTGTTCGATGGCACGCGAGCCGCGGTACACCACTCCGTCAAGGTCGGCAAGCACGAGGTCTTTCCCGTCAATTGGCGCGACCCCGCTGCGAGTTCCTCGTCGCCCAAAGAGTGCCATCGTGGCGTTCCTCCCTCTACTCGTGTCCCGGAAATTCGTCCTCGGCCGTGTTCGACGTGTTCGAGCCGGACTCGAACGTATCCTGTGCGTCTTCGCCAGCCGAGGCACCATCGTCTGGTGCTTCAGACTCACCCCTGACGGCCTCGTCTTCTGGGCTGTGCTCTGGAGCGTGCTCGTATACTTCGAAAACTTCGACTTGGTCGTGGTCGCCGAGTTGTGCCGCGATCGCGGAGTATGCTGCTTCCGCGCGTCGCTTCCAGAGGGCGCTGTCTTCAACGCGACCGAGATCCTCGAGCACTGTCGCGTAAGCATCGAAAAGCTCGCCGCTCCAGGAGAAGGCTCGAGATGGGTCAAGTTCCGGAATCTCGAGTTCAAAGAGTGCCTGCTGAACTTGCCCAAGATCGAGCCGCGCGCCCGACATCGCAATCGCGAGATATACCCGTTGCTCAGTGGTCAGTCGGCTCTTATCTGCGGAAAGTCCTGTCTCGATGCCACGTTCGGGCCTCCCGAGTGCCCGCTCGCATTCAACCATCAGCGCGAGATGCCCCTGTGAGCCGGTTAAACGCCGGTAGGTTCGTAGTTCGCGCAGGGAAAGTGCGTAGTCGCCGGTGTGGAAGGCAGTGATTGCCAAGGTCTCGCGCGCCACGGGAATCCGGCCGCCGCGCCGAGAGGCTGAGATTGCGTGCTGATGAGCGAGTTCCGGATCGTCGTTCAGCAGCAGGTTAACCATGGCCAAGTGCCGAGCTACCCACTCTTGTGTCTCAGGCTGCAGGGTCTTGAGTTCATTCCGGGCTGCAGGGTTGAGGTCGAACTGGGTAATCTCATCGGGAACGACCGGATCGTCGTGTTCGGCTCGCACGGGGCGCAATTCGTGTTGTAACCGCTCCGCCTCCGTGAACTCACGATCTCTCCCTCCGCGGTCGCTCCGGCCACCGCCGCGGGTTCCCCCACGACCAAGATCACGGCCGCGATTCCGGTCAGATCCACGTTCGTTGAAACGACGATCGTGTGAACGGTCGCCACCCCAACGTTCATTGCGTTCCCGCTGGGGGCGCTGGTCTCGGTCACTACGAGGTCGCTGCTCACGATCACCACGAGGCCGCTGGCCACGGTCACCGCGGGAGTGCTGGTCGCGATCACCACGAGAGCGCTGGTCGCGATCCCAACCTGAACCTCCCTCACGGCGAGGTCGCTGCCGCTCCCCATCGCGCTTCCATTCGCGACGGGGTGCATCACGATCGTCGCGAGAACGGTAGTGATCCTGGCCGCGCCGGGTGTCTCCGGAACGCTTGCCCCCTTGTGAACGGCCATCCCGTGGCTGCTGACCACTGCGGTCATCACGCCGCTGCCAATCCTGCTGACCATCACGGGAGGAGGAGGTGCGCTTCCGGGTATCTCTCTGACTTCCGTCACGATTCTCACCGTCGCGTCCAGTGCCCCGACGATGACGGGGTTGCTGCCTCCGGCCGCTATTGTCGTCATCTCGATCGTTGCGGTCACTCATAAAAAACCTCATTACATACAAAAAGAGCCGCCTGAAAAGAAGGATCAGTCAATGATCAACTTCTCTTCAAGCGACTCTTTTCTTTAAAAGGAGTCCGGCGGTGTCCTACTCTCCCACACCCTCCCGAGTGCAGTACCAT
>CAZJOZ010000032.1:0-15600 GCA_964547775.1 uncultured Leucobacter sp.
ATTCATACAAGTTATTGCCGCTATTGAATTGCTACAAGAATACGGTCTGCAGCTTGGCCGACCCGTCGTTGATACGGTGAAATATTCTAGATATAAGAACATGAAAGAACTTCGACCAGGCTCCGCCGGTACATCCGAATTGCGAGTGTTGTTCGCGTTCGATTCACAACGGGAAGCGATCATGCTCGTAGCAGGTGACAAATCGGGTAATTGGAAGAAGTGGTACCGGGACAACATACCCAAGGCAGATCAACTCTTTGCGGAGCACTTGGCGAAACGCAACAACGAAGGAAGGTGATCACGATGGTTCTTACAC
Organism: uncultured Leucobacter sp.; assembly: GCA_964547775.1. GTDB lineage: Bacteria > Actinomycetota > Actinomycetes > Actinomycetales > Microbacteriaceae > Leucobacter. The sequence continues at coordinate 317 of CAZJOZ010000032.1, forward strand.
CAGAGCAATTGCTTGCGAAACGTCCGGTTGATCGCGAGCGTGTTGATGCTCAGAAAGATCGGATGCTCAGTGAAGTGCGTGCATATCGCCTTCGTGAACTTCGTGAGCAACTTGGTTTAACTCAAGAACAGCTTGCTCAACGAATCGGTGTGGGGCAGCGGCAGGTGTCGAAGATTGAGAGTGGAGATCTCGATAGTGCACGTGTTGGTACGATTCGAAAGTATCTCGAAGCCGTTGGCGGTGAGCTCGCGATCGAGTATGTCGATGGTGATCGCAGGCTTCAGGTGGCCTGACACTGTTGCGGGTGTTCTGAGGCATGTGAATGTGGTGATTCGGCAAGCCTGGCTGTGCCCTTAGCCGCACAGGTGGAGGCCGCTGGGACCGCGACTAGACGACGATGTCGTAGGTGACGAAAGGGATCCTCTTCGCAAGTTTCTCGTACAGCCGTCGAGCAGTTTCGTTGTCTTCCGCGGTGATCCATCGCACCAGTGATGCGCCCTCTCGCTCGGCGATAGCAGCGAGTTCATGGATGAGCTGTGACGCGATTCCCGAGCCCCGCGCATCGGGGTCGGTGAAAAGATCGTCGAGAAAAATGCCTGTGCCCCCGTCAATGGAGCGTGCAAAGGTACGGTAATGTGCAAACCCAACAAGCTCGCCGGAATCATTTTCTGCGACGAGGGCGCGGGTTTCGTGGGCGTCGTTCATGAGCCACGACCAGACGGTTTCGTACACCTCGGGGCGATGAGGTTTCAGGTAAAAATCTCGGTACCCACGAAAGAGCTGATCCCAGGCAGCTCGGTCGTCGAGCTGAATTGCGCGAATGATCATGCGATACGTTCCACTTCGACAAAGACGACGGTCGTGTCACTGCTACGGTTCTCGATACGGTGCTCGGCGCCACCGTCGCGCGCGTAGCTTTGGCCCGCAACAAGGTCGGCTACGAATTCGCTGCCATCAGCGTTGCACACGTGCATGTTCGCCGTCACCATGGGCACGACGACGTAGTCATGATGGTGCTCGTGCATCGGAATATGGCCCCCGGGTTGGATCACCCACTCGGTCACGCGAAATCGTTCGTTCTCAAGTTGCACCGTCCCGGTGGAGCCGGGTTGGGACGTGTCAGTGGTCATGATCCTCCTCGATCGCATTCGTCCACTCAGATGATGCCCCAAACTCAGAGGCCCGCGCAATGAGCTCGGGATGAAGTGCGAGGGTCAGGTTTGTGAGCGTCAGGGCTGAGGCAAGCGGAGAGCCGATAGCCTCTTCGATCTTGCTGAGTCGATAGCGTACCGTATTCGTGTGCACGAACAGCGCCTCAGCAGTTGCTGCCACATTCTGGTTGAGCGCGAGGTATGCGGTGAGTGTGCTGCGGAGCTGACCGGAGCCAAGTCGTGCAAGGGTGCGTGTGATGCGCTCAGCGGCCTGGCGCTGGTCTACGTGCGATAGCAGCCAGGTTGTGAGATCGATCTTGTCGATCATGACAGGGCCGATATCGTCTGGGTTGGGGCTGACCTCGGCCCATTGTTGGGCAATTGCGAGTGCGGTTTCTGCTTCACGCACGCTCGCCGGTGTATTTGCGAGCGCCGTGAAGGGCGCTGACACCCCGGTGAGGAGGCGGGCTGAGGCGGTCTTGAGCCACTGTTCGCTCGAGGGAATTGCGGGGATGAGCCCTGCGATCGTCGCGGGAGCATCGACATCGACCTGGCGAATCATCGCAACGAGGGGAGCATCATAATCACGGGCAGATGCAACGAGGCGACTGAGTTGATTTTCCGTGACGGCATCACCGCTATGGGCCGCAAACTCAATTGTGCGCACTGGCGAATACGGTGGGAATCGAAGCTGCGTGAGTCGGTTCCAATACCGATGCTCCCGCGCCGGTAGCACCCCGTCGTGAAGCGATGCGAGAAGCTGCTCGTTGTCGCGTCGGTCTCGCCATGTCGCGCCATACTGGATGCCATGGACCGCACCCAGGAGCCGTTCCGAGGTGTCCATCAAGAGATCTCCGACCTCATCGAGTCGTTGTTCGCTGCGGCTTGCGAGCGCAATGACATGGATACGATCGCGGAGCGATACTCGTCGTGTGCGTACGGACCAGCGCCCGATTTCGAGTGTGAGTTCGCGTTGGTGGGTCGCTGAAATTTCATTCCAGATGAGGTTGAGGGGAGCCTCACCCGAGTTGGCGATGATGTTGCCTTCGAAGTCATAAATTGCGGCCGTGCCGTGGCAGATGGTGCTCATTCGAGATGCCAAAGCGGGTACCGGGTCGGGAGTTGAAACGGCCTCGAGCAAGGTGTTGGTGAGCTCGAGCGCGGTTTCCATGCGTTTGAGCTGCTGTGCGATTGAGGTTGGTGCCACGGTGAACCACCTGATTTTGTGTGGAGAGGAGGAATTTCATCCTAAACCACGCGAATAATTGTGTTTTCTACAAAACGTGTGGAAATATGCTTCAGTTTCTCTAGTGACCTTCATCGTCGTCCCGACGAAAGTAATTGCCAGATGGAATTCAACGATGATCTCCAGGAGGAGCTGTATATGAGCAATGTCCGTGTCGCAGTAGACGTCGGGGGAACCTTTACCGATGTCTGCATCTTCGACGATGAGACTCAACAGATGCGTGTCACGAAAGTTCCCTCGACACCGAGTGATCCGATGATCGCAGTGATGAACGGTGTTGAGCGGGGTGAGATCGATCTGAACAAGGTCGCGCTCTTTTCTCACGGCACGACCGTGGCCACAAACGCACTGATTACTCGAAACTTTCCACAGGCCGCGCTCGTTACGACCCGCGGGTTCCGGGACGTGCTCGAGATTCGTGACGGCACGAAGGATGACCTCTGGGATGCATACAACGACGTGTCTGACCCGTACATTCGTCGCCGTGATCGGTTCGAGGTAACCGAGCGCATCGATTACAACGGCAATACGGTGACGCCTTTGAACGAGGAGGAGGCGCGTGAGCTTGCTGAACTGCTGAAGCTCCGCGGTGTTCGCACGATTGCTGTCTGCTTCCTGAACTCCTACGCAAACCCACAGCACGAGACGCGGATGCGCGAGATCCTTGAGGAAGTGATTCCCGACGCGACGGTATCGACGTCGGCCGAGGTGCTGCCAGAAATCTTCGAGTACCCGCGCTTCAACACAGCGGTCGCGAATGCCGTGCTCGCCCCGCTCGTGTCAGGCTACGTGAACCGGCTTGCCTCGCAGCTGCGTGAAGACGGCTATCAGGGCGACCTGCTCCTACTCCACTCGGGTGGTGGATCGATGACACCGCGCCTGGTCGAAAAGTTCCCGGTCCGACTCGCAGCCTCGGGCATTGCCGCAGGCGCGATCTCAGCAAAACATATCGCGCAACAGTGTGGGTACGACAACGCGGTCAGCCTCGACATGGGCGGCACCTCGACCGACATTGCGCTCGTTGCTGACGGCGAACTCCGTGTATCACAGGAGTGGGAGGTTGAGTATGGCCACCCGATCATCTTCCCCTCGATCGAGGTGCTGACGATCGGTGCAGGTGGTGGATCCCTCGCCTACATCGATATCGCGGGTTCGCTCCGCAACGGACCGCAGTCGGCAGGTGCGGACCCCGGACCTGCCTGCTACAACACGGGCGGCGACCAGCCCACGAACACCGATGCGAACATCGTGCTCGGCCGATTGGGAGTATCTCTTGCGGGCGGCGTGAAACAACTCGACAAGGGGCTGGCTGAAGAAGCGATTCGTCGCGTCATCGCTGATCCGCTTGGGATGGAGCTTGAAGAGGCCGCGCAGGCGATCATCTCGGTCGCGAACGCGAACATGGCAGACGCCGTGCGACTCGTCTCGATTCGCCGCGGTTATGATCCGCGTGACTTCGCTCTGCTCGCATTCGGCGGAGCAGGTGCACTGCATGGTGCGGATGTTGCGCGCGAGCTCGGCATCCCTTCGGTGGTGGTGCCCCCTAGCCCAGGCGTGACCTCGGCGATGGGATGCCTCCTCGTTGACATTCAGCATGATTTCGCACAGATGTACACCGGGCTTGCCTCGGCCGCGGACGAGGATAGCATCGAGCAGGCATTCTTAGCACTGGAGAGCGAGGCGACCGCACGCCTCCGTCACGAAGGTGTCTCCGAGGAAAACGGAATGCTGCAGCGCAAGATCTCGATGCGCTACCAGGGACAGTGGCGTTCACTGCAGGTGCCGATGGGCACTGGTCCAGGCGCGCTGGAACAAGCGGTGCGCACGTTCCACGAACAGTACGAACGTGAGTTCGCCTTCCGGCAGGACGATGCTCCGGTTGAGGTGTACCAGTTGCATCTAGCCGCGGTGGGGAAGATTCCGAAGCCCTCTTTCCGCCCGGCGGAAATCGTGGTGCAAGCACCCGGTCAGCCGGCCGAGCGCCGTCCAGTGTACTTCGGTGAGGACGGATGGATCGATACCCCTGTGTACGACCGTGATGCGCTCGCCGCTGGCACTCACTTCGAGGGCCCCGCAATTATTAACCAGCTCGACTCGACAACGGTGGTGCCTCCGAATACCCGAGCCGAGATCGACGAATGGCTGAACATCCGCATTCACCTCGAGGAGCGTAACTGATGACTATTACGACACTTGAACCCACGTCGACACCGAAGCGCAATTCGGCGCTTGACCCGGTCACGTTTGAGGTATTGAAGAACGCCTTTGCGACCAGTGTTGACCTAATGAGCGAGCAGATTCTTCGTACCTGCTACTCGTTCGTGATCTATTCACGAGACTTCTCGTCCGCACTCTGTGATGCTGAAGGGAACACGGTGATGCAGGGCTCGGGTGATATCGCGGTGCATGTCGGAACCTTGCACTTCCAGGCCAAGGCCGTGATCGAAGAGTTCGGTGACGACATTCACCCGGGAGACGTGTTCGCGATCAATGATCCGTATCGTGGCGGTACGCACATCAACGACGTGTCGTTTGTGCGGCCGATTTTCTCGGAGGGACGAATCATCGCCTACGCACAGAACAAGGGCCACTGGGCAGACATTGGCGGACCGGTTCCTGGTTCATTTAATGTCGAGGCTACCGAGCACTTTGGCGAGGGCCTCCGGATCACCCCGGTTCGGATCTGGTCGAAGGGCGTTTTCTTGCACGACGTCGCTCAGCTCCTGGTGTCGAACACCCGTGCCCCTGAACAGGCGATGGGAGACCTGCACGCTCAGGCGGAAGCGACCGCGGTGTGCGAGCGTGAGATTCTTCGTCTTGTTGACCGCTATGGCACGCAAACCGTGGAGCTTGCCATGCAGGAAACGCAGGATTATGTAGAGAGAACAGTCCTGCGCCGCCTCGAAGGACTGCCGCGCGGCACATGGAGCACGGTCGACTACCTCGATCTCGATCCAGGGGCTCCGGAAGCGCTTGTCCCTGTCGAAATCGAGATGAGACTTGACGGTGAAGGGATCCACTACACGCTGAAGGGCGGGCCCGCCATTAAGGCCTTCCTCAACTCTGGGTATGGAACCACCTTCTCGGCAATCTATGCGGGTACGAAGACTTTCTTCCCAGATGTTCCGCTGAACTCCGGCTTCTATGCTGCAGTCACCGCAGATATTGGTCCCGAGGGCACCGTGGTGAATGCCGGCTGGCCCCTCGCGGTCACGGGAACAGTATCTGGACCCTATGAAAAGATCATGAACGGCATTTTTGAGATCTGGTCGCAAATCATGCCGGAACGGGCGATGGCCTGCGCATTTAACCTTGAGTACCTGCTCGTGGGTGGACGTGATGGCCGCAGTGAGCAGCAGCCGTACTTCATGTGGTACGACTGGATGGCTGGAGGCTGGGGAGGCCGTGCGTCGAAGGACGGCTCTAGTGCAACTGCGCCCGTCTTCGGTGTAGGACTTGCAGTGCAGGCATGTGAGGGTCAGGAACGCCTCACACCGGTGCTCACGACCATGCACCAAATCGGCACGGACTCGGGTGGCCCCGGCCGCTTCCGAGGGGGCTGCGGTGTTGAAAAGGGAGGGACGCTTACCGATGCGAACGCTTCGGTGATGAGTTACTGCTGTGACCGGGCGCGTTCGATCACCTGGGGGATTGAAGGCGGTCTGCCCTCTATTCCTCACGGTGTGTGGCTGAACCGTGGCACGGACGACGAGCGCTTCTTGGGTTCGATCTTCTCTTCGGTCCCGGTGCAGCCCGGTGATACCTTCTACCGGCCTTCGGCAGGTGGCGGTGGCTTTGGTGATCCTCTCGAGCGGACACCTGAGGAGGTACTTGAAGATGTCATCGATGAGTACGTCTCTGTTGAGCGTGCCGAGGCTGACTACGGCGTGGTGATTGAAGTCATCGATCCACGGCTCGACAAGTATGAGATCGATCGAGAGGCAACCACTGCGAAACGGCAGTGGATCCGCGAGCACCGCGACGGTTGGCTTGCAGCCGATCCCGCTGAGATCGCTGCTCAGTACCGTGCCGGTGAGATCGACATGCTCGATGTCATTCGCCGCCACGGGGTCATCCTCGACTGGGGTACAGGCGAGCTCTTTGAAGAGACCACTCGTCAGCACCGCGAACAGATGATGCGCCGTTCGGCGGATCACTGGAAGAGGCGCTGATGGGTGCCCGGGAGAGGGGTTAGCGCCCTCTCCCGGTTCAGCGTCTTGTCAAGAAAAACAAGAGATTATCGGGCATCTGCCCAATGTATGAAGGTTCAGTGTTGAACAACACTTGAACCGCTCGAATGTGCACACATTCGAGAAGTCACATGTTAAGCCACCCTGACTCGCAGGGTTGGTGGGCGGCAACGGAGCCGCACTGAGTACCAATGGAGGTATGCAACCGTGAGTGATATCAACCTGACCGGCACGAATGAGGACGTCGAAGCAACCGACGCCCTTGCTCGGCAGGGAAACGATGAAGACCAGATGAGCCGAGGCTCACTCTCGATGGCCTATTACGGCGTCGCCAGCGCGTTTTTCTTTGTGTACATCGGAGCCGCCATGGCGGTAGCGTATGGCACGGTGAATGCGCTGATCGGCATCGTCTTGACCATTGTCGCGTACAGCATCATTAACGCGATTCTGACGCGCTACGCGATCAACAACCGCACCACGGTCGCGCAGTTCTCGCGCACGATCTTGGGCACCGCTGGGTCATCGATTGCGACGATTATTTTCGCGCTGGTCGCGATTTACTATGCAGTATTCGAGGGCTCGATTGTTGCGTACGCCTTTATGGCAGCCTTTGGCGGGGAGATGTGGATGTGGAGCCTCATCGTTGTGCTCTACTCGACCCCGCTCATCTTCGGCGGTGCGCGTCGATTCATGGACAAAATCAACGGTTGGCTCATGCCCCTGTATTTCTTCGGCCTGGTCGCTGCAGTGATTTGGGCTGGCGCCGTTTACGGCTTTAGCGATACTTGGCTGACGCAGGGACCTGAGATTGCGCTCCCATTCGCTCAGGGCGGACCGGGTTGGCTTGCAACCTTCGCCGGATACATGGGCGTGTGGATTCTCATGATGTTCACCATGGACTACGCTGCTCTCGGTAAGCGCAAGGACATTAAGTTCCACCAGAACGTTACGTTTGGCTGGCTGTTCTACGTTGTTGCGTACGGCTTCACCGCACTTGTAGGAATATTCCTCACCTTCACGATTCCCAACCTCGAGGTCACAGAGACCGGTCTCGCGGGCGCGCTCGTGACCCTCATGGGACTCTTCGGCCTGATCGTGATCGTGGCGTCACAGACGCGTATTAACACGGCGAACTACTACCTGGGTGCAGCCAACCTCAGGGCGTTCGGCGAACGAGTGTTCCGCATCAACATGCCGAACATTGTGTGGGTGCTGATCTCATCGGTGATCATCTTCCTGCTGATGTTGCTGCCGATCGTCGAATACATTCTGCTTGCGCTCGCGTGGCAAGGTGTGCTCGTGACCGCCTGGGTTGCGATCGCACTGACGCACATCGTGATGAGCCGAGGAAAGGGCCAAGAGCACTCCGCGATTGGTGACCAGCACTACCGCGCATTCAACTCCAACGGGCTGATCGCGTGGATTATCGCCACCGTTATTGGTGTCGTGATGCTCCAGCTGGGTGCGATGAATCCTGATCTCGCCGGTGTGGGCTCAACATGGGGCCCGATTCTCACGGCCGTCTCTGCCGCTGTGATCTACGCGATCCTTTGGAGAACAAACCCGACAAGCCGTACGGGTCTGATCAAGGTGATCGGCCAGTAGCCACCCCACACTCAACGTCGCGCAGCAGGGGATCCCTTGACCTGCTGCGCGGCGTTGTATTTTTTCTCTCGGTTCTGGTCGGTCAGTATGGTTCGAGATCCACCAGCCTGAGAGCCATAAGGCAAGTGATTTTTCCCTCGAGCGTCTGCAAGTCGATGCCAAGGATCGACTCGATGCGTTCCAGTCGGTAGCTCAATGAATTCCGGTGAATAAACAGTTCATCGCATGTGCTGTTTGGTCGAGCATCGTTGCGTAGCCAGGCCCGCAGTGTGGGGAGGAGTTCGCTCACTCGCTGCGTATCGTGCTCGATGAGGGGCGCGAGAAAACGCTCCGCTGACTCACGCGCCCCTCGCCCTGCTGCAGCGGCAACGATGGCGCTGAGCCCAAGCGCCGGTGCCACCCTGGGAGCATCCGTATGCTGTACGAGATCGAGCGCGTGTACCAGACTGATACGCAGCTCATCAATGGTGCGCGCGGGGCCACCGACCACGAGAGGGAGGTCAGCGTCTACCAGCGTGAGCTGTTCGATGGCGATGTCGAATGACTCCCGAGGAAACTGAGCAAGCGCGACCAGACGGTCATCGAGCTCGGCGATTCGTACCGCATGAAAACAGTCATGCAGAGCGACGCGCAGTTTCCAGCTGGTGGCCACGTGTTCCCCGCTCGTGTCAGCGACTACGCAGATGGTGGACTCTCGGCGATTGAGTCCGAGTTCTTGAAAGGCGCTCGCTACATCGCTGCGCGTTGCCTCAGACCACGCTTCGCAGCGGCTCACAAACCGCAGCATGTCCTGCTGAGAACTCACATCGCTCGCGAGAGATCGGTTGAGTTGCAACGCAAGGATCGAAGTGACCGGCGAGAGGATGCGTTCGATAACTACCTGTGGACGGTGTAGTCGTGCAGCAAGATAAAACGGCTTGCTGAGACCAGAAGGGAGCGGAATGCGGAGGACGTCCGGCTGCTCAACCGGCTCGGGTGGGGCAGCCCAGGTCACATTCTTGGGATACTGCGCAATCAGCGAATCGGTGCTGTCATACACCGCAATGGGCACCTCCAAGGTTGCGAATATGGTTGCGAGCAACGTCGAGAGTTCAGCATCTTGGCTTGCAAGGCGAGCGCACTCATCGGCAAGTGTCCATCCGACATCGAGGAGTGCAATGCGCTCAGCCTGCAGCATATTGTCGACGTGTTGGTGGATCTTGAGGAGGGGAACCGTGGTGGGCACCGCCAACAGGGGCAGATCGTGTCTGATGCACGCCTGGACGAGACCGCGAGGCAGCTCAGCGTGTGCCGTCCCTACGGCAAAAGCGAGGGCCGACGCTGGCAAACGCACAAGCCGTTCGACATATCCGTCCCAAATACTCTCATCTTGAAAGTTCATCCCGATACCCGAGGTCAACACGAGAATCTTGGGGTCGAGGAAGGGCGTGGGGTCCAGGTGCTCCGTAGGAGCGCTGCGAAGCACTTCCCACGCAAGCCGAGAAGCTGACGACGGCGTTTCTAAAGAGAGGTGCAAGCCCTGTTCAGCAAGGAGATCACTGACCTTCACGGGTCTCCTTTCGCAAATGCACGAGAAACATAATTAGATTCGTGCACCTGCATAATAACGAAATTTCCCGGTGAAACGTAGCGTTGGGGATATGACTGCACAACGAAGTGAGCACATCCTGTTGAACTCAGACATGGGCGAGGCACTGGGTCTGCATACCTTTGGAAATGACCCCGAGCTCATGAACATCATCGATGCAGCGAATGTTGCCTGTGGCTTTCACGCCGGTGACCCAAACGTCATGGAGAATACGGTCGCACTTGCCGTCGAACAGGGCGTTCGAGTGGGCGCACACCCGGGCCTGCCCGACCTCGTGGGATTCGGTCGACGAGAAATGAAGGTCACCCCTCAAGAAGTCGAGAACTTGGTTCGGTACCAGGTTGGTGCTCTCGTCGGCTTTCTCACCAAATATGACGCGCCACTCTCGCACATCAAACCGCACGGCTCGCTCTACGGCATGTTGGCACGCGACGAAGCACTCAGCCTGGGCGCGGTGCGGGTCGCGAAAGATTTTGGGGTTCCAATCTTCGGAATACCTGGGTCCGCGCACCAGGTGGTCGCTGAACGAGAAGGGGTGGAGTTCATTGGTGAACTCTACGTCGATCTTGATTACAACGACGAGGGTGGGCTGATAATCCTGCGCCAGCCGAAAGAGACCGATCCAAAGCTTGCCGCAGAGCGAACGAGCGAAGCCCTTGAGACGGGAACGGTGCGCTCAGAGAACGGCGTGCCACTTCCCATCGAATTCGGGAGCATCTGTGTCCACTCCGACACCCCAAACTCGGTGGCGGTTGCAGCAGCAGTGCGCGACGCACTGCGCGAATAGCCTCCGATGATGATCCAGGTGCAACCCCCAGACAGAGTCCGGACCTGCCCGATAGAGAAAGTGAATGTGTGAAGTACTGATGAGCGCAGAGATTATCGCCCCCATCCCCGGAATTTTCTACCGCCGTCCAGCACCTGATAAGGACCCTTTTATCGAGGTGGGTGACACCGTCGAGGTAGGGCAGACCGTCGGGGTCATTGAGATTATGAAGCAGTTCACCGAGGTACGCAGTGAGGTCGCCGGCATTGTGACTGAGATCAAGGCTGAAGACAACGGCATGATCGGTCCCGGTGATGCCATTGCCACTGTTGATACCTCAGCGGCTGAGTAGCGAGGCCAGGATGCAGAAGTTGTTGATCGCGAATCGCGGAGAAATCGCCGTCCGAGTGATCCGCGCTGCAAAAGAGCTAGGCGTTTCGACGGTCGCGGTTGTGAGCGAAGCTGATAGGGGTTCGAATGCTGAACGACTCGCTGATGAGACCATTGTTATTGGACCGGCTCAGGCGGGGCTGAGTTATTTGAACCATGATGCGGTCCTCACCGCCGCGCGAGAGTCCAATGCGGACGCCATCCACCCCGGCTATGGGTTCCTCTCTGAAAATGCAGAGTTTGCCCGCAAAGTGATCGACGCAGGCATCACTTGGGTCGGTCCCGCTCCAGAGACGATCGAGCTTATGGGCGATAAGTCACGTGCTCGAGATGCAGCCGTGAGCGCTGGTGTGCCGGTGCTCTCTGGCACGGAGGGCGCGCTCGCCGCCGACGCCGATGTTGAGGCAATGGCTGACGAGGTCGGCTACCCGCTTGTCGTGAAGGCTTCCGCTGGCGGCGGTGGACGGGGGATCCGCCTCATCGAGAGCCGCGACCAGGTGCGCAGCACCGTAGATGTTGCTCGTGCCGAAGCGCTTGCCGCATTCGGCTCTGACGACGTCTATTTTGAGCGGTTCGTCACACGTGCTCGCCACGTCGAAGTGCAGATCATGGGTGATGGAGAGCGGTGGATTCACCTCGGCGATCGCGACTGCTCGATGCAGCGTCGTCAACAGAAGGTCATCGAAGAGGCTCCGGCGCCTGGTCTACCAGAGCAGGTGCGCGCGCGTATGCGCGAGGCTGCCGTCGCCCTCGCGCGAGCATCGGCATATACCGGGGCTGGCACTGTCGAGTTTCTCTACGACCCTGAGCGTGAAACCGTCGCGTTTCTCGAGATGAACACTCGTCTGCAGGTGGAGCACCCGGTTACCGAGCAGATTACTGGCTTTGACCTCGTGCGTGAGCAATTGCGGATTGCGTCTGGTAGGCCCCTGAGCTTGACGCAGGACAAGGTGACCTTCACTGGCCATGCGATCGAGTTTCGGATTAACGCGGAAGACCCGGACAACAACTTCATGCCGAGCCCGGGCAAGATTGAGACGCTCGATATCTCCGGTGGGCCTGGCGTACGTGCTGACTTTGGTTTCTCAGCCGGGCAGACCGTGGTTCCGTTCTATGACTCTCTGCTTGGCAAGCTCATTGTGTGGGATCACGACCGTGAGCGAGCCTTAGCTCGTGCGAAGCGCGCACTTGCCGAGACGGACATTCAGGGAATTCGTACGACGGTTCCGCTGATGCAGCGACTCATTGAGCTCGACGAGTTTATCGATTCCACGCACCACACCACATACCTTGAATCGGTTCCCGACCTGTTGGGGGATAGAACATGAAGTTGCCAGATCGCGCACGGTACACCTGGGGCGGAGACGAGTTTCTCGTCGTTGAGATATCTCCAGAAATGTCACTCGCCGCGAATTTTGTATCTAACTCGATTGCCGCAAGGCTCGGTGAGCGAGATCTTGCGGGCATCGTCGACATCTGCCCGGCGAATGCTTCTCTGCTGGTGCGGTTCAATCCCGATGTGTTGCCACACTCCCAGCTCGAGTCAGTCGTACGAGAACTCGAAGCAGAGGTTCGTGCCTCGACTGAGGGCGAACTTGAAACTCGCATCATTGAGGTGCCGGTGTGGTATGACGATCCGTATACGGGAGAGGTCGAGGCCCGGTTCCGCGAAGGATATCATCAGGACCCCAACAGCACGGACCTCGAATACAGTGCCCGAGTGAACGGGCTTTCTGGCCCCGACGAGTTCATTCAACGGCATCATGAGCGGCCATGGCTTGTCTCCATGGTGGGGTTTGTTGCCGGGCTCCCGTTCCTGTTTCAGCTCGCAGAGCAAGACTTGCAGCTGGAGGTTCCGAAGTACTTGAGCCCGCGCACGGACACTCCGCCGCTGACGGTCGGGTACGGTGGCTGCTTCACTGCGCACTATTCGGTGCGCGGGGGAGGTGGCTATCAGATGCTCGGTATCGCACCCGCACCCATCTATGACCCCGAGCAGAAGCTTGCCGATTTTAATGACTTTTCAGTACTTTTCCGTACCGGGGACATCGTGAAGTATCGTCCCATCGACGAGGCGGAGTATCGAGAGATACAAGCGCAGGTCGAAGCGGGAACCTACCGATACAAGCAGGCGCCTGTGACGTTCTCGTTGAACGACGCACTCGCCGACCTTGATGGATACAGCCGCACACTATTGGAGGCCCTCAATGGCGCTTGAAATTTTGGCACCCGGCTTGGCGACCACCGTTCAGGATCGAGGCCGGTTTGGGTACTACCGATTCGGTATTCCTCAGGGCGGATCGATGGATCAGTATGCGGCAACACTTGCAAATCGGCTGGTTGGGAATACTGCCGAAGAGGCTGTGCTGGAGTGCACCTATCTGGGGCCGAAGATTCGCACGACGGATAACGCGGTGATTGCCGTCACCGGTTCGCCCGTCACGGTTCTCGTGAATGGCGAAGAGGTGGAGGAGTACGCGCGCCTTGAGCTGCAAGCGGGCGACGAACTCTCGTTTGGTATGTTGCGGGGCGGTGCAAAGTTCTTTATCGCGGCCGCTGGAGGTATTGATGTGCCGGAAGCGCTCGGTTCACGTTCGACCTATCCGTTTGGGCGGATCGGTGGAGTCGAGGGACGTGCAGTCCAAGAGGGGGATGTGGTGCCTGTGGGGAATCCGCTCCCCGAGACGTTGCCGAGGCTCGAGCGTGTTCCTGAAGATCTCCGTCCGACCTACGAGCGTGAAATGCAGGTTCGCGTGATGTTCGGTCTTTATGAGCACAAGTTGACTGAGGAGGGCCGGCGCAACCTTATTGAAGCAGAGTGGACGCTCACTCCAGTTGCGGACCGCATGGGTCTCCGGTTTGACGGGCCGGGTGCGCCCTGGAAAGACGAGCCGCAGCCATTCGGCGCGGGTCAGGATCCGTCAAATATTACGGACGCAGGGTACCCTGTCGGTTCGATTCAGATTCCGGGAGGAGGCCAACCCATCGTGCTGCACTACGATGCCGTTTCGGGTGGTGGCTACGCCCAGCCGTGCACCGTGATCAGCGCCGATATGGATTTGTTTGCGCGGATGGCACCGGGAACCAAGGTGCGCTTTGTGCCGGTGACGATGGATGAGGCGCTTGAAGCGCGACGCGAGCGACAGGCTCGCTGGGAGAGGGTGTGGTCCTAGTGCCGCTTGTTACCGTCAAATTGTTTGAACATCGCCTTCAGCAAGATCCTGATCTGGCGAGGCGACTTGCCGTTGCCATTGACGAGGTTGTCGCGGAGTGCTGCTCTGGGCCAGATGGTAGCCGCCCAGACACGTGGGTGACGGTTGAAGGGGTGCCTCGGGAGCAGTGGACGTTTAACGGAGAGATTCGCTAGACATACCTGCTCACGTAAGACACATCACCCGCAGGCGGCATGCCACATTTGTCGAAGTTCTGGGGTCGGTGAATGTGGTGTTTACGTGTTGTTGTCACCGCTCATGAGCCCAAAGTACCGATCGAAGAAGTCACTGAGTAACTGAATCACGCGTTGCTTCTTCGTGCTGTGATTTTTGTCTTTTGAGAAGCGTGACACTGGCGGTAGTACCTTAGTGATAGCGGTGCCGGTGGTGCGGAGTGCGCCGTCGCGGAACGCTGCTTCTATGAACCTCGCCGTTTCTTCGGGCTTGAGGTTCTCAGCCCCGATGATCGCTGCCAGCTCTTTCTCGCGCTGCGCAGTGACGTAAGCACGCCATTCGGCCTCGATCTCACCTTTCACCGATACGGAATCGACGAAGTTTTCGATGAGGTCTTTCTTGTTTCGGAGTGAAGGGCTCGAGTCGATTGCACGGCTGATGCCTGCACGCAGTTCCTTGTCGTCTCCGTCGCCGCGTTCTTCACGGTACTTCTGCACCATCATGAGAATGTAGTCAACGTTAATTTCGACCTGCTTGATCAGCTCGATCTCGAAGACCACATCATCGACGATGCTTTCCTTGTCGCTGTTCTTGGTGAGCTTGCGTTCGTTCCAGAGATCGAGGTACATCGACTGATAGTCCTGCATGTCTCGGTCGGAGAGAATCTCGTCGTCAGCGAAGTCGTCGAAGGAAGTGAGGATGTTCCGGAGTCGGAGAATGCCTCCGTACAGTGTGATGAACGCGTTTTGGTCTTCTTCCCCGATAATTAATGCACCTGGTTGGTAGTTCGCGAGGAGTTTGGTCACTTTCTCGGCGTATTCGTCGTAATACTCCTGGTAAGGCTTCAGCAGCACGATGCCCGCTGCGTCCTTGTTGCCGAACAAGGCGATCGCGTCGTTTGTGGCTTTTTCGAGGTCACGGAAGCAGACAATGTTGCCGTATGTTTTCACCGAGTTCAAGAT
>CAZJOZ010000033.1:0-14282 GCA_964547775.1 uncultured Leucobacter sp.
GTGCTTCGCGATTTTCGCGGCCGCCTCGTATCCGATCAGACGGTTGAGCGGCGTCACGGTCGAGGGGCTCATGCCAGCGAGTGTCGCCATGCGCTCGATATTTGCCTCGAGACCGTCAACGGTCTTGTCAGCGAAGACGCGCGACACGTTCGCGAGCAGACGGATCGACTCGAGCAGCGCGGTGCCCATGACGGGGATCATCACGTTGAGCTCAAAGTTGCCGCGTGCGCCACCCCAGGCGATGGTTGCGTCGTTGCCGATGATGCGGGCACAGACCATGAGGGTTGCTTCGGGAACCACAGGGTTCACCTTGCCCGGCATGATCGATGATCCGGGCTGCAGATCGGGGATGTGCAGTTCGGCGAAACCGGTGTTTGGGCCAGAGCCCATCCAGCGAATATCTTCGGCGATCTTGGTCAGCGACACCGCAATGGTGCGCACCGCGCCAGACGCCTCGACGAGACCGTCTCGGTTTGCCTGAGCCTCAAAGTGATTGCGCGCCTCGGTGATGGGCAGACCGCTCGAGTCAGCAATTTCGGCGATGACCTTCTCGGGGAAGCCGAGGGGAGTGTTGATGCCGGTGCCCACCGCGGTGCCGCCCTGCGGAACCTCGGCGACGCGGGGAAGCGCCGCATCGATGCGCTCGATGCCGTAGCGAATCTGCGCGGCGTAGCCACCGAACTCCTGGCCGAGCGTGACGGGTGTCGCATCCATGAGGTGGGTGCGGCCTGACTTCACTGCGCTCTTCCACAGCTCGGCCTTCTTCTCAAGGGCAGTCGCGAGGTGGTCGAGCGCTGGCTTCAGGTCATTGATCAGCGCACCGGTGACCGCGATGTGCACTGAGGTGGGGAACACGTCGTTCGACGACTGCGAGGCGTTGACGTGGTCGTTCGGGTGCACCGGAGCGCCGAGGTGCTTCGTTGCGAGGGCAGCAAGCACCTCGTTCATGTTCATGTTTGAGGAGGTGCCTGAACCCGTCTGATAGGTGTCAACTGGGAACTGGTCGTGGTGATTCCCGGCAATGATCTCATCCGCTGCGGCAACGATTGCCTTGCCGACTTCAGGGTCGAGGATGCCGAGTTCCGAGTTTGCGATCGCAGCGGCGCGTTTGATCCGTGCGAGTGCGACGATCTGTGCGGGTTCGAGGCCGGTGCCCGAAATGGGGAAGTTCTCGACAGCGCGCTGGGTCTGCGCAGCGTAGAGCGCGTTCTTGGGAACGCGCACCTCGCCCATCGTGTCATGTTCGATGCGGTACTGCGTATCTTCGGTCACGGTGTTCCTTCTCTGTTGTATGTGGCCCCGGCTCATCGTGAGCGGGAGGTGATGGGGTCGTTAGGGATGGACGTCTGGTGCAAGCTCGAATGCGATGTCGAGAGAGCCAACCGCGCTGACCGGAGCAACTCGCCCTTCCGCAAGACGGTACTGGCAGCCAACGATGCCAAGAGTGCCCTTGGCTACTGCATCGCTAATGATGCGAGAGCTGCGAAGGAGGTCGTAGACGGTGTTCGCAAGGTGTGCGCGACCGATTGCGTCGGCATCGAGACGCGCAGCGTCGGCGTACGGGGTGTGGCGTTGCTCGCGCATCCACAACTGTTGGACAGCGGGAAGGATCGGTGCGAGCGTGTTCTTCACTGCGAGCGGCACCTCGGTGGGATGCTCGCTCATCTGATCGATTGCCGCAGCAACGGCACCGCACGAATCATGCGCGAGCACGACAATGAGCGCCACACCGAGCTCGGCTACCGCATACTCCATCGAGGCCGTGATGGATTCAGCCACCACATGACCCATGTTCCTGGCGATAAAGAGGTCACCGAGCCCTCGGTCAAAAATAATCTCGGCTGACAGCCGTGAGTCACTGCACCCGAACAGCGCCACATCGGGTGCTTGCGTCGACGCGAGGCTGCTCCGCCGATCAGCGCCCTGGTTGGGATGTTGCTGCCCGCCGCTGACAAAGCGAAGGTTTCCCTCGGCGAGCTCATTCCATGCCTCTTGCGGTGTCACCCGCGATGGTGTGCTCATCGAACCTCCGTCGTTGTGTCTATGAAGTGGGTGCACGGTCTCAGTGATCGTGCGCGGCCTCGCCGAGCGAATACTCGTCGAGATCAAGGATCGCAACCTGATTCGCCACCTCTGCCGCGAGCATGCGTAGGACTTCAGGACGGTCCGTGCCGTACACGAGCACCGTCATTGCGCCCACCTGGGTCTGCATACCGAACACGACGTTCGACTCATCATGGCTACGCTCCGGATGGTCGTACACGGTCCAGGTGAGACCGCCGATGGTCTCTGTGCCGGTTGGATCCTGCCCTTCGAGTTGCTGGGACACCCAAGTTTCGTTGACTGGCTGACCCGAACTCGTAAATGACTGGGAAACTGCGGCGTAGGCTTCGTTCTCAGTGGTGTAGCCGATGTACCACTCGGTGATATCGCCTGCTTTTTGGGGACGAATGTGCGCCTGTTTGGCGAGCCACGTGTCGTCAACCTGCGGCGCGATCAGCGGGACTCCCGCAGCTGAGGCGTTCTGCGAAGCCGCCTCAGCGACATTCACGGAGTAGTCGCTCCACTGATCGGTGCCTCGCGGCACGATAAGCACGAGCAAGATCATGAGCGCCACACTCACGAGCAATGAGAAGACCAAGTTGTTCACGGTCTTTCGCTCCCGGTACAGGCGACTGTCGTTTGCTTTGCGAGCAGCGGTTTCCGCCGGTGTTTCTGGGCGACCTAATTCGGCGACGACCACTGGCGCTTTTTGTTTTTTCGCCATGTTTACTTCATGACCTCGCGCGCGTCGGTGCCATTTGCGGATACCGCATCAGGTGCGCCGGTTCGAGCGGCTTCGAGGCGCTTGCGAGCACCCACGAGCCACTCTTCACATCGAGCTGCCAGTGCCTCGCCTCGTTCCCACAGTTGGAGGGACTCTTCGAGCGTGGTGCCGCCCTGCTCGAGTCGCGTGACTACACTGACGAGTTCGTCACGAGCCTGTTCATAGGAGAGCGCACTGATCTCGCTGGCTTCCGAAGACACCGTTTCTGGCATAGCCACCAGCTTACCTGTAGTCAGTGCAAGGAACTCCGGGTAGACGGTGCCGCTGAGAAACGGACCTGCTCCGGCAATACGCCACTCACCTCGGTGTGAAAACCTGCGCGGTGCGCCATTGCTTCAGGAGGAGAACGATTCCGAGCCCCACATAGCCGGCAAGGAGTTTATCTGCGACGGACATCGCCATGTTCACCGTGAACACTGACTGCCACAGGCCCTCACCTTGTGCGACCACCATTGCGACCAGGTCGACTGCCACGTGACCGCTGGCAAAGCCCCCAAACAGCATGACGTTCAGGGGGACAGCGATGATGGTGCAGGTGACGGCAACCAGGATGTTGAGAAGGAAGAACTTCCACCAGGGGTGACGCATGCGCCAGGCGCGCACACCATAGCCCCAGAGGAGCGCTCCGGCCATATTTACGAGGGCAAAGGGGATTGAGGCGGGGTTGGCGCCGATCGCAAGAAGGAGATTAGACAGGAGGCCGACCAATGCCCCATACCACGGACCGAGCGCAAACGCAGCGGTCGCGGTGCCAACCATGTCAAGGAACAAGGGCAGGGAAAACTTCTCGTTAACCGTGCTGCCGAAGTAGTTCAGGCCGATGCACGCAAGCGTCGTGAGGACGATAATCAGCGGTGAAATCGCCACGGTGGGACGCGGCATCTCGAGGAACGGTTGTGGGATGGTGCTGGTTGACACCGGTGGGGGAAGATCGAGCTGGTTCGACGAGGGGCGCTTGTATTCGCGTTGCACCTCAATGCAACGGGTTCGCCACGCTGCAGCCGAAGCTTCGTCTTCGCCGAGCGCTCGCACGATCTCTTGCACCAGATCAGGATTGATTCGTCGACGCCCAGTAGCAAACATTGCATGCACCGAGGATCGAGCTACCCGTGCGGCGGCAGGGTTTACACCTTGCGCCTCGCGATGCTTCGCGATACGTACGGCGATCTCACCAAACGACACGGTTCCCGCATCGTCCCGCAGATGTTGGAGATCAATGGCGATCTGATCGAGGGAGTCATTCTCCGGGTCCGGAAAAGGGTAATTTTCCAAACGAGTCTCCGTTCCCATCCCAAACAGAGCGCTGACGCTCAGAGATATTTTTGACAGGTGTCAGTGTACCAGCGACGTCTGACATCTCATGATTCAGGCGGTGGACAGGCGTGGACGGCGACGGAGTCAGGTCTGCGAATTCGCGGTGAGTGACGACCGCTCTCCGCCGCTCGTGGTAATCAACGAGCCCTCTGCTAAGGCGAGAAGAATATTGGTACCTACTGGAGCGTCATGTGGTGAGCGAAGTACGCTGCCCAGCCCTCCCGAATCGTTCATCACCTGAGCGATCGCATACCCGCGTTCAAGGGTGGCGCGTGGAGAGAGCGCTACGAGGCGAGCCTTTACGGCAGAGAGGTGTTGTGCGCGATCCTCAATCGCACGGTCGGCTAACTCGGTTCCTCGCGCGATCCAGCGCACGAGATCTTCGGCTCGTTCATCAATGAGGCGTTCTGGTTGGGTGAGCACGGGGCGCCCCCGCACCTGTGCGAGACGTTCCGTCTCAAACGCCAGCAGCTGCCCGATCCTCGTACTGATGCGGCTGCGGGCCTCATCGACGAGTGCAAGCTGTTCGCCTACGTCAGGCACCACTCGCTTCGCAGCGTCGGTAGGCGTGGATGCCCGAAGATCGGCCACATCATCGAGCAGAGGTCGGTCTGCCTCGTGGCCGATTGCGCTCACAAGCGGGGTGGACGCGGCAGCCGCGGCACGCAGCACTCGCTCATCACTAAAAGGGAGGAGATGCAAAAAGTCGCCGCCGCCGCGGGCCACAATGATGACGTCGACTTCCGGGTCTGCGTCGAGCACCTCGATGCCATGGGCAACTTCGAGTGCGGCGCGATCACCTTGCACCGCGGCATAGTGCACCTGAAAGGTGACGCTCGGCCAGCGGAGAGTGGCGTTGCGAATGACATCTTTTTCTGCGTCACTGTCGCGACCGGTGATCAAACCAATCTTTCGCGGCAGAAAGGGCAGCGAACGCTTACGCGATGCGTCAAAGAGGCCTTCGGCCATCAGCGTGCGTCGCAACGCCTCAAGCCGCTGCAGCAACTCGCCGAGTCCCACGTGGGAAAGTTCGAACACCTGCACCGAGAGTGAACCGCCCTTCACCCAGAAGTCCGGCTTCACCAGGGCGATCACCCGGTCTCCCTGCGCGAACTCGCCAGTGAGTTGTTGCGCAACTGAGCGCCAGATCGTGAAACTGACGGTGGCATCCTGGGTGAGGTCACGGAGCCGGCCGTAAATGTGCCCACCTCGAAGTTGCCACTGGGTGATCTCGCCTTCGATCCATACCGTACCGAGGCGATCGATCCACTCGCGAATCTTCTGACTCATCACGGCTACGGGCCACGGGTGGTCGCGGGTAGCTGGGGTGACAGACTCGCTCATACGTCGAGTCTATGACGTGCGCGAGAGCTAGTTTGGTCTCATTGCGTCACCTCATCCTGTGATGCCGCGTACAATCGGCACCATGTCACAGTTGCAGGATCCGCGTGTCGTGGGGGCTCCGGTGGTGAGCCTGGCGATGCCACGAACACGGCGCCAACCCGGCCGCTTGATGGATGAGCCGGTCAACGGGCCGAAGCGGGTGCTGTTGGCAGCGCCGAGAGGCTACTGTGCGGGAGTCGACCGAGCAGTCATCGCGGTTGAGCGGGCCTTGGAACGGTTTGGGGCTCCGGTCTATGTGCGCAAACAAATCGTGCACAATGCGCACGTGGTGCACACCCTTGAACGGATGGGCGCCATCTTTGTTGACGAGGTGGATGAGGTGCCTGCGGGGTCCCACATTGTCTTTTCTGCCCACGGTGTTTCGCCTGCGGTTGTGCAAGAAGCCGCTGACCGAGGGCTTCATGCCATCGATGCGACCTGCCCACTCGTCACGAAGGTGCACCGAGAAGCCGTTCGATTTGCGAAGCAGGGGCTGGAAATTCTCTTGATCGGCCATGAGGGTCATGAAGAGGTAGAGGGAACTTACGGCGAAGCGCCGGAGTCAATCACCATTGTGAACTCTCCAGATGAGGTCGATTCACTCCAGGTGCGCAACCCCGACAAGCTCATTTGGCTGTCGCAGACGACACTCTCTGTGGACGAAACAATGCTCACGGTCGAGCGGCTGCGTGAACGGTTTCCTAATCTGCAGGATCCACCAAGCGACGACATTTGCTATGCAACGCAGAACCGTCAACAGGCAGTGAAACAGATCGCACCACACGTAGACCTGATGCTTGTCGTGGGTTCGGCAAACTCATCGAACACCGTGCGACTCGTGGAAGTGGCGCTTGAGTACGGTGCAACCTCTGCCTACCGAGTTGATTACTCGAGTGAGGTGCAACAGTCGTGGTTACAGGGAGCTCGCACCATTGGAGTAACGAGCGGGGCCTCTGTGCCGGACATACTGGTGCACGAGGTGCTCGATGACCTGGCAGACGCAGGGTATCGAGAGGTGCGTGCAGAAGTCACCACCGAGGAAGACCTCGTCTTTGCCCTCCCACGGGAACTTCGAATTGATGCGAGTGGAGAGCGAGACGCGCGGGCGCTCGGCGGGCGTCGCTCACGCCCAGGCGTTTCCCATGCAAAATAGGTCACGTTCAGGTAACGTCGAGGTGTGACCGAATCGAAGATCCGCTCGCTTAGCCTCGGCGACGATGCCGAAGGAGCTCTTGAAGCCTCAGACCTGAGGCCACTCACTGGACCGATCGACCTCTCCCAAATTGACCTGGCACTCATTGAGGGTCGGCGGGAAGTTCGGGAGGGACTTACGCGGTTCCTGATGCCGTACAAGTTTGCGATTGATGAGGTTGTCACCAAGATCAAGATTCTGCAGGAAGAGTTCGCGCAGACCGGTGAATACAACCCCATCGAGCATGTATCGAGCCGTTTGAAAGATCCTGACAGCATCATCGCGAAGATGCAGCGACGAGGGGTGCCGCTGGCGACAGAACTGGTTCGAGAGACCATTACCGACATTGCCGGGGTTCGTGTCGTCTGCTCATTTCAGTCCGACGTGTATCGCGTGTTTGAGCTGCTCACCGCGCATGATGACGTGACGATTTACCAGGTCAAAGACTATATTGCGAATCCGAAACCAAACGGCTATCGCAGCCTGCACCTCCTCCTTGAAGTCCCGGTTTTTCTTTCGAGTGGGCCAGTGCAGACCATCGTTGAGGTACAGATTCGCACGATCGCGATGGACTTCTGGGCGAGTCTCGAGCACAAGATTTCGTACAAGTACGACTACGAGGTGCCAGCTCATCTTCGACAGGGATTGAGTGACGCGGCTGAGCAGGCTGAACAGCTTGATGAAGCGATGGAGCGGCTTCATATTGAGATTCGGGAAGAGCGACTTGGCGGAGCCGGCACGCGAATCGACGATTCACGGCGCAGCGCCTGAGCCACCTCGGGGCTCTCTTAGGTGACGCGGTGGTGCGGTTCGCTCACCCGCGCGAGGAGCTCGGTGAGGAGTGCTTCGGCGACCGGCCCGGGTAGCCGTTCAACAAGAGCCATAAGGGTGGCCATCTTCCCCGGGAGCGCGCCGGTGCCAGGTCGCATGCGATGAACCGGAGTAGGGGCAGCGCCAGCCAATTGCAGGATGCGCCATGCGGCGCTGGGGCTCGGTGTGCGACCTTCGCCGTACCCGAGCATGCGTAGCGCGGCCAAAGGGACGCGGGCGGTGGCGGGTGGCTTTCCCCGCACGGCGCCGGCTGCTGCGCGCAGGGCCGCGCGCAACTCGGGGAGCGTGCCCTCACTGACGGGGGTAATGGTGAGATGGGCACTGTGCGGGAGCCGAACTCCATTTGGCTGGGTGAGCCCGGGTTGGTGTTGAATTTTGAACCCTGCACGTGCGACCTCGTCGGCAAGGTGGTGTGGATCGACGCGGTCGGCTGCGGGAACTGATTCATCGGCAATCAGCGAGATCGACGGTCCGATCGGCGAGCCCTGCACGGCGAGCCCCGGGATCTGCCCAACTTCTTCAATGACTCCCTGTGCGGCACGCACGCACGCTGCAGTGAGTTCTTGGAACCCCGCGGCGCCAAGTTGATGAACGATGGCCCAAGCAGCGGCAAGCGGTGAGGCGGATCGCGATCCGAGCAGGGTTGGATTGACCACTGGATATCCAGGCCAGTTTGTGAGCGCGAAGAACTGTCGACGGTGACGCGCCCTGCCGCGGTGGAGGAGGACGGAGACTCCCTTCGGCGCGTACCCAAATTTGTGGAGGTCGGCAGAAATGCTGGTGACACCGGGCAGTCGGAAATCCCAAACCGGAGTGTCGGGCCACCAGGGGAGGGCGAGGCCCCCAAAACAGGAGTCAACATGGCAGGAAATACCGCCTGCGAGTGCCGCCGCAGAGACCTCTGCTACCGGATCCACCGCGCCGGAAGGATACGCCGGGGCCGACACTACAACTAACGCTACGTCATTCCCCAGTCGGGCAATCATGTCTCTGGCCCGCACTGACCCGTCGGGCTGGCAGGGGACGAGGTCTAGGTCGAGGTCAAAGAGTCGTGCTGCCTTGTGAAAGGCCGCGTGCACTGTCGATGGGGCAACCAGACGTGGTCGTCGAACGCTGAGCGAGTCGCTCTCACTACGGTGGTCGTCGCGCCACAGGTCTCGAGCAGTCTTCACGGCCAGGAGACAACTCTCGGTGCCGCCGCTGGTCACGCTGCCCACGACAGGTCCGCCGAGACGTCGCTGGTGCCCATTGAGTGCGCGGCGGGTGAACGCTATCAGGTCGCTCTCCATCGCAGCAATCGAGGGGAAGGTTGTGGGGTCTAGACCGTTGAGCGACCTCGTCAATTCCGCGGCTCGACCCGCGAGAGAATCGAGCTCTGGCACGCCGGGGTCGTAGACATATGCAAGCACCTTGCCCCCGTGGGTCGGTGCGTCAAGCTCCCGGAGTAAACGGAGCCGCTCCAGAACTTCAGCGCTGGATGAGCCGTGTGCGAGGTCCCAGGCGCGGGAGATTGCTTTCACTATCCGTTCTCTCCTTCGTGAGGCAACGCCTCGACATCGCGTTGTCGCAAGCGATAGGCGCGCAAGGTGAAGAGGCTGAACGCCATCAGCACCGCAGGGATCAGGCTGAACGAGAGCGTGATGCCGGTGACCGCTGACTCGGGCTGGTCAACGGTGACCAAGGATGTTGATTCGATGTACCCAGTGAGCGCGAGCACGATGGTGAGCACCGTTGCGCCGAGTGCCATTCCGGTGGTCTCTCCCGCGGTCCAGACACCGCTGAAAACCCCAGCCCGACCTTCCTCTGAGCGGGGGACGTCGCTTTCGGAGGGCCTCGAGCGCTCGTGATCCGAGGGCGTGCGCATACGTTCGGCCGCGTCGACACTGATGACATCGGGAAGCATCG
Source organism: uncultured Leucobacter sp. (assembly GCA_964547775.1). Taxonomy (GTDB): domain Bacteria; phylum Actinomycetota; class Actinomycetes; order Actinomycetales; family Microbacteriaceae; genus Leucobacter. The sequence continues at coordinate 9,453 of CAZJOZ010000033.1, forward strand.
CCATTGGCAGCGTCTGCATGCCCGCGTAGGCAGCGCCAGCGATCGCGACAGGGGCAAGCACCCACCAGCCTGGCGCCCATACCATCGCAATCAGCACAATGGTTGCGCAGAGGAACGCAGTGCTCGCAATGGCAAAGCTACGTTCTTTCCCGAGCTTGTGTGCGATGCGCTGCCAGACAGGCGCGAACAGGAGTGCCGGCGCAATGAGCGCAACGAAGAGGATCGTCACCGCACCCTCATCACGAAGCACCCACGTCGCTACAAACTGCGCACCGGCAAGCATTAAGCCTGTTGCGAGGGCCTGCAGCAAAAACGTCGCAAGCAGCGCCCGAAATGGTTGACTGTCGCGCAGCACGGCAATGCCGTCACGGTAGTGAGTGAGCAGAGGGGTACGGGCGTCGCGCTTTTCGTTCAGCGGGATGGCCCGGTTGATTGGCGCAAAGGTCGAGTGTGTTGGTGCGGTGGTAGCCGCAATCCACAGCCCCACCCCAAGAACCACCGCGGCCACCACTGCCATGAGAAAGTACCCCAACGGTGGGTTTTCAGGAAACAGCCCTCGAATCTCAGGGCCTCCCGCGCCGAACAGCAAGATAGCGACGGTCAAGACGACTACTCGCCACGTCAACAGTCGCGTGCGTTCCTGATATCCAGAGGTGAGCTCCGCAGGAAGCGCGATGTATGGCACCTGGAAGAGACTGAAAAATGTGGCTGCGCCGATGAACGCGACGAGCACCCACAGTGCGCTGATCCACGGTGAGAGACCTACCGGCACAGAAAAGGTGAGGATGAACATGAGCGGCAACCCGATAGCGCCAATCATCATGAATCGGCGCCTGGAACCGGTACGAGCGAATGACCGGTCACTCAGCCCACCGATGATCGGATCGATCAGCACATCCCAAATTTTTGCGCCGGTGACGATGAGCCCAGCAACGAGCGCTCCAACGCCGAGAGAGTCCGTGAGGTAATACACGAGCACCAGCCCCGGCAGGGTGGCGTATCCACCGGTGCCGAGGGAACCGAGCGCATAGCGGGTAATCACCGACCGGTTCAACTCGTCCGGCGCCGCAGCAGCCGGCTTACCGCTCGAATGATGATTCAACGATGAACTCATGCCCTCAGCGTAGCGTCAGAAGGGCAGAGAACTTAGCCACCCTGGGTGCGTAGGAAATCGAGCATCTTTTGTGTGGCCTCAGGGTCAGCCATTGCCTGCATGAGTTCCGGTGACTGGCCAAAAGCCACGAGCGAGATGACCAGCGAGACAATGAGCGCAAGGACACCCGCGGAAAGCGGCAACCAGAACGTGAGCTTCCGGGTACGGAGACGCTGAATTGAAGCAATGAGGGTGACCGCGTAGAGCGCCAACAAAATGATGGCTCCGACGGTGCCAACGGTCGAGATTGAAGCGGGAACAACAAACCCGTCAATTTCAAAGATCTGCGCTGCCTGTGCCACCTGTGCCGGCAGCTGCATGGCCGAGAATCCCATATTGAGCGCTCCGAAGGCACCCAAAACGAGCAACACAATCGTGATGATGCGATCGGCGCGCCGGGCGGGCTTTGCTACAGGTGATGCCACTGCCGCGGGAACCACACCAGGATTCGGTACCTGCTGAGGTGGTGCGGAAGGAGAAGTTCCGGGTGATTCAGCTCGGTAAGGCTCGCCAAGAGTGGTCTGCTGCCGGGACGCAGGAGTCGGCTGCGGCGGTGCGGCGGCTTGCTGGTTCGGTGCAGGCTGGAACGTTGTCGATGCCCCGCTCACGCCAAGGTTGTGCGGCACGCCGGGCAGGCGCCCCGCCGTACTGGCTGGCTGGCCGCTTGGCATAGCTCCTTGGAGTGGCTCCGCATTTACCGCGTTGATCGCGGGTGATTCAGAAGTCGCCCCAGGGGGGAGCGTGGCACCGGGAGGGGTCGCGCCAGAGGAGATTGTCGCATCTGATGGCGCCTGAGGCGGAGTCTCCGGGGATCCAGACGTCTCGTGTTCCCCGGCGGTAACGGCCTCCGGTTCGGCATACTCCCCGTACTGCGGCCGGGGTCGGTGAGGTGTGGGTTCCGTCATGAGGCGCTCACCGATTTTCCTGCGCTGCCAAGCTGCTCAGCGGCTTCGACGATGCGCGCTGCCATGCTGCTTTCGGCGAGCTTGCCGTACGCGCGTGGATCGTACATTTTCTTGTTGCCGACCTCGCCGTCAATCTTGAGCACACCGTCGTAGTTCTTCAACATGAAGTCGACGATCGGGCGAGTGAACGCGTACTGCGTGTCGGTGTCGATATTCATCTTGATCACGCCGTGCGAAACCGCGGTCGCGATCTCTTCAGCCGACGAGCCCGAGCCGCCGTGGAAGACCAGGTCGAGCGGCTTCTCGTCGGTGCCGTACTTCTCAGCGAGTCCCGACTGAATCTCTCCGAGCAGCTCGGGGCGCAGCTTCACGCCGCCCGGTTTGTAGACGCCATGCACATTTCCGAAGGTCAGCGCAGCCATGTATCGTCCCTGCTCTCCGAGCCCGAGCGCCTCAACCATGGCGATAGCGTCATCGATGGTGGTGTAAAGCTGGTCGTTGATCTCGTGGGCGATGCCGTCTTCTTCGCCACCGACGACACCCACCTCTACTTCGAGGATGATCCCAAGCGCGGCCATCCGGGGGAGGAGATCTTGCGCGATCTCAAGGTTCTCCTTGAGCGGTACCGCCGAACCGTCCCACATATGTGACTGGAAGAAGGGCAGCCCGCCTTCGGCGACGCGCGCTTCACTTGCGGCGACGAGTGGACGCACGAATGTATCGAGATGCTGTTTGGGGCAGTGATCGGTGTGCAGCGCGACCGTCACATCGTAGGCCTTCGCTACTTCTTCGGCATATTTCGCAAACGCAATCGCGCCTCCAACACGGTTTTGTACGGTGTGACCCGCGAAGTAGTCGGCGCCACCAAAGCTGACCTGCAAGATGCCGTCGCTGCCGGCTTCAGCGAAACCCTGCAGTGCAGCATTCAGGGTTTGAGAACTGGATACGTTAATCGCTGGGAAGGCGAAGCCTCCTGACTTCGCGGCATCGAGCATTGCGGCATATTGTTCCGGGGTGGCGACGGGCATGAACACGGCCTTTCTTCGAGGGAGTGACCACAGTGGTACGAATCCGAAACTTAGTCTAGGCCGTGTGGCTCACAAGATCGCTGTAGCGGCGCTACGCTGGTGTCTATGAATGAACACACCTCGCTCGATAACTGGCAGCCTGATCGCAACCTTGCGATGGAGCTGGTGCGAGCCACCGAAGCCGCCGCAATTCGTGCAACGCCTTGGGTGGGACGCGGCGACAAGAACGCGGCCGATGGTGCTGCGGTTGATGCGATGCGCCGATTCCTGAGCACCGTGTCGATGCGCGGCACCGTGGTCATCGGTGAAGGTGAGAAAGACGATGCGCCGTGGCTGTACAACGGTGAGCAGGTCGGCAACGGCGAGGGCGCAGAGTGCGATGTTGCCGTTGACCCTATCGACGGAACGAGATTGACGGCGGAAGGGCGGCCGGGTGCACTCTCGGTTATCGCGGTTGCAGATCGCGGCAGCATGTTCGATCCGTCAGCGGTGTTCTATATGGACAAGTTGGTGTGTGGCCCCGAAGGTGTTGGTGTCGTCGACATTGAGCGTCCGATCGGCGAGAACATTCGTGCGCTCGCTCGGGCGAAGAAGGTCGATGTTGATGACATTCGTGTGGCGGTGCTTGACCGTCCACGCCACGAGCAACTCATTCGCGAGATTCGAGAGGCAGGCGCCGGTACTCGCCTGATCATGGATGGCGATGTGGCAGCGGGCGTGAACGCGGCGCAATGGAACTCGACGATCGATCTCGCAGTGGGTATCGGTGGGACTCCCGAAGGCATCATCACGGCATGCGCAGTGAAGGCGCTCGGCGGGGTGATCCAAGGGAAGCTGTGGCCGAAGGACGACGAAGAACGTGAGCAAGCCCTCGCCGCCGGTCACGACCTGGATCGGGTGCTGCACGCGAATGACCTTGTCAAGAGCGATAACGCCTACTTCGTGGCGACCGGTATCACCGCAGCAGATTTCCTGGATGGGGTGCAGCGGCGCGGCCCGTTCTTGCGGTCCGAGAGTGTGGTGATGCGCTCATTTACGGGCACGATTCGCCGTGTAATCACCGATCAGTTGCCGGACCGGTGGGATTCTCCCGACGAATAACCGGAGACGCCGCGAGGGGTGCAGCGGACGAACGCAGCCGGCCTAGACGGGCTCGGTTCGGTGACATGGACCGTGCTTGAACAGTGCAAGAAGGTCTGTCAAGCGCTCACAGTTTGAGCGGGATCGCTTTGAGCTGCTGGATGCGTAGCCCCGTCGCCTTGGCAAGGGCTGGTAGGTCGCCGGCAGCATGGCGACGGGCAGCGTCGATGATGATTGCCGCGCATGCCTCGGCGTCAGCGAGGGCCTCATGGTGAGAGAACTCACCAAAGCCGGCCGCTTCTGCGGCGAGGGGAAGTCGGTGCGAGGGAATATCGTATGTCTTTCGCGAAACCTGCACACTGCAGAGGTAGCGCAGCTTTGGCGTGGGAGTGACGGTGTGCGCACACGCAGACCTGATTACACCCATGTCGAACCCGGCGTTGTGCGCAACCGCTATGTCAGCGCCAATGAAGTCACGCAATGTACCGAGTTGCTCAGCCCACCCCGGAGCCTCGGCCACCATTTCCGGTGTTATACCGTGAATCTTGATATTAAAGGGCTGAAACGTGCTGTGCTCTGGCGGGGGCTGAATAAGCCACTGAGCGCGGTCAACCACTTTGCCCTCACGAACCCGCACGAGACCGACGGCGCAAGCGGACGCGGC
>CAZJOZ010000034.1:0-14183 GCA_964547775.1 uncultured Leucobacter sp.
ACAGCCTGGAAGCCGCAGGAGTGCGGGTTGTGCAAGGTCAGGGGCGGCTTGACGGCCCGAACGCAGTGGTGGTGTCGACTGCGGCCGGCGATGGCGGCACTGATTTTGACCGCATCGAAGCTGACACGATCGTGGTGGCAGTTGGCTCGAGCCCTCGGGAGCTCGACACGGCGAAGCCGGACGGCGAGCGCATTTTCACGTGGAAGCAGTTGTACGACCTGCCGGCAATACCTGAACACCTGATTGTCGTTGGTTCCGGAGTGACGGGAGCTGAGTTCGCGAACGCGTACCGCACCCTCGGGTCGGAAGTCACGCTGGTTTCGAGTCGTGAACAGGTGTTGCCGGGAGAAGACCCAGACGCCGCCGCGGTGATTGAGCGGGAGTTCGCGCGGCTTGGCATGCATGTCATGTCCAAAGCGAGAGCGGTCTCGGTCACCCGCACCGAAGGTGGTGTGTCGGTTGAGCTTGAAGACGGCCGCACAGTTGAGGGCTCCCACTGCCTCATGGCAGTCGGGTCGGTGCCCAACACTGCCGATATTGGCCTTGAATCGGCGGGAGTGGATCTCACCGAGAGCGGGCATATTCGAGTGAACAAGGTGGCCCGCACGGCAGTGCCGTCAATTTACGCTGCTGGCGACTGCACCGACTTCTACCCCCTTGCATCGGTGGCGTCGATGCAAGGACGAACAGCGATCATGCACGCACTCGGCGACTTCGTGCGCCCGATCGACGTGCGGAATGTGGCAGCTAACGTGTTCACCTACCCAGAAATTGCTACCGTGGGTTGGAATGAGCGTGCGCTGGATGATCACAGCGATCTCGCGAAAGCCGTGTCACACATGGTGCCACTCAGCGTGAATCCGCGGGCAAAGATGATTGGTTTTACCGACGGCTTCGTGAAACTCTTCGCCTGGAAAGCCTCTGGCACGGTGATCGGCGGAGTCATCGTGGCACACCGAGCCAGCGAGCTGATCTTCCCGCTCGCGCTTGCGGTCGAGCACCGGCTGACTGTTGACCAGGTCGCCTCAGCCTTTGCCGTCTACCCATCGATGACTGGCGCAATTACCGATGCAGCCCGCGCCATGCACCAGAGCGCACAGTGAACCGGCGTCGACGGCACCTCGCGGCGGTGCTCGCGTCACTGCTCACGGTCGTGCTGACCGCCTGCGCGTCCGCCGCAAAACCACCGGTGGTGCCTTCGGCCACAGGCATTGAGCCTGTGGTGACCGTGCAGGTGATCGACAATCGGTATGAGCCTGCCGAAGTGGTGATCGAAGCCGGTCAGGCAGTGCGGTGGGTCTTCAGCGGCACCATGGAACACGATGTGGTTGCAGCCGATGGCAGCTTTGTCAGCGAGCTGTTGACCTCCGGTGAATACGTACACGTTTTTGACCAGGCAGGGACATTCGAGTACGACTGTTCGGTGCATCCTGAGATGACCGGAAGTATTATCGTTCGCTGACGCTCAGGCTGGCGCAGCCAACGTCACGGAGGTGAGCTGCTCGGCCCGGCTCGGCACCGGATGCGTCGTCATGAGCTCATCGGCCTGTGCGTGCTCTGCAAATGCGGCAAGCTGCTCCTTCACACGCTCCGGGGAACCGAGCGCAGTAAATCGGAACATGTCACGGATGTGCAGGGCAGCAGGACTGTCAAACACGGCGGAAGTTTCTTCGTCAGTGAGCGCCCGTTCGCGGCCTCTCGATAAGAATCGTCGCACCCGTTCAAATTCTGCGCGTGCGAACAGCGCCTCTGCCTCAGCATCGGTCGGTGCTGCGATAACGTTCACCGCCGCGATCACATACGGTTCGGGATGCCGGTCGCTTGGTTGATAGGTTGACCGATAGTGGCTGACCGCTTGGGTGAGCAGGTCAGGGGCAAAGTGAGACGCAAATGCGTAGGGGAGACCCAGTTGCGCAGCAAGGCTTGCCCCGAACATGCTCGATCCGAGGATATACAGCGGTACTTCGGTGCCACGGCCCGGGTAGGCATTCACCGCGGTACGGGGGAGTTCGTCGCTTAAGAACCGTTGAAGCTCCATGACGTCGCTGGGAAACGAATCGCTCGCCGACATGTCACGTCGCAGCGCACGAAAGGTCGCCATGTCGCTGCCCGGCGCTCGGCCCAGGCCCAGGTCAATACGACCGGGATGCAATTCCGCGAGTGTACCAAATTGTTCGGCGATAACCAGAGGGGAATGATTGGGGAGCATGACACCGCCCGAGCCGACTCGAATGGTCGACGTATGGGCTGCGATGTGGGCAATGAGTACCGAGGTGGCACTCGACGCGATCTCCGTCATGTTGTGATGTTCTGCGTACCATACACGGCGGTAGCCTGCTGCTTCCGCGGTTTGCGCCAGGGCTACGGAATGGCGAAGCGCGGCACCGATATCGCCTCCTGGTTCGACAGTAGCGAGATCAAGTAAGGACAGAGGCACAACGGTCATATCCGATGCAACCTTCGATGTGTGCGCGGTATTCCACCGCGGACCGCATGTCTTAGGTTCACGTGAACGGGCTACGCTTCGTCGCCGACGACACGCATCAGCAGGTGACCTGAAGGAATCGTCTGCCCGACCGGTGCGTCAATGCCAGTCACCACGCCGTCGTGTGGCGCAGCGATTGACTGCTCCATCTTCATCGCTTCCAGCACGACCAACTGTTCACCAGCAGACACCCGCTGCCCTTCAACTGCTGCAACCTTGACCACGGTTGCCTGCATTGGTGCCGTGACGGCGTCTCCACCGGTGCCGTGTACACCCGAGGTCTTCTTTCGTTTCGGGGCGGGTCCCCGGGTGACCTCTTGGTCCCCAAGCGGGATGAGGTTTGACGGCATCGTGACCTCGACGCGCCTGCCAGCCACCTCAACGGTTACGGACTGGCGGGATGATTCCTCGGCGTGTAACGCAACCTCGCCTTCCCACGGTGCGAGATCGTTGGTGAACTCATTCTCGATCCACATGGTGTAGACGTCGAAGCTGCCGTTCTCTGCCGTGAACGCGGGTTCGCGCACAATCTTGCGGTGGAACGGCAGGACTGTGGGTAGACCCTGTACCTCGAACTCGTCGAGTGCGCGCCGTGCGCGTTGGAGGGCTTCTTCGCGGGTTGCGCCGGTCACGATGACCTTGCCGAGCATCGAATCGAATGCTCCCGACACCTCATCTCCGGTCATCACTCCGGTGTCCACGCGGACTCCCGGCCCGCATGCAGCCTTGAACAGGGTCACCGGCCCAGGCGAGGGGAGGAAGCCGTTGCCCGGATCCTCGCCATTGATGCGAAACTCGAACGAGTGGCCATGGGCGACAGGATCGTCATACTCGATGGCCGCGCCCTCAGCGATGCGGAATTGTTCGCGTACGAGATCGATCCCCGTGATTTCCTCGCTGACGGGGTGCTCGACCTGCAGCCTGGTATTCACTTCGAGGAACGAGACCGTGCCATCACGTGCGACCAAGAATTCGCAGGTCCCCGCGCCGACGTAGCCCACCTCTTTCAAAATTGCCTTCGACGCGCGATACAGCTCCGCATTCTGCTCATCAGTCAAGAAGGGGGCGGGCGCCTCTTCGACGAGCTTCTGGTGTCGCCGTTGTAGCGAGCAGTCACGGGTTGAGATGACGACAACATTGCCGTGCTGATCAGCGAGACACTGAGTTTCTACGTGACGGGGCTTTTCAAGGTACTTCTCAACGAAGCATTCTCCGCGACCAAACGCGGCGACAGCTTCACGCGTCGCTGATTCGAACAGTTCAGCGACCTCGTCACGATGGTACGCCACTTTGAGGCCGCGGCCTCCGCCACCGAATGCTGCCTTGATTGCAATGGGCAGGCCGACCTCATCGGCAAAGGCAAGCACTTCATCAGCGTTTGCGACAGGATTGCTGGTGCCAGCAGCAAGCGGCGCGCCGACCTTCTCAGCAACGTGGCGTGCACTCACCTTGTCGCCGAGCCGCTCGATTGCGTCGGGCCCTGGGCCAATCCAGATCAGTCCTGCGTCCACTACTGCGCGGGCGAAGTCCGCATTCTCGGCGAGAAAACCGTAGCCCGGATGCACTGCGTCGGCTCCCGACCGACGTGCGACGCCGAGGATCTTCTCGATGACCAGGTAGGTCTCTGCGCTGGTGCTCCCCCCGAGCGCGTACGCCTCATCGGCGAGCCTGGCATGCATTGCGTCTCGGTCTTGGTCTGCATAGACGGCGACGGAAGCGATGCCGCTGTCTGCAGCGGCCCTGATAATACGAACTGCGATCTCGCCGCGATTGGCGACGAGCACTTTGCGGATACGCGACATGAGTTACAGCCTATTCCAGGCACCCCCTCCAGCGTTGGATATATCAAACAAAGGTTCACTGAAATCGTTGCCGATGAGTACATGGGCACAGGCTCTCGGGAAGGGGCATAGCGGTACCACGTCGTGCTGCTCACAGCGCAACGACCTGCGTCAGCGGCAGTGCGCTATTCGGTGGTCGCCATCGAGGCGTTCTAGACTTGGCCGCATGGTCAACGCAGCAATTCAAGGCAAGGTCTATCCGCCGACCGCCCCATATCTGGTTGGGCGGGAGAAGATCCGGGAATTCTCCCGCGCAGTCTCGAGTGAGGCTGCGGTGCACCACGACGTCGCGGCAGCGCAGGCTGCGGGCTACAGCGATGTCATCGCCCCGCCAACGTTCGCGATTGTGGTGCAAGATTCCACCCTGCAGCAACTGCTCGATGATGAGGAAGCCGCGGTAGATTTTTCGCGGGTCGTGCACGGCGATCAGAGCTTCTCGTATTCGCGACCCATCGTTGCGGGCGATGAGCTCACCGGCACCATGACCGTCACGAGCGTGAAGCAACTCGGTGGAAACAGTATGGTAACCGCATCAACCGAGATGGTTGACGGGGCGGGAGAACATGTGGTGACCGCGGTGTCGACCCTTGTCGTGCGTGCCGAAACGGAAGGGAAAACCTCATGACTGAAGCGCAGGCGCAGGTTCAACCCGAACACGGGAGTGCAGCCGACCTTGACACACTCAACGTCGGTGACGTGGTAGCTGAGCGTGAACTCACTTTCACGCGAGACCGACTGGTCAGGTACGCGGGGGCATCCCTCGATTTCAACCCCATTCACTACCGTGACGATGTCGCGGCATCGGTCGGGTTGCCCGGTGTGCTCGCACACGGCATGTTGACGATGGGTGCGGCAGCGGCGCCCGTTGCCGACTGGCTTGGAGGCGCAGGTTTTGTGCGTGACCTGCAGGTTCGTTTCACTCGACCGATTGTCGTTGATGCCGATCTCGGGGCCCAGGTGAAGGTGGTGGCCACCGTGAGCTCCGTCGATCGTGAAGCTCGCACCGCGGCAATCGATCTGAAGGTGACGAGCAACGATCAGACCGTACTCGGTAAGAGCAAACTGGTGGTGGCGTTTTCGTGATCAACGGCTCAGCAGTGCCAAGTGACCTCACCTTTGCGCAGCTGACCACGATGCGTGTGGGTGGCCCCGTGGAGCGAATGCTTGTTGCGGAGACACGAGAAGCACTCGTGCTTCACGCCCTCGATGTGTGGCGGCACGATGATCCTTGGCTGTTGCTCGGCGGTGGTTCAAATACCGTGGTGAGCGATGAGGGCTATCCCGGTACCGTGCTGCTCGTGCGAAACGACGGTATCGAGCGTGTTGCTCAGGTTCGACGGGAGGGTCGGGTTCGTCTCCGGGTGCAAGCAGGGCACGACTGGGACCAATTGGTCGCATTCACCGTGGACCAAGGTTGGGCAGGGCTTGAAGCGCTCTCCGGTATCCCTGGACTCGCGGGCGCGGCGCCCGTGCAAAACATTGGCGCGTACGGTGCTGAGCTTTCAGATGTGTTGCATTCCATCGAATTCCTTGATGCAGAAACTCACGAAGTGGTGCGACTCCACGCGGATGAGCTCGACCTGAGCTATCGGAACTCGGTGCTGAAAGCCGGCCGTCAGGGGGTGGTGCTCTCAATCGACATAGAACTTGAGGCCACCGGGCTGGGGCTGTCTGCGCCCGTGCGCTACGGTCAGCTCGCGCAACAGCTCGGAGTGCAACAGGGTGACCGCGTACCGGTGCGGGAGTTGCGGGAGGCAGTGCTGGCGCTTCGCCGTTCAAAATCGATGGTGCTTGATGAGGCCGACCGCGATTCATGGAGCGCTGGCTCCTTCTTTACCAACCCTGTCGTGACCGAGGCCTTCGCGCGAACACTTCCGGCCGACGCACCACGCTACGTGATCGACGAACCGGAGACCGATCCTGTCGTGATTAGTCTCGAAGATCTGCAGCGCGGTGCGGCATTGCCGATGCCCGTGCCGGCCGGTCCCCGCAGGGTGAAACTTTCTGCAGCCTGGCTGATTGAGCAAGCCGGAATCTCCCGTGGCTTCCGCATTCCGGGCTCGGGAGCCGCAATCTCATCGAAGCATACGCTCGCCATCACCAATCAGGGCGGGGCCTCAGCCGCAGATGTGGCAGAGCTCGCGCGATTTGTGGTGCAGCGGGTGCAGCAGGAGTTCGGGGTGATCCTCGTGCCTGAACCGAGGGTGTACGGCCTCGAAATCTAGGGTGTAGCCTGCATTCGTCGACCCACCGAGCGCCGGTCGACCATCACCGTGAATAGTGGATCCCTCTATTTGAGGCAGTGCTATCTTGGAGGAATTGCACAAGGTGTGGGGGAGGAAGTGGCCGCCCGCATTGTGCACAGTCAGTCGCTTGCTTGTCGGCCCGATTGCGGCGGCATAGCGTTGAGGCAGTGATTATTGGCCCATGATCGAGCGCGGCGTCTCGTCGCCGACCGCTCCCGCCTCACAAGGAGTTGTGATGAGTACCACCCCTCGTATTGATATTGCAGCTGTTGCTGATGCGCTCTACGGCAAGTGGAAAGACGAGCGACTCTCGGGGCGGGCTCTCGCCTCTGACCCGCGACTCCAAACCATCCCCGGGCAGACGATGGAGGAGCACCGTGAGCGGGTCCTCGAACAACTCGGCATCCTCGTGGAGGCCGGCGCCATTCAGCGGGCGTTTCCGAAGCACCTGGGCGGTGGTGAGAACCACGGTGGCAACATCGCGGGGTTCCAGGAACTCGTATTTGCAGACCCGTCGATGCAAATCAAGAGCGGAGTGCAGTGGGGGCTGTTTGGGGCGGCAATTTTGCATCTCGGCACCGAACACCATCACAACACCTGGCTACCCGATGTTATGAGTCTGAAACTCCCCGGCGCGTTTGCCATGACAGAAATCGGTCACGGATCGGATGTGGCCTCCATCGGGACCACGGCAACCTACGACAGTGAAACCGAAGAGTTCGTGATTCACACACCCTTCAAGGGAGCCTGGAAAGACTACCTAGGTAACGCTGCCCTCCATGGTCAGGCTGCGGTGGTGTTTGCGCAACTCATCACGAAGGGTGTCAACCACGGGGTGCACGCGTTTATGGTCCCAATCCGTACACCCGATGGCACGCTGCTTCCGGGAGTGGGGAGCGAAGACGACGGGGTCAAAGGCGGCCTGAACGGCATCGACAACGGCCGACTGCACTTCACCCAGGTGCGTATTCCCCGCACGAATCTGCTCAATCGATACGGTGATGTGGCAGCGGACGGCACCTACTCGTCACACATTGAGAGCCCGGGGCGACGCTTTTTTACCATGATTGGCACCCTCGTACAGGGGCGCGTCTCACTCGATGGCGCCGCAGTGAACGCGATGAAAGGTGCGCTCGCCATCGCCATAAAATACGGCTCCGAGCGTCGCCAATTCCCGGGCGCTGACGGCCGCGAGGTTGTGCTCATGGATTACGGGCACTATCAGCGCCGACTCCTGCCGCGCCTCGCGGAAACCTACGCGATGCAGTTCGCGAGCCATAAGCTCCTCGAAACCTTTGACGAGGTGTTCTCGGGTGCGAATGACACGGAGGAAAACCGAGAAGACCTTGAAACTCTTGCCGCAGCGCTGAAGCCGCTTTCTACCTGGGCTGCGCTAGACACCCTTCAGGAGGCGAGGGAAGCGACGGGCGGCGCCGGCTTCATGGCGAAAAATCGTCTCACCGGATGGCGCGCCGACCTCGATATCTACGTGACCTTCGAGGGCGATAACAACGTCTTGCTGCAGCTCGTGGGGAAGCGCTTACTCACGGAGTACGCGGAACAGTTCACCGACGGAGATGTCGCAGCGATTGCGCGAGTGGTCGCGGGGCAAATTGGTGAGGGAGCCGCCCGCTTCGGCCTGCGCCAAATTGGGCAAAGCATTGCTGACCTGGGGCAGGTCGCTCGCTCTGTCGAGGGGGTGCGAGATCCTGAGGCACAGCAGGCTCTCCTTGCGGATCGCGTGCAAACGATGGTCGCGCAGATTGCGATGGCACTGCGAGATGCGACAAAGGGGCTACCGAAGGAGCAGCGTGCCGCAGCGGGGCAGGCCGCCTTCAACGCACAGCAAACGAAGCTCATCGAAGCCGCCCGTGCCCACGCCGAACTGCTGCAGTGGGAAGCATTCACCGAAGCCCTCGCCCAGTTCTCCGGTGACACCCTGACCGTGATGACCTGGCTCCGCGACCTGTTTGGGCTGGGACTGATCGAGAAGCATTTGGCCTGGTACCTCATTAACGGACGACTCTCAGGGTCGCGGGCCGAAGCAGTCACGGCATACATTGATCGCCTCATTGGTCGCATTCGTGAGCAAGCGCTCGACCTGGTTGACGCATTCGAGCTGACTCCCGAGCTGTTGCGCGCCGAGATCGCCACGGGTATTGAGGCGGAACGGCAGCGCGAGGCGCAGGCATATGTTGACGCGCAGATCGCCGCCGGAACCTGGCCGATCCATGAGAAAGAACTCCGCAAACAAGCTCAAGAGGCCGCCAGAACCAGTCGCCGCTAGCGAGCGCGGCACAGCGAAGCGTGCACCTCGCTGTGCCGCAAACTAGGCTGATCGCATGACGACGATCATTCGTGCTGACGCCATGTTGACTCCTGCGGGTGAAATATCGCCCGCAGAACTGGAATTCGATGGCGCCGGCCGTATCGCATACGCGGGAAATCCCCGCGAGGGATCCGCGGTGACTCACGACTACTCGGGCTACGCACTCATGCCTGGGCTGGTCAATGGCCACACGCACAGTGCAATGACCCTGCAGCGGGGAATTAGCGATGACGAGGGCTTTATGCCGTGGCTGGCCGCCGTGCAGGGTGTCGAACAGGGGTTGACTCGCGACGATATTGTCGCTGGCCTCGAGCTGGCGATGCTCGAAATGATCGAGACTGGCACCACCACGTTCGCGGATATGTATCACTGGGACGCGGGACTCCTTGAGCTCGTGCGTGAGGCGGGCATGCGGGTACTCGCCGCGCCCGCGGTGTCGACCGCAGAAGGCGTTGCGTTCCCCGGGGTGAGCCCGTTGACCGGCGCAGAAGTGCTCGACGAAACCGAAGCGATGGCCGCCCAGTTCGCTGATGATCCCCAGATCAAGCTCGCGTACGGCCCACACGCCCCTTACACGTGCTCACCCGAACTGCTGCAAGACATCGCCGCACGCTCACAGCGCACGGGCATTCCCATTCATATTCACGTGTCGGAGTCTCGTGCTGAAGTGGAACAGATCACCCAGCAGTACGGTCGCACCCCGGCGGCCCACCTCGATTCCCTCGGTTTCTTTGAGGCACGCGTGTTAGCTGCGCATTGCGTGCACCTCACAGACGACGAAATCGAGGTGTTCGCGCGAACCGGCACGGGTGCGAGTCACAACCCCGTCTCAAATCTGAAACTCGGGTGCGGTGTGGCGCGTCTCCCCGAAATGATTGGCGCGGGGGTAAACCTCACGATCGGCACCGATTCCGTGGCCAGCAATAACTCCCTTGACCTCTTCCAAGAACTCAAGCTCGCAACTATCTTGCATCGGGGTGTCCATCATGATGCCTCCGTCGTGAGCGCTTCTCAGGTGCTTGAGCTTGCGACGCGCCAAGGTGCTGCCACCGTGGGATTCCCCGACACCGGGTCGCTTGAGGTGGGTAAGTTGGCAGATGTGATCGCTCTCGATCTCGGCGGCACGTCTGCGGTGCCCCGAGGGTCGCTTGCGTCGCATGTGACCTTTAGCGCTTCCGGCGCTGATGTGCGCCACGTCTTTATTGGCGGGCGCCACGTGTATGCCGAGGGATCACATCTGACGCTCGACGCCGCCGCGATTCGCGAGCGCGCACGCACCGCTGCGGCTCGGCTTCGCACCACCCATTGACGTTCCACGCTCGGAGCGTTCACAAAACGTTCAGGGAGTTGCGGCGTGTCAAAGAGAAGGTTCTGGCGCCGTCGAGCGTAATGTGTGCGGTATCAGGCAACGCGCCTGGTCGGGGTGGCACTCCACGATATCCACTACAGACGAACGCGAAGGGTCATCCTGCAGAACCCGTTTCCGGGCAGAAGGAGACACTGTGGCCGCCGTCCAGCACTCTCACACCGACACTCATGGAATGGCGCAAGAGGTCGCGCCAACGTCGCCCCCAGACGGTCATGAGTCACTACCCCAGACTGAGCGGGTGTACGTGCTGGACACGTCCGTGCTCCTCAGTGATCCTGGGGCCCTTTTCCGCTTCGCTGAACACGAGGTCGTCTTGCCGGTCGTCGTGATCTCCGAGCTTGAAAAGAAACGTCACGACCCAGAGATCGGCTACTTCGCTCGCAGGGCGTTGCGGTTACTCGATGATCTTCGCGAGCAACACCTGAGACTTGATTTCCCGGTTCCGGTAGGGGAAGAGGGTGGCACACTGAGAGTGGAACTGAACCACACCAACCCGGACCTGCTCCCCAGCGGCATGCGGCTGGGTGACAATGACACCAGGATCCTTGCGGTGGCACAGAATCTGGCAAGTGAGGGCCTCAATGTCACGGTGGTGTCAAAGGATCTCCCCATGCGGGTCAAAGCAGCCGCGCTCGGGCTCGGGGCAGAAGAGTATCGCGCAGAATTGGCGCGGGATGACTCGTACACGGGCGTCTCAGAAATCACGGTTGAAGACGATCAGATGAGCGCGCTGTGGGAGGAGGAAGCACTGACCGGCGTACCATCCGTTACGGGATTGCCCCGCGGTACCGGCCTCATCATCACCTCTCCCAGCGGGTCAGCGCTTGGGCGGGTCGAGGGTCCCGAACAGGTACGGCTGGTGCGGGGCGACCGGGAAGTGTTTGGCGTGCATGGGCGATCAGCGGAACAGCGTCTCGCCATCGATCTCCTCCTTGACCCTCAGGTGGGTATCGTGTCCCTCGGGGGGCGCGCCGGCACGGGAAAGTCCGCGCTCGCGCTCGCAGCGGGGCTCGAAGCCGTGCTCGAAGCGCAACAGCACCGAAAAGTCATGGTGTTTCGTCCTCTGTACGCGGTTGGCGGGCAGGAGCTTGGATACCTTCCGGGAGACCAACACGAGAAGATGAACCCCTGGGGGCAAGCCGTGTTTGACACGTTGGGATCTCTCGTGTCGCAGAACGTGCTGGATGAGGTGGAAGCGCGAGGCATCGTCGAAGTGCTCCCCCTCACACACATTCGGGGGCGGTCATTGCATGATGCCTTTGTGATCGTCGATGAGGCACAGTCGCTCGAGCGAAATGTGCTGCTGACAATGCTGAGCCGAGTCGGACAGCGCTCAAAGGTGGTGCTGACCCACGATGTCGCCCAGCGTGACAACCTGCGAGTCGGCCGTCACGATGGCATCGCTGCGGTAATCGAAAAGCTCAAGGGGCACCCGCTCTTCGGTCACGTGACCCTCACCCGAAGCGAACGGAGTGAGATCGCAGCGCTCGTCACCGGATTGCTCGAAGACTAAGTGGGCTCGGGCGCCTCCGTCAGCGAGTAGCGAGCCTTGGGGCGGGCAGCGAGCCTTGGACGGGCCACATAGGCTGGATGCATGATCGACGCCGCCACACTCGAACGACTCCTCCCGGCATCGTTGCTGACAGACTGCCGTGCGCGTGCCGCGACCTACGATCGCGACAATACGTTCTTCGCCGAAGATCTGCATGCGCTTCGGGAGACGGGATACCTGGCGGCTGCGGTTCCCGTCGAACTCGGCGGGGCGGGGCTCACGCTTCGCGAACTGGTGGGCGCTCAGCGCGTACTCGCATCCCATGCCCCCGCAACGGCACTCGGGGTGAACATGCATCTGGTCTGGGTGCACGTTGCACGATTCCTTCACGACCGCGGGGTTCACACGCTGGACTGGGTGCTGAGCGATGCCGTGGCCGGCGAGCTTTTTGCGTTCGGCATCAGCGAGGCAGGAAATGACGCGGTCCTGTTAGACGCACATTCCCGGGCGGAAGCCCACCCGCAGGGCGGGTACACCGTCACTGGTACGAAAGTCTTCACGACCCTCTCTCCGGTGTGGACGCGGCTTGGCGTGCACGCTCGGTGTGACCAATTGCCCGGCTCATCTCAGGGTGATGAACCGACCCTGGTCTTCGGCTTTATCCGTCGGGACGGCGGAACCCTGACAGAGGGTGCGATCACTCACCCGGGTGAGTGGAATCCGCTCGGCATGCGCGCCACGCAAAGCTATACCACGCAGCTCGACGGGGTGCGCATCCTGCCGGGTGATATCGCCGCGCACATTGCGCCGTTCGACGTTAGCGATCCTCTGATTCTCGCGATCTTTACGTCGTTCTCAGTGCTCACGTCGTCGGTGTACGCCGGCATTGGCGACCGAGCGCTTGAACTTGCGACCGCCGCTGCGAACCGGGTCGTATCAACCCCCGATGGGCGAGTGGTACCGCGTCTTGAGGATCCTGACACTGCGGCACGCCTGAGCGATGCAGTGCTCGCACACCGGCGAAGCATCGACGCGCTTGACGTGCTCGCGCGTGACACCGATGAGCGTCGCTCCCGTGACGATTGGTTTCTCGCCTTAGCCGCGGCCCGTAACCTCGTGACTGACGAGGCTCGCGACGCGGTTGCCGTGGCCATGCGACTGATCGGCTCTCAGGGGTTTCAGGCAGACAGCGAACTTGCGAGACTCTACCGCGACGTGCTCGCCGGCATGTTTCATCCATCATCATCGCGGGCACTCGCTGCGACGGTGAGAACATACCAGAGCGCCATCCTGAGATAGCCTGAGGTGTGGTGCACTGGAATGCCACACAAGGTTGATCAGAGAGGGGTCGTCATGGTCGTTGAACATCCGAAGGGTCCGGTTGACGCGAGCAAGACCCCACGCTACGCGGGCCTTGCGACGTACGCCAAACTTCCTATGCTGCACGATGTCGAGGCGGCGGATATAGCCATCATGGGCGTGCCCTTTGACACCGGTGTCAGCTTTCGACCGGGTGCCCGGTTCGGACCCACGCACGTGCGTGAAGCATCGCGATTGATTCGGCCATTCAATCCCGCGCAACACGCGTCACCGTTTGAGCTCGTGCAGGTTGTTGACGCGGGCGATATCACCGCGAATCCGTTCAATATCAGCGAGGCCGTGGAACAGGTTGAGGCAGCTGCGAAAAGCCTCGGCAAGCAGGTTGCTCGCATTGTCACGATTGGTGGCGATCACACCATTGCGCTCCCACTCTTGCGTGCGGCCCATGAAAAGCACGGACCTGTCGCGGTGCTGCACTTTGATGCACACCTCGACACCTGGGATACCTACTTTGGTGCTCCCACGACCCACGGCACACCGTTCCGCCGCGCATCGGAAGAGGGCTTGATCGATCTGGAATCGAGCATGCACTTCGGAATTCGCGGCCCACTGTATAGCGCTCAGGATCTCGCCGACGACACCATGCTCGGTTTCAGCGTGATCACCTCGGAGTTTGTCGAGGAGCACGGCATTGCCGCGGCGATCGAGCGGATGAGAGCGCGACTGGGATCAAAACCCGTCTACATTTCCATCGACATTGACGTGCTTGATCCTTCGCATGCCCCAGGAACGGGCACCCCAGAAGCAGGTGGGCTCACGAGCCGCGAATTGCTGCGCGCGTTACGAGGCATTGCGGATCTCAACATTGTTGGTGCAGACGTGGTTGAAGTGGCGCCCGCGTATGACCACGCTCAGGTGACTGCCGTTGCCGCAAGCCACGTGGTGTATGAGCTGGTGACTGCGATGGCCCGAACCCTCTCCGCAGAGCGCGGGTAATCGACTCCTGCTAGTCGGCGCTTGGATGCGGCGTATGCACGTGCATATGAGCCGTTCACGCGCCATGATGGAGCCATGATCGATCTCAGCCATCCGATTGCTCAC
>CAZJOZ010000035.1:0-10777 GCA_964547775.1 uncultured Leucobacter sp.
CCAGGTCGGGTGTGAGCTTTCCATGCTCTGCGGCGATGGGCAACAGCTTGAGTCCGGCGACCTTCTCGGGAGCGCCGCCCTCATCGACGTGAATGTGAGCGGTATCGGCACACACCACCGCGCCCCAGCGAGGCAGCGCGGCCTGCAGCGAGATCACGTTCGCTCCTGTGCCGTTGAAGACGGGAAACGCTTCGGTGCGCTCGCCGAAGGTGCGACGCATCACCTCGCGAAACCTCACGGTCCACGCATCGTCACCGTAGGCCTGCGCGTGGCCGACATTGGCCCGGGCGATGGCCTCGAGCACCTCAGGGTGGGCCCCCGCATAGTTGTCTGAGGCGAAACCTCTGGGTGATGGTTCAATCGGAATGCTGGCGTCGTCAGGAAGGTTCACAGCAGTGAGCCTATAACCATGACGGGTGTCCTCGCTGATCGAGATCCTTCAGCGGGGCCGATTACAGGCCTTCACTGCGGTATTTGGCAGAGAGCTCCTGGTAGGCGAACGCGTTTGAGCGCACGCGCTCGGCCATGGCCTCGCTCAACGGGCCGCGATCCTTGGCAGGCACGCCGGCGACCAGATGGCCGGCCTCAACGTGTTGCCCCTCGAGCACGAGCGCGCCTGCGGCAACGAACCCACCCTCGCCGACCACGGAGTTGTTCAGGAGTTTCGCGCCCATACCGATGAGGGAACCCGCGCCAACGGTGGTGCCGTGCAGCAACGTGAGGTGACCAACGCCGACGTTCTCGCCGATGATCGTGGGGATGCCTTTGTCGGTGTGCACCACGACGTTGTCTTGCAGATTGCTTCCCGCGCCGATCTCGATCCGGTCAAGGTCGGCTCGCAGCACCGCACCGAACCAGATGCTCGCGCCCGCGCCGATGTGCACGTCACCGATAAGCGTCACGTTTGGTGCGATCCATGCGGTGGGATCAATGTCGGGGGTCTTGCCGTCAAAAGGGAGAATGAGCGCCATTCCCCCACTGTAATGGACGGAGGTGCGACTCACATGTGGAGGGGCCGACGGGAATCGAACCCGCGTTCTCAGCTTGGGAAGCTGATGTCTTACCATTAGACGACGGCCCCACAGGGCGGGCGATCTGCCCAGCCGTTCTACAGTAGCAGAGGAGCGAGGCTACTCGCTGGCCTCCTCAGCCGCGGGTTGGCAAATCGCTTTCTCTGCGAGCGCAGCCCCCTGGTCTTCAGCACTCCAGGGCACCTCGGCCCCGGCGATTGCTGCCAACTGGAAGGCGAGCGTTTGCGCGAATCCCGCGCCCGCACTGGAGTTGTTGAGTGCGACAACCACGGTAAAGCCGCTCGCGGGATCATGGTAGGCAGCGGTGAGGGTGCCGGTCATGGCGCCGCTCATGCCGTACAGGTTGTCCTGCTTGTGCAGCCCAAACGTCCATCCGCTGGTTGGCGGCTCAGCCGGTTCACCCTCTTCTTCCGCGGGGGCTTCGTCGCCCTCAGCGGGCTCGGGTGTTGGAGGGGTCCAAAGCTCCGTGATGAGGCTTGCGTCGCCTGCGAGACCGTAATCACCCGCGAGGTAACGCTCATAGAACCGTTTGAGGTCAGTGACGGTGGTGACGGTTGCGCCTGCGCCGCTCAGCATTGACGGTGACACCGCCTCGACGACGGTGGGTTCAGCTGCGACCTCGGAGCCCTCTTCTTCGCCGGGTACCGTGCAGACGGGGGCTTGATTGGCGAAGCGGTAGGTCAGCGCGGTCATCGAGTTTGGCAGCTCGGTTGCAGCGAGCACATCGGAGGGATAGGAGCTCCGGTTCATGTCGGCGGGGGTAAACACTCGTGCGTCAAGGAGCTGGTTCACCGAAATGCCGGTGGCCTGACGAAGGGCGCGCGCCAGCAAGAGCGCATTCGTGTCAGACACGTGCTGCTCGGCCCCTGGCTCGTTCAGCGGGGAACGTGCGAGCGAGTGTGCGAGCAGTTCGCGATCAGACCAGGGCCGGGTGGGGTTGTTGACGAAAATATCGACGATCGAAGGCACTTTGAACTCTGCGAGCCCCGACGTTGCGCTGCACAGATCGCCGTAGGTGATGCCTTCGATGCCAACCTGTCGGGGCAGATCTTCGCTCACTTCGCGGTTCAGGCTCAGGGTGTCATCGGCGACGAGATCGAGCAGCAGCGCGCACATCACCGGCTGCGACGCTTGGCCAGCACGAATTGACGTGCTTGCCGAGACGCCCTCGCCGTAGCCCTTCACGTACTCACCGGAGCTGGTCCACACGCCAACCACGGCTTCGGTGGACTGGCTGAGTTGGAGTGCCTGCGCAATGGTCTCATCGATTGAGCTCGCGACGCCGGCATCGATCGTGTTCACTTCATCGGCTCCGCCGGCGAAGCCGCCGTCGGTGCAGGCGGTGAGGCCGAGGCTGAGCGCAGCGAGCAGTGAGACAGCGGCGACGCTCACGCGTCGTGTGCGGGTGACGGTCACTCGATCCCCGTTCTCTGTGGAGGCACAAAATATCGTTGAGAGTCTACCCCGGTGGCCTGTGAGTCGCGGCGACACGTCGGCGACATTTCTGCCTCAAGGCACCTACTTCATCAGATGAATGGTGCAAAGTGAGGCAAACCTTACTAGCATGGTGGGGTGATTGAGTTTGAGCAGGCCGTGGTAGATGCAGTGACCGGGCATATGAACGGTGACCATCCCGAAGACAATCTGTTGATTGTGCGTGCGTTCGGAGCGCCAGAAGCAACTGAAAGCACCATGGTGGGTGTCGACAGTCTCGGCGGCGTGTGGCGGGTGACCGATGCTGCGGGCCAGCGTGAGGTGCGCGTTGAGTGGCCCGGCGGTGAGATCCGCGAGCGTCCTGAGATTCGACGCGAAGTGGTTGCCCTGTACCAGGCGGCGTGCGAACGACTCGGAGTGCCCGCGCGGGAGGAGCACGCGCCGGAGGGTGACGCGCACCACGGTGGTGCCGGAGCCCACGGCGGTCATGGTGCCGATGGTTCCCATGGCGAGCGGCCCGCGTACGCACATCACGCACCCGAAGACGACGGCTCATTCTCGTACGCCATTCGCACGGCGACCTGGGGGGATCACTCCGACAGCGAGGGCTCTTCCATCATGGAAGACATCATGCGTATGCGCGCGACACTCGATGACTACACGGCACTCGTCGTACAGCACTACTACATGTACGACGCCCTCGAGGCTGCGGCCACGCAGCTGGCGTCAGACGAGCGTTTCTCGGCGTTGCACCCAGAGGCACTCATCCGCGAGGCAGCGATCGCTGAAGATCTTGAGCTTCTGCTCGGCGCCGACTGGCGCGACCTCATCGAACCAACACCCGCCACGGTGCGCTACGCGGATCGCATTCGCGAGGTTGCCGCAGACGGCTGGCTCCCCGGCATTATTGCTCACCACTACACCCGGTACCTCGGAGACCTGTCGGGTGGGCAAATGATTGCGAAGCGGGTGCAGAAACAGCACGGTTTCGATCGGGCGGGCATCGCCTTCTATGACTTCACAGAGCTTGGGTCGCTAGACGACTTCAAAGCGAACTACCGCGCGGTGCTCGACGCACTCGGCGAACAGCTCAGCGAAGACGAGCGTCAACGCATGATCGATGAAGTGCGTCTCGCCTACCGATTCAACACCGAAGTGTTTATCGACATGGATCGCGCCCGCGACACCGTCGCGGCGTAACCGAGGTGCGGCAGGAGCGCCGCAGGCTTTAGGCTGACCCTCGTGACTCTCGCATCTTCAGCTGCCCCAGCCAAGACGCGCATCCCCGTATGGGATAACGCGCGATTTATCCTCATCGTGCTCGTCGTCGTCGCGCACACGGTGTCAACCGTGCGCACCCAGACCGACTTCGGATACGGACTGTACACCTTTATTTACCTGTTCCACATGCCGGCATTCATTGCGCTTGCGGGCATGTTCTCGAAGGCAGAAGTCACCCCAAAGGTGGTTCGCTCAACGGTGCAGTTGCTCGCGACCTGGGTGATCTGGGAAGTCATCTGGGCGCTGATCCACGGTGTTGCCAGCGGTCGGGGGCCCCGCGAGTCTTGGCTCATCGCGCCCGCATGGACGCTCTGGTTCCTCGTGACCCTCGCCACCATGCGCATTCTGCTGCCCTATATCGTGCGACTCCGACACCCGCTCATCACGTCGGTGGTGCTTGCCCTGGTCGCGGGATTGAGCCCTCTGATTGGCACCCAGTTCTCTGCGTCCCGCACCCTCTGTTTCCTGCCCTTCTTCGTGGCAGGATGGCTCGCGATGCAGCGAGGATGGTTCGCGGGTTCCTGGTTCCAGAAGCCAGACCGGGCTACTCGCGTGATCGCCGCCGCAGTGCTGCTGATCATTGCGCTCGCCGTTGCCATCCTGGCGCAACTTCGAGGGGCCTGGCGCATCGACACCTGGCTGGTGTGGCGAGACAATTACGCGTGGTTGTTTGACCACGCCCCGTTGCTCGGGTGGTCACCCACGCAGTGGTGGGCGATCGCGCTCGGCGGTGCCAGTGTGCGTTTCGCGCTCATCGTCGTAGCGGCCGCGATGACCGTCGCGCTGCTCATACTCGTGCCACGCGGCACGAGCCGAATCACCGTGTGGGGCACCCGCACGCTCTATGTGTACCTGCTGCACGGGCCGATCGTTGCGTGGCTGCGCGCCTCGGGCACCGTTGAATGGTTCGGGCAGTTTGGGGCGTGGGGTGTGGCGATGCTGATCGCCATCGGCGTGGTGACCGCGGTCGTGCTCTCGACATCGTTCATCACACGCGTGTTTCGCCCCGTGATCGAACCGAAACTTCCGCGCCTGTTCGCGCGCGAGTGAGAGTCGATACCCTCGAGGTGTGGCGCTGGTTCGGGCGTGAACGAGGGGGAGAGCGAAATGGCACGTGGCGTGTTCCTGCGGCGAACAACGCTCGCGGCCGCCACCCTATGCGCGGTGATGCTGGCCCTGGTGGCGTGCGCACCAGAGCCAGTGTTGGGCTGGAAACCCCACCCGTTTACCGCCGTGCCCGGCGTGACGCTGGTGCCTACGAGCGGGTCCGCACTGACTGATCCCGTGGAGCAACGTTCCCAGTCGGCAGACCAGCCGGATGGGCAAGAGCGTGAAGCGGCACCAGCACCCGGAACTGACAAGAGCCGCAGCGCCAGCGTGCATGACGAGCTGTATCAGGGGCGGCTCCGTAATACGGATATCTCCTTCGCGGCACGCTTCGTGTACGTCCCCGGCGTGCCAGAGTTCAACGACTGGGTGAACGAGCAGCTGTGGGCTGGCATTCGAGCGGCCGAAGCCACGAGCGGCAGCGGGTATCAGCCGCAAGCACACGCGGTCGGCGCAGGGCTTGCCACACGAGGCTGTGTGCCAGGATCACTCTCGTGGCCGGCGACGCAGGTGCTGACCAGCCCCGCCACGGGGGTGCCCGGCGGCTCGGGAACGGCAGTGACCTGTGAAGTGACAAGTGCATTCGGAACCCTCATCGAGGTGCGTATGCGCACGGTCAGCGGAGAAACCACTGAGGCCACCGCCGACGACGGAGGTGCCGCGAAGTCGGTGACGACGATTCATTCGGATGCCTCACACGTACGCTATGCAAATGTGGCAACCGGCAAGGTCGTCGACATTGTTGATGAGTGGACCGATGCCGCCCCCGGCGAACTGTGGCGCAGCACGGTGGAGCTGCTTCGGCGTGAAGCCGGTGGGTTGAGCACCGCACCGATCGGTGAACCCGACGACGAGCAACGAGCGCTTGCGCTGTGGGCACTGGAAACCGCGCACACCGGTGAGGCGGGTGAGTTGACGGTGACGATGCCGGCGGGGCTTGACGCCCCCGAACTCGCGGGCCTCATGCAGACGCCAACGGAGCAACCGGTGACCGTGATGGTTGAGCCGGCTCGCGCACTCACCTGGTCAAATGAAGATTTCCGTGAGCTTCAGCACGCAGCATCAGAGCCATTCACCGGAACGGTCCCGCCGCTCCACACCGTGCCGCTTGACTGCGCGCTGCTGCCGTGTGTGGCACTCACCTATGATGACGGTCCGGGCGAGTTCACCCCGACACTGCTCGACACCCTGCGCTCGGCAGGCGCCCGTGCAACGTTGTATATGCTGGGCAGCCGCGCCGCCGGCAACCCGGGAGTCGTCGCGCGGGCCGTCGCTGAGGGCCACGAGGTGGGCAGCCACAGTATGAGTCACCCCGACCTCACCACCCTCCCACTGGAAGAAGCGGTTGCGCAGGTGCGCGATGCGGCGACGATCCTGGCTGAGGCCTCGGGCAAACCCGTGACCACGTTCCGGCCACCCTACGGAGCGGTCACCACGGAGATCATCGACGCGATCGGCATGCCGGCGGTGCTGTGGAGCGTCGACACCAACGACTGGCGGCGACCGGGACAGGATGCCCTCGTGAAACGTTCGGTTGACGTGGTACGGGTCGGCGGCATCATCCTGTTTCACGACATTCACGAAGACACCGTCGCCGCCGCAGGGCGAGTCATTGACGGCCTGCACGATCGCGGATTCTCGCTGGTGACGGTGAGCGAGCTCTTCGGTGGATCGGTGCCTGCGGGGCGGGTGACCGCACGATGAAACGGTGGACCACCCTCACCATCGCCGTGCTCGGCTCACTGCTCGTGCTCGCCGTGTTCGCCGCGGTGCTCGGCCCTGCGCTGTGGTCGGCATCCCAGACTCGGGTGAGCGACGGCGTCACACCGGCCCTCATTGGTGAGACCGCGCAGGTGACACCGCCGCAGGGCTGGTCGGTCGCTCCTGCACCAGACGGAGCGGTGGTGGTTCGTTCCCCTGACCGACGTTTCGAGGTGACGTTCACCGCTGAACCAGAAGAAGGGGCGAGCCGTCGTGACGGGAGCTTCGAGTCTGCGCTGAGAGAAGCGCACCTTGACGCTGCCGAGGCGCGGAGCGAGGTGCTCGCAAACGGTGCAGAACTTCGGCATGTCACCCTGCAGCGTGATGGCGCTGAAACGATGCTTGGGGAGCTCACCTACCCCACTGCGACGGTGATCTTCCGAGCGAGTGTGACTGACCGAGGTCAGCTGTCGGTGTATCGTGCGGAACTGGCTGCGTTGCTGCTTCAGGTCTCTGCAGCAGCGTCAGGCACGAGCAGCTGATGCTGAGCGAGTTCGCGGTAGAGCGGCACCGACGAGATGAGCTCCTCATGGGTGCCCTCGCCAACCACACGACCCTGATCGAGCACGATGATGCGATCGCTGTCGACCACGGTGGAGAGCCGGTGAGCGATCACGATGAGCGTGCGACCCGTCGCGACCGAATCGAGCGCGTCACGCATGAGTCGCTCGTTGACGCCATCGAGGCTCGCTGTGGACTCGTCAAGCAGCAGGATCGAGGGAGCGCTCAGCAGCGTGCGCGCAATCGCGAGCCGCTGCTTCTCACCGCCGGACAGCATGATGCCCCGCTCGCCCACCTCAGCGTCGAGTCCCGATGCGAGGCCACCCTGGCGCGCAGCACGGTCGATCAGATCGCCAAGGTTCACGGCACGCAGCACGCGTTCGCACTCAGCATCGCTGGCGTGCGGTGAGCCGAGGAGGAGGTTCTCGCGCACGGTTCCCGCGAGCACGGGCGCATCCTGCTCGACATACCCAAGCTGGGCACGGAGTTCGACTCGGTCAAGGTCGCGAAGGTCAGCGCCGTGCAACAGCACACGACCGCTGTCGGGGTCATAGAAGCGTTCGATGAGGGCAAGCACGGTCGACTTACCGGCGCCAGACGGGCCGACGAGTGCGACCCGTGACCCGCGCGGCACCTCGAAGGACACGTCGTGCAGCACCGGGGTCTCGACAATTTCAGCCGGCGCAGCCTCAGCATCGCGCCAGGCATTGCGCCCACCGCGGCCACTCTGCACCAGTTCGCGCACGTCGATGCGCACGGGTGCTGCTGAACGGTAGGTGAAGCTCACGCGATCGAAACTGATGGCCGGCGCTGAGGGACGGGCCGCGTCGGAGAGCGCCATGAGCCGGCCCGAAGGGGCAAGTGCGGCGTCACCCTCGGTTTCAGTGGGGGTATTCGCGATTTCTTGAATGCGCCCGAGTGCGCCGAGTGCTTGGTTTACCGCGGTGATCGCGCCGAAGGCTTGCCCAAGCGGTGCGACCATGAGAAACAGGAACACGATAAACATGACCAGCTGCGCGATCGTAATCGCCCCGGTTGCAACCCGATAGCCACCGAGTCCGAGCACGACGAGAAACGAGAGCTGCAGCGCGAGGAACGAGATTGGCACGATCAGCGCCGAGATTCTCGCTACCTTCAACCCGAGCACGTACGCCTCCTCTGCTTCCGCTTCAGTGGCTCGTTGCTCGCGTTCGGTTGCTCCGGCGGCACGGATCGTACGGATCGACGAAATCGATCGCTCCACCTGCGCGGCGAGATCGCCCACCTTCTGCTGCGCGCGGGTGACCGCGGGGCGAATCTTGGCAGATACGGCGACCACGATGACCAAGGCCACCACAATCACCGCGAAGGTGATACCAAACAGCGCCGGATCAATGATGAGCATGCCAATGAGTGCGCCGAGGAAGACGAGCAATCCGCTGACCGCCTCGACCATGCCCTGGGTCAGCACCGCCCGCAGCAGAGTCGTATCGCTGCCGATGCGCGACACCAGGTCACCGGTGCGGCGACGATCAAACTCACCAATGGGCAGGTGCAGAATGCGCGCGATCAGCGTGCGCCTGCTGTGCAACACCACGCCTTCGCCCATGCGCTGCAAGACATAGTGTTGAAAGCCGCTGAGCAGGGCATCAACAATCACGATGAGGCTGAGCACGGTGAGCAGAAGTGCGAGTGGTTCGGCTGACTGTACTCGTTCAATCACCTGCCCCAGCAGCACCGGCTGCACGAGCGAGGTGCCGGCGCCGATCACCCCGAGCACCAGCGCAAGGATGAGCGGCCCGCGTTGCGCGAGCACATACGGCACGAGCTGCTTGAGCGAAGCTCGGGGCCCACGGTGGTGAGGGGAGCGCTGCGTTACCTGGGTGTCGTCTGCCACCCTGCCAGCCTATGGCTCGGTGCTGAGTGCCTGCTCGGTGCTGAGCGCCTGCTCGGTGTGGGTGTGCGCCGCTCCCTCGGGAGTGGCCGAATCCGCGGTCATGTTCTTGCGCCAGATGCGCCAGCAGATCGCTGATGCGCCGGCGAACACCACGGTGGTGACGATGCTGCCTTCGATGCCAAATGCGCCGCCGGTGAGCAACTCGGCTGAATGCTCATGGGCACGGAAGGTGAACGCAGTGTCGGAGAGAGTGTTGCCTGACACCGCGACGCCGAACAGGTTGCCCTGTGCCCAGTTCCAGGCGCCGTGCATCGCACAGATGCCCCACAGGCCACCCTCAGCGAGCGAGAGAAACGTGCCAAAGAGAGCGAATGCAATGAGGTTGATGATGGGTAGCACCCCCATGCCGGGGTTCGCGCCGTGGAGCAGCGCGAAGAACACTGCCTGAATGATGACTGCTGCGACGAGCCCCCAGCGACGGGCGACGGCTTGGGTGAGGTAGCCGCGGGTCAGAATCTCCTCGGTCGATCCCTGCACCAGAAAGCCCAACAGCATGATGATGATCATGCCCCAGGTGGCTGCGGTGGGCTCAGCCCACCTGAGCTCTGCGTGCCCAAGAACGACCGGCACGAGCACACATACGGCGAGCATGCCCACGCCGATGAGTGCGCCCCGTCCCGCAGTGCGTAAGCCTGCCCGCGGTTTCGTGAATCCGAGGGTCGCGAAGCGGCGCTGCTCTTTCTTGGCCATCCACAACCATATCCAGAGCGTAGCGAGCGCAAATGACAGGAGGGTGATGATCGCGTTCGAGCCGGTGAGCGAGCCGACGGAATCGAGATCGGGCGTCCCGCCACTCATCAACACCGCGGTGGTCGTCACGATGGCCTCGACGATGCCAGGGATTGATTGCACCACGAGAGCAATGACGATCACGACGAATGCCATGATGATGCCGGTGGGCCGTTTCGCGAGGAGCATGCCGCCCGTTGGCGCTGGCAGATCAGTGTGGATGGTGCGCATGGTTGATCGTATCGAGTGCGCAGCAGTATTGATACCGCGATAGGTGGCGTCTTTCTGACACCTGCCGGGGGACACCGTTCAGCGGAAACCGCCGACGAACCTATGCGTTACGAGGTGTGCCCGGCACGAGTCGCATGGTGGGGCCTTCTTCGCGGATGGTGCGCAGCATCACCGCGGCCTGCAGTGAAGCCTCAGCCGCCTCAACGCCTTTCGATTCGGCGGAGCCCTCAAGACCTGCACGGTCACGCGCCTGCTCGTCGTTATCGGTGGTGAGCACGCCAAATCCGACTGGTTTGCCGGTGTCGAGCTGCACGCGGGTGAGACCGCTGGTGACCGCGTCGGCAACAAACTCGAAGTGCGGGGTGCCTCCGCGAATGATCACACCCAAGCAGACCGCCGCGTCAAAACCGCCGCCACCCTGGTCTGCGGGCGTCAGCGCAGCTTGCGCGGCAACCGGCAGTTCAAACGCGCCGGCAACCTGAAACAGGGTGTGGTCGGCGCCCATCGCCATGATGGTTTCGTGGGCGCCGGTAATGAGACCCTTCATGACCTCAGGGTGCCATTTTCCTGCGATGACGGCGACACGAAGGCCGGTGGCATCGACGGTGAGGCTTGGTGATCCGTGTCCACTCATGAGGGGCTCTCCTTCGGGTGAGGTCGTCGTGGTTCGTGGTTCGTAGTGGGTTGTGCGGATGCCGCTTCGGGTGACCGCTTTGATCTCGTGCGAGGGCAGCTTCGGTCACCTGAAGCGGTCAGATATCAAACT
>CAZJOZ010000035.1:10877-14160 GCA_964547775.1 uncultured Leucobacter sp.
CTTTGATCTCGTGCGAGGGCAGCTTCGGTCACCTGAAGCGGTCAGATATCAAACTCCGCGGGTGGCAGGTGGCCCATGCGGGTCTGCTTGGTGACGAGGTACTGCTGATTGGTCTCATTGAGTCCCACATAGAGCGGCACTCGTTCGCTCACCTCGACGCCATACTCTTGCAACTGGGCAACCTTGTCAGGGTTATTGGTCAGCAGGCGGATGCTGCGCATCCCAAGATCGGCAAGGATCTCTGCCGCCGCCCGGTAATCACGGGCATCGGCGGGGAGGCCAAGCTGCAGATTCGCGTCGAGCGTGTCGACGCCGCTCTCTTGCAGCTGGTAGGCGCGCAACTTATTCGCGAGGCCAATGCCGCGACCCTCCTGTCCGCGCAGGTAAATCACCGCGCCGCCTCGCTGCTGCACCAGATCCATCGCTGTCCGCAGCTGGGGGCCACACTCGCACTTGAGCGAGCCGAAGGCTTCGCCGGTGATGCACTCGGAATGCACGCGCACGAGCGAGTCGTCTCCGAGCATCGTGCCATCGGGCGCGGCGGCGATCAGCGCAACGTGGTCGACGCCGGTGCGACGGTCGCGATAGGCGCGCATGCGGAACTCGCCATGTTCGGTCGGCACGAGGGTGTCTGCCTTGAGGCTGACCTGGCGGTGTATCGGTGGCTCAACGGGTGCACCGTCGGGGTCAATATCGTTCAGGTGCGCGGTCAACTGTTCGATGGTGATCACCGGAATACCCTCTGCCTGACCCAGCTCGATGAGCCCCGGCAGACGCATCATGTCACCGTCTTCGGCGACGATTTCAGCGATCATCGCGACGGGTCGCAGACCCGCCAGACGCATCAGTTCAACCGCGGCCTCGGTGTGGCCGGCACGGGCTCGCACTCCGCCATCGACGGCACGCAGCGGCAACACATGGCCGGGGCGACGCACATCTTCGGGCACGGCGTCGGGGTTCGCAAGTGCCCGCAGTGTCGTGCTTCGGTCGTTTGCGCTGATGCCGGTGGTGATGCCCTGTGCCGCATCAACGGTCACCGTGTATGCGGTTCCCCGAGCATCTTCGTTTCGTTCGACCATCATGGGAAGGTCAAGTTGGTCGGCGATCTCGTTGCTCATCGGCGCGCAGAGCAGGCCAGAGGACCAGCGGACGGTCCAGGCAACCCACTCTGGGGTGGCGAGTTCAGCCGAAAGAATGACATCGCCTTCGTTCTCGCGGTTCTCGTCATCGGCGACGATAACCGGGCGACCTGCCGCGATCGCGGCGACAGCTTCATCGATGGTGCTGATGCCTGGGGTGGTCATGGGCGGGCTCCTTCAGGTGCGGGGGTGGAACGGTTGCCGGCGTCACGGAAACCCAGCATGCGAGCAACGTGTCGGGCAAGAATATCGGTTTCGATGTTGACGCGATCACCAGGGGTGAGAGAACCGAGCGTGGTTGCGGTCAGTGTTTCAGGGATGAGGGACACTTCGAACCAGTGCTCTTCGCTGTCAACCGGTGAGATGTTGGACACGGTCAGGGAGACCCCCGCCACCGTGACAGACCCCTTGTCGACGAGGAGTGGAGCGAGTTCGGGGCTGAGCGAGAAGCGCAGCACACGCCAGTTGTCGACCGGGGTGACCGATACGAGCGTCGCGGTGCCGTCAACATGGCCCTGCACGATATGGCCACCGAGCCGGCTGTCGACGCGGGCAGCACGCTCAAGATTCACGGTGTCGCCGGGTTGTAGTGAGCCGAGCGTTGACATCGCGATCGATTGCTCCATCACGTCAGCGGTGAAGGTGCCCGCCCCGGTCTCGTCGGTTCCCTGATCGATCACGGTCAAACACACGCCAGAGACCTGAATGGAGTCACCGTGACGCGCGTCGCTCGTGACGACGGGCCCCCGCACGGTGAGGCGGAGTGAGTCGCCGACTGGCTCGACGGCGACAACTTCGCCGATCTCTTCGATAAGGCCGGTAAACATTAGTGGCCCTCCTGGGTGTTGTGGTCAGTGTGGGTGGGTGCAGTCTGGGCGGCGGGGCGAGGCGCAGCCTCACCGGAGGTGAGCGCCGCGGTGATGAGCAGGTCTTCGCCGAGCGGTGTGACGCTGGTGACCCGCAGACGAGTGATGCCTGACATGCTGGTGATGCCGAGATCGCCGATGGCAAGGTTCGGGCCGCCGAGCAGTGCGGGTGCCACGTAGACAAGCACCTCGTCAGCGAGGCCCTCCCGCAGCAGCGAACTCGCAACCGAGGGGCCACCCTCAACGAAGACTCGGCGCACGCCACGGGTGTGCAGGTCTGCCAGGTGAGCGGTGAGGTCGTCACCGGGGTACTGCAGCGGTGCGCTGAGCCCGTGCGCCGCGAGCGCGGGGTGCCGCCACAGTGCCGAGTGCTCGGGGATCTCACGTCGACCGAGCACCACCGGAAGCGGCTGTTCCGCGGCGGGCACCAGGAGATGACCGTCGCCATCTCGGGCGGTGAGCGCAGGGTTGTCGGCAAGCAGGGTGCCGGTGCCGACGAGGATCGCGTCTGCGGTTGCGCGGCGCTGATGAACGTCACGGCGGGCCTCAGGGCCGGTGATCCACTGGCTGCTCCCGTCTGCCGCAGCCGCGCGACCATCGAGCGTTTGTGCCCACTTCACCGTGATGTGTGGTCGGGGAACACCGGATGCGGAACCCGTTGAGACGCGTGTTTGGCGGTCAAGCCACGGCGCGAGCTGTGCCCGTGCCTCGTCCGCGAGAATGCCCTCAGTCACGGCGATGCCTGCTGTGCGCAGGGTGTGGGCACCACCAGCTGAGGCGTCGCCGGGATCGCTGACGGCGTAGACCACCGCACCAATTCCAGCGTCAGCAAGGGCCACAGCGCAGGGGCCGGTGCGACCGGTGTGGTTGCAGGGTTCGAGGGTGACGACCGCCGTCAGCTCATGTTCGCGGCCGCGCCAGGTATCGGGTAGCGCGGCGAGGGCTGCGGTTTCGGCGTGCGGGGTGCCGGAGCCGAGGTGCCACCCCTCGGCAACAATCGTGCCACTGGGATCAAGCAGAACACACCCGACCTGCGGATTGGGGTCGTGCTCGGGGCCGCGAAGCGCAAGTTCGAGCGCGCGGCGCATGGCCCGCTCGAGCGTTTCGCGATCTAACACGAGGTCCCCCAATCTGACGTTGACTTGGGTACCGGGTTCGCCGGTGCGAAACGCACCTGCGTTCCTTCCATCCGGACTCGCACGTCGTCGCACCTTGCGGTACGCCTCGTGCATCACCGTCGGCACCGGAATTTCACCGGTTCAACCTCGCGGGTGCGAG
>CAZJOZ010000036.1:0-10623 GCA_964547775.1 uncultured Leucobacter sp.
TCGGAATCGGTCTTTCGCATCGCTGCGGAGATCTCGTCAGATGCGTGTAGGGCATCGCCGACGAGCGACTCGGTGCCAGCCCGTTCCGGGTCGAGCCACTCGTCGTGCATGTCACCTGGCAACACAAGGGGCATGCGGTGCCAGGTGTCTGCGGCTTCCCCCACCGCATTACGAGTAACCATTGAGTACGTGACCCGCTGTTCGCCTGTGAGGTTGTCGGTTACCGTTGAGGTGAGGGCAGCGATCCCAAACGTGTCATCGCCAGGTAAGGCAAAGCGCTCACCCTTCTCGACATACCAGGTCGCCGGCAGCAGCGCTCGATGTTGGAACGGGCCACGCCAGCTGCGCAGGAGCTTGTCGTCACGGGAGTTGAAGGCAGAGAATTTCACTGGCCCTGAGCCATCGAGCCAGAGCCACCACCATCCGAGCTGAAGCACGCGAGTGCCGCTCGTATCTGCCATAATCACCGGGTTGAGGTTCTTCGCGCGAGCTCCGGTGATCGCGGCTTTGCCACCTCGTTCTGCCATCCAACGGTCGATCATCGCGCGACCTTCGCGTGTGTCCATCGGATCAATACCGAAGACATGCTCGTCAGTGATCCTGCCGCCTCCGAGTCCGTAGCTTGCGCACATGGGGCCAGTGTAAACCCGGTCGCTGACTCCCCGGATCACGCAACTTAGCCAAGCCTGTGCTTGCTTGCGACAATGTGGCAACCGCGTATCGTTGATTGCACGGGAGTAAAAACTCCGGACGTCGTCAAGAGGTCCGGAAGGCAAGACCCGAGATGCGGGCCCTGCGCTTGCTCCCAGGAAGGGAGAGACAATGCCTACCAAGGAAGTTCGAATTCCCGAGGCCCGGGCTGACATGAGCCGCCCGAACGCGGTGGAGCTTCACCTGAGTCCCGTTCTGCACGATCTCATCGCGCTCGCAGTGAACAGTAAACAGGCACACTGGCATGTTCGCGGCGCAAACTTCATCGGAGTGCACGAGTTTCTCGATGAGGTTGTCGCTCACGCGAATGACGCTGCCGATCAGGTCGCTGAGCGGGTGGTGGCCCTTGGGCTCCCCGTCGATGGCCGCATCGGTACGGTTGCACAACGGGCGAGCAACCCAGAAATGAACCCAGGGTTCCAGCAGTCCTTGGATACCGTTGCCGACACTGTTGCGCAGCTCGATGCGACGCTGGCCACGGTCTACCGAGCGATCGAAGGGCTTGAAGAGGTTGATCCCGTCAGCCAGGACATCGTCATCGGCATCGCCGAACAACTCGATAAAGACCGCTGGTTCCTGTTCTCGCACTACGCCGAGTAGTCACGCAGCATTCCGCTGATCATTCCCCGGATGACGGCGACTTGGCGGACGCGGATTGAGACACGGCGCGCGGCACCACAATCACTCCTCGGTATTCCGGATCCCCCCAACGGGTGATCCGGTCGATGCCTTCGAGCGTGATCGGTGCCCCGCTCGTGTCTGCCCAACTCTCACCCCGTCCTGCTTCAACCCACGGGTCCGTGACGACAAGGAGCACGTCACCTTCAGTGTTTGTCACCACGTCATGTGCGAGGACCCAATGAGGGGTCGGGTCAGCGATGAGCGGCTCGAGATCAATGAGGAGCAGCACGTAGGATCCGGCAGCCACCAGATCTCTGATCTCCTCCGCGCTGATCCACCGTCTTTCGACTGAAATTCCCAGGCGTTCAGCCTCCCGGAGTGATTCCTGCTGCAGCTGCGTGCGAAGGCGAAGTTCCAAGGGATCATCGGCGTACTCCTCGAGGAGAACGTACTCCTCGGTGCTCAAGATGACCCGGGGCAGTCCGAGTTCGCTCGCGCGACCCGTGGTCGCTCGCGCGGTCGTCACGCTGAGCCCGACGGGTTCACAAGCGGGGAGGTTCGTTGCCTGCCGCCAAAAGCTGAGCTCGTGACTGTGGTTCTCGCCTGCGTTGTCGCCAAAACGGCCGAGCCCCGCACCTTCGAGTGCGGTGAGTGCGGCCACCGCGCCGCAGGTCACGTCAGTGGTCTGGCCATAGTAGGGAACCGTTCTGTCGGCTGCCGGGGTGCTTGCAGATTCGGAGCCGTTCACGTCGCCGACCTGCCAACGGGACCAACGATGCACACGTCGCGCATCATTTGGCAGCGTGCTGGGGATCGATGGCACTGGATCCTGGTCGCGAACGAACCCATGTGTCGCGAGGGCTGCCCGATCAGAGTCGCTGAGCGGCGCCGTCTCAGGGTGCTCTTCGAACCAGAGCACGATTGGTGATGGGCGATCTCCACGGCGTGCGCCTACCGCGTCGTCGTGCACTGCACGCAATACCGTCTCGAACGCGACACGTCGAGCGGTGTCATCCCGGTGAAGCGACGGATGCAACACAACATCGGCGATCTTTCGATAGGCGTTGTAGGGACGCGACGTCGTGAGCGCTGCCGCGATGGTGCTGCCGTCGGTGTCGGACACGAGGATCGTTCGCGGATCCCACAGCTCTCCGGGCATCTGCCACCGTTCACGGCGTACGTCACTGAGGTGCTCGCTCAGCGCTGACGGGAGCTGTGACCCCGACACTGCCTGCCAGGTGAGCGTCATCAATCTGCCTTTCGAATGCTGTCGGTGCGGGCCGCGGACACCAGCAGCTGCGTGTATGGATGGGTCGGTGCGGTGAGCACCTCACTCGTTGGCCCCTCTTCCACCAGTGTGCCATGCTGCAGCACCACCACGCGGTCTGCGAGTCGGGCGACGACCCCGAGATCGTGAGTGATGAAGAGCATGCCAAGGCCGAGCGTGTCGCGAAGGTGCTCAAGCAGGGTCAGTATTTGTGCCTGCACCGACACATCAAGCGCCGACACGCTCTCATCGCAGATCAAGAGCTGCGGTTCAGCGGCAAGCGCTCGAGCAATCGACACCCGCTGACGCTGACCGCCAGACAGCTGTGCGGGGCGACGATCGGCAAGTTCCGTCGGCAGATCCACTAGCTCGAGCAGTTCCGCGACGCGATCACTCACCTGTGATGAGGTTCGCTTCTCGCGTGGAGTTCGCGCCGCCTCCACTGCCTCCGAGAGGGTTTGTCTGATCGTGAACGACGGGTTCAGCGTCGAGTAGGGGTCTTGAAACACCATCTGCATCTGATCGGGGGTGCGTCCTCGTCGTCCGGCGGGGAGCAGCACGCCGTGTAGGCGAACGTCGCCCCCATCGGGCGTCTCAAGCCCTGCGACGCATCGCGCGAACGTAGACTTGCCGGAACCAGATTCGCCGACGATTGCGACAATCTCGCGCTCGCCGACCGTCACTGACGTGGGATGCAGCGCCTGCACGTTGCCGAAACGTTTCGAGACCCTATCGACGGCAAGCAGCGGCTGAGGCATTCCACCTGCGCCAGCTGTGGTCGCGGGGTTAGATTTCACGGTGGCCCTTGGCTCGATCGGGTCAGCTGTGAGGAGCGACAGTGACGGGTTTGCTTCAAGGAGTGCACGAGTGTAATCGTGTTCGGGCCTCGTCAACACATGGGCGGCCTCACCGCGTTCGACGACCTCGCCGTGACGCATCACAATGACCTCGTCTGCGCGCCCCGCGACGACACCGAGGTCGTGTGAAATGAGGATGAGGCTCATGGCGTGAACACGTTGCAACTCGCGCAGCAAATCGAGCACCTCTCCCTGTGTGCTCGCATCAAGCGCCGTCGTTGGTTCGTCCGCGATCAGGAGCCGTGGCTCCGCGGCAAGCGCCGCGGCGATTGCGACTCGCTGACGCTGTCCACCCGAAAGTTCAGAGGGAAACCGCCGTGCGATATCGGCGGGCAGACGGACCTCGGCGAGCCGAGCGGCAACCTCAGCGCTGACTTCGTGCTTGCTCAGCGGCCGTGCGCCTTCGGTGCGTCTGCGTGCTCGAATGGTCAGCGCGATTTGCTCCCCGCATCGCAGTACCGGACTGAGACTCGTGAAAGGATCCTGCAGCAGCAGCACGGCCTTGTGGCCGCGCACCCGACTCCACTGGGTCGACGAACCCGCGGTGTCCGTAGTGAGTGAGTAGCGAAGGTCGTCAATCTGCGTATGCCCGCCAGCGTGCGTGCCCCGAGGAAGCAATCCCGTGATTGCGCGAGCGGTCATGGTCTTGCCAGAGCCCGACTCGCCGATGATTGCGAGGGTGCGACCGGGAGGCACGGAGAAACTGAGCGGCTGCACAATGACACCCGAGGGGCCGTCAACGGTGAGTCCCGTGACGACGACGCCGGTCGGGGTCTGAGCCATAGGATCCTCGTTCATTGCAGTCCCCGTTCACGCAGGCGTTCACCGAGTTCATCACCCAACAGATTGATTGCCATGGTGACCAAGACGATGAGAATTGCCGGCACCAGCATCATGGCGGGATTGTCCACGATGAGGCTGCGTCCGTCGGCGATCTGTCGGCCCCAGTCTGGGGTGCCGGGGGCGATGCCGATGCCCAAGAAGGACAGTGACGACAGCGTGACCAGTGCGATACCGGTGTTGAGCATC
Organism: uncultured Leucobacter sp.; assembly: GCA_964547775.1. GTDB lineage: Bacteria > Actinomycetota > Actinomycetes > Actinomycetales > Microbacteriaceae > Leucobacter. The sequence goes on from CAZJOZ010000036.1 coordinate 4,486, forward strand.
AGGTTCGTCAGGATGAGGGGCCACACGTTCGGCACGATATGACGGAACATGATCCGTGCCGGAGACAGGGACAGCATCTGCGCTGCTTCGACATAGGGCCGCGGCGTCTGTTCGGTCACCCCTGCCCGCACAATGCGAATGTCTGAGGGGGCAAACAGCACAATGAGCATCACCACAGTGACCCAGTAGCCTGCTCCGAAGATGCCCGCGATCACGATTGCTACGAGCATCACCGGAAGCGACAGCAGCACATCGACGACTCTCCCAATGACGCTATCGACTGCGCCACCGAGGTATCCGGCGAGGGTGCCAAAGAGCACCGCGAGCGCCATTGACCCAACGGCGATCACAACCGGTCCGGAGATGGCTGAGCCGGTGCCTGCCAGGGTGAGGAGCAGCACGTCACGTCCGAGCTCATCAGTGCCGAGCGGATGGCCGGGCGTGCCGGGTGGGAGGAGTGAATCGAGGATGCTTTGCGAGGTTGCGGGACCGACGAGCCACGGAGAGACGACGGTGACGAGCGCCACCGCGATCAACAGCACGGTGGAGGCAATTACTGCCCAGTCTCGGTGGGGCGTGATGCCTTTGATCGGAGTGAGGCGTGTCTTGGGCAGCGCGTTGAGGGTCATCGTGCGAGCTCCTTTGCGCGTACTCGCGGATCCAGCGCGAGATAGCTGATGTCAACCGCAATCGTGATGAGCGCGATCACTGCCGCAATGACGAGGGTGAGTGCTTGCACGACAGGGAGATCCTTGAAAAACACGGATTCCTGGAGCAGCGACCCGATCCCGGGCAATGCAAACACGGTCTCGACGATGATGGTGCCGCCGACCATGAACGTGAGGATGAGACCGGCACCGGTGACAATCGGAATGAGCGCACCGCGCAGGGCGATACGTCGCACCTCACGTTCGGTGAGGCCGCGCGCTCTCGCGAACGTCACCGCGTCACTCTGCAGCTCACGCAGCACCGCTGCGCGAGTGATGCGCTGCAGGATCGCGCCAATGCCGATGGCAAGGGCGACCGCCGGCAGAGTGAGATGCCAGAGCGTGCTGAACCCGCCGCTCCCGCCGCCGTACACCGGGAATATTGGTATCAGCATCGCAAAGACGTACAGCAACACAATTGCCACCGCAAAGGAAGGAGCGCTGAGCCCGATGAGCGCGAGAGCGCTGAACGCCCGGTCGCCGAAACGACCCTCGTGTGCGGCGCTCAGCACGCCAAACGGAATCGCCGTGACCAGCGCGACGAGGAAGGAGAGCAGTGCGAGCAGGCCGGTGAACGGGAGCCGGGCGGCAAGCACCTCGGAGACGGGCTGCTGCAGACGAATCGACGTGCCAAAGTCACCGCGAATCGCCGACCACAACCAATCGAGGTAGCGCACGAAGAAGGGATCGTCGAGTCGATACTGGGCGCGAACGGAAGCGATGGTTTCTGCGTTGACCGGTCGATTGCCGATCAGCGTGCGCACGAGATCGCCAGGTGCGAGGTAGATCAGCGAGAACGTGAGAAACGAAATGATCAGCAGAATGATCAGCACGCTGACGAGCCGAATGGCGAGAGTGCGGGTGAGCACCCTCGCCATTCGGCGGTGTGTGTTCGAACTAGTTGGTGCCATGGAGGCTCGCGCCCCAGGGGCCCAGGAAGGTGAACGGGCTGAAACGGTCGACCTCTACCCCGTTCTTGAAGTAGGTGATGGTCTGCCCCCACCACAGTGGCGCGTTCACCGCGTTCTCTGCTCCGAGCGTCTCAAGCGCGAGCAACGCATCGATGCGCTCTCCCGGATCGGTCAGTGCGCTGGCTTCTTCGATCAGGGCCTGGGCCTCGTCGCTTTCCCATCCATTGGGGTTCTCAGGGCCGAGCAGGTAACTGTTGACTTCAGCTGGATCGCCCGTCGTTGAGAAGTACCACATGAACCCGAGCCCGTGTTCACCGTCACCAATGGTGGCCAGCCACTCTTCAAGCGGAACCTCTCGCACTGCCAGGTCGATGCCGATCTGCTTCACGTTCTCAGCGAGAGCCTGGGCTGCGGTTCCCAGCTGCGGTCCCGTGTTCGGGAAGGTCAGTTCGGTCTGGAAACCACCGGCTGCTGACGAACTGTCGAGCAGTTCTTGGGCCTTGGCGAGATCGAAATCGAACTGCGGCACGGTGGCGAGCAGTTCCTTCGCCTCCTCGGGTGCGTACGCCTGACCGAGCGATTCAGGGGTCATGATGGTGGTTGCGACCTCACCGTATCCTCGCAGCAGACGTTCTGCCACGAGTTCGCGGTCAAAGGAATGTGCAATCGCTGCACGCACCGCGGGGTCGTCAAACGGTGCCACGTTCTGGTCAAAGATGAGCCCCACATACGACAGGTCGTTCACGGCTTCGACTCGGCCATCACCGATGCCTTCCCACTGCTGTGCCTGGTTGATCGGCACATTGAAAGCAACATCAATCTCGCCTTTCTGGGCGGCAAGCAGGCGGGTATTTTCGTCGGGGATGAAGTCGATTCGAATCTCCTTCACCTTCGGAGTCTCGCCCCACCAGGTGTCTGCTCGTTCAAGCAGCACGTGAGAATCGGGCTGGAATTCCGTGACCTGGTAGGGCCCGGTACCCATGAGCAGCGACGAACTGGTGCCGACATCGCCACCGTGCTCCTCCCAGAATGCCTGCTGGGTAACGACCAGCGCGCCCACGTTTGACAGTGCCGAGAGGAACGAGGCATCCGGGTAGCCAGTCTTGACCGTCACCTCGTTGTCGCCGGTCTTCTCCACTGAGTCGAGGTTGAAGAGATAGTACGAGGTGCTGAGCGACGTCTCTGGGTTTGCCGCCTGTTCGAGACTAAACACGACATCGTCTGCGGTGACCGGGTCGCCGTTCTGGAACTGGGCGTCTTCACGAAGGGTGAATACGTAGGTGTTCTCGTCGGGAGTCTCCCAGGATGTGGCGAGGGCCGGCTCAAATTGACCATCGTCGTTCACGCTGACCAAGCCTTCTTGGACGGTCGCGGCGAGGTAATAGTTGAGAATGCCGCCCTCTTGGCCGATGTAGAGGTTTGCCAGTGAACCGGGAAAAGCTACGGTGACGGACTCGAGTTCCGAGCCGCTCGATGAGGAGGAATCGGGCGAGGTTGTGCCACCTGCGCAAGCGCTGAGCGTCAGCGCAGCGGCGGCGACGGCAGCGACGACGGCCGCACGGAGGCGCCGCGGTGCGGTCGCAGGTGAGGCGGAGGATGTGAACATGGGGCTCCTTGAGACTTCGGGAAGCGGCACGTGACACGTGGCCGACTCGAGGTGCAGATTGCAACGCTTTCGAAAACGGTGAAAGCATTCTGCCCACATCGTATGCGCACTCATGGATGTTGCCATATCCTCACGCTTACGATCGCATCACAATTCGTCATATTCGCCTGCGCCGGTGCGCGGGTGACGGCTGCCAGGATCGGCCGTTGTGTTCGCCACCCGTCAGCTGAATCTCCGCTTTGTAACGGCATCGTCTACGCTGGAGGCATGGCTGATTCAACGTTTGATGTCGTGAGCAAGCTCGACTCGATGGAAGTCGAGAACGCGGTGAACCAGGCGCGCAAGGAGATCGAGCAGCGCTACGACTTTAAAGGTGTCGGTGCTGACGTGACCCTGAAAGATAAGGTCATCACGATTAAGGCCAACACCGAAGAGCGCGTGAACGCTGCGCTCGACGTGTTGCAGTCGAAGATCATCAAGCGAGGAATGTCACTGAAGGTGCTCGACGCCGGCGAACCGTACGCCAGTGGCAAAGAGTACCGACTCGAGGTCACGCTCAAAGAAGGCATCGACCAGGCCACCGCGAAAAAGCTCAACAAGCTCATTCGCGATGAGGGCCCGAAGAGTGTGAAATCACAGATTCAGGGTGATGAGCTTCGGGTGAGTTCGAAGAGCCGTGACGACCTGCAAGCGACCATCGCGCTGCTGAAGGGCGCCGACGTGGATACGGCCCTCCAGTTTGTGAATTTCCGCTAACCATTGCGAACGACCTACCAGGCGAGGAGGGGCTGAGATGCCCGCAGTGCTGATAACCGGTGCCCAATGGGGCGACGAAGGCAAGGGACGCGCGACCGATCTGCTCGGTAGTCGCGTTGACTACGTGGTGAAGTTCAACGGTGGCAATAACGCCGGTCACACGGTTGTTGTCGGTGACGAGAAGTACGCGCTTCACCTCCTCCCCTCTGGCATTCTGACCCCCGGCGTCACCCCCGTGATCTCGAACGGTGTCGTGGTCGACCTCGAAGTGTTGCGTCACGAGCTTGACGCACTCAGTGCTCGCGGTGTCGATGTTTCTCGCTTGAAAGTCAGCGCCAACGCTCATGTGATCACCGCGTATCACCGCACCCTTGACAAGGTGACCGAGCGCTTCTTGGGGAAGCGTCAGATTGGCACCACGGGTCGCGGTATTGGCCCCGCCTACGCCGACAAGATCAACCGAGTCGGTATTCGCATCCAAGATATTTTTGATGAGGGCATTCTGCGACAGAAGGTCGAGGCAGCACTCGACTTTAAGAACCAGGTGCTGGTCAAGATTTACAATCGTCGTGCCATCGGCGTCGATGAAGTGGTCGATGAATTGCTCAGCTATCGGGAGATGCTTGAGCCGATGGTCTGCGACACGGGCCTGCTTCTGCATCAGGCACTGCAGAACAACAAGACCATCCTCTTCGAGGCGGGTCAAGCGACCATGCTCGACATTGATCACGGAACCTACCCCTTTGTGACCTCGTCAAACGCGACGGCCGGCGGCGCTTCGACGGGCAGCGGGTTACCGCCCCACGCGATTGATCGGGTGATTGCGGTGATCAAGGCTTATACGACCCGAGTTGGCGCGGGACCGTTCCCCACTGAGCTGTTCGACGAATCAGGCGAATACCTGCGGACACAGGGCTTTGAGTTCGGCACCACGACCGGTCGGCCGCGCCGCTGCGGGTGGTATGACGCGCCAATGGCGCGCTATGCCTCGCGAATCAACGGCGTCACCGACTTCGTGCTGACCAAGCTCGATGTGCTGTCTGGGCTCGAGACCATTCCCGTGTGCGTGGCATATGACGTCAACGGAGTTCGGCACGACGAGATGCCGGTGAACCAGAGCGACTTCCACCACGCGACCCCAATTTATGAAGAGTTCCCGGGGTGGAGCGAAGACATTTCCGGCGCCCGCTCGTTCGAAGAACTGCCCAAGAACGCACAGGACTACATTCTTGCGCTCGAAGCGATGAGCGGCTCGCGAATCTCGGCCATCGGTGTTGGCCCGGAGCGAGAGCAGGTGGTGGTACGTCACGACCTCTTGAACGGGTCCTCCTCCTGAGTGAGCCCGTCAAGAGCGATCGAGAAGAGTCAGCTGAGCTGAGCGAACGGAGTACGAAGTGAACGAGTCCGCGACATCGCAGAGTCCCGAAGCGCGCCTGCTGGCACTGCGAGGGAGCATCGACAACATTGATGCGGCGCTCGTGTTCATGCTTGCCGAACGGTTCCGTTGCACCCAAGAGGTCGGTGAGCTCAAGGCACGCCACGGAATGCCTCCGAGCGACCCGGCTCGCGAAGCGAAGCAAATTGCGCGGTTGCGCTCGCTTGCCGAAGAGGCGCACCTCGACCCCGAGTTTGCCGAGAAGTGGTTCAACTTCGTGGTTGCCGAGGTGATTCATCACCACCGAAATATTGCGGAGGAATCGGCTCAGTAAGCCGAGAGTGTTCGCTGCGCAGAGGCTACGTCGGAATCGGAACGTTCGCCAGCTCTCGCTGCAGCTCGTGCCTCGCGAGCAGTCGCGATTGCCGCGAGCACTCGCTGACGCAGGGCATTGCCGCGGCGGAGAAACTCGCGTTGACGGGCGGCATACTCCCGTTTTCCCTCTGGCGTTTCAATCGGAATCGGAGTGAGGGGAGCGCCAGCAGCGCCGGTGAACCCGGTGACGTCGTAGGGTGACGCTTGCATATCGACCTCACGGATGTCCCGGGCAAGTTCCCAGGTGTCGAGGAGGAGGGTGCCAGGGATGATGGGGGCGAGTTTTGACGCCCACTTATAGACGTCCATCCCCGCATGCAGACACGCGGGTTGCTCCAGGTCTGGCTGATTCTCGCGGGTGGGTCGTAGCGCGTTCAGGGGAGCGGCATCAGGCGTGAAAAATCGATA
>CAZJOZ010000036.1:10723-13941 GCA_964547775.1 uncultured Leucobacter sp.
CCGGGATGCCACCGCCGCAACTCTGATGGCGTCACTGAGTAGTACGTCCAGAGGAAGTCTTCAATGGGGTGCGTTTCGCCTCGAGCTTTGCGAGCTCGGTGCCCGGCGGTGAGGGCGTCGGCCCTGCGTTGGTGTGCAGACTCGAACTCGTGCCACGTGTGCATCGGAAGGGAGGAGTCAGGATGCATTGATTCATCGTATCGCCGGGTGGTGCGCGTTCTCGCTTCAAAACGAAAGGCGCGACCTGCGCTGCCCCGGCTCCGCGCCGGTAACCCAGGTAGCCTAAGGGGGGAGACGCAATGTAGCACCACGGCTGGAGGCCACGATGACCGACGCATACATCTACGACGCGGTTCGCACGCCGCGAGGAAAGAACCGGGGCGGTGCCCTGCACGGGACGAAGCCGGTTGATCTCGCAGTAACCCTGATTGACGCGATCCTCGAGCGTAACCCTGGTCTTGACCCTGCGCAGATTGATGACATCGTGCTCGGTGTCGTCACACCGATTGGTGAGCAGGGAGGGGATATTGCCCGAACCGCTTCCTTGCTGTCGAAGCTGCCGCAAGAAGTGCCCGGAGTGCAGGTGAATCGGTTCTGCGCCTCGGGTCTTGAGGCCGTCAACCTCGCAGCGCAAAAGGTGGCTTCCGGGTACGAACACTGGGTGCTTGCTGGCGGTGTGGAATCGATGAGCCGGGTGCCAATCGGGGCCGACGGAGGAGCGTTCGCACAGGATCCCACCACTGCGTATGACACCTATTTTGTGCCGCAGGGCATTGGTGCTGATTTGATCGCCACCATCGAAGGTTTCACGCGCGAGGACGTCGACGCCTACGCCGTTCGTTCACAGGAGCGCGCGGAGGCTGCCTGGAGCGAAGGCCGCTTTGAGAAGTCGATCATTCCGGTACGTGATCAGAATGGTGTCGTGCTGCTCGACACAGATGAACATCGCAGGCCCGGATCCACGGTGGCGTCCCTCGGCGGGCTCCCCGCGAGCTTTGCGGGAATCGGAGAACAGGCGGGCTTCGATGCGGTTGCACTGCAGAAGTATCACTGGGTTGAGAAGATCAATCACGTTCACGGTCCCGGGAACTCCTCAGGCATCGTCGACGGTGCGTCGCTCCTCCTCATCGGGTCCAAGGCCTCTGGGGTGCAAGCGGGCCTCACCCCTCGCGCACGCATCGTTGCGACGGCTGTCGTCGGCTCTGAACCCACCATTATGCTTACTGGCCCGACACCGGCTACGGAAAAGGCACTGCAGCGTGCCGGCCTGACGGTCGAAGACATCGACCTGTTTGAACTCAACGAAGCCTTTGCCGCGGTGGTGATGAAGTGGCAGAAAGACCTAGGAATCCCCGACGACAAGGTCAACGTGAATGGCGGAGCAATCGCGATGGGGCACCCACTCGGCGCCACAGGGGGCATGATCCTTGGCACACTGCTCGATGAGCTTGAGCGCCGTGATCTGAAGCGTGGCCTCGCGACCCTGTGCATCGGTGCCGGCATGGGAATCGCCACCATCATTGAGCGCGTCTAGCAAGCGGCAGAAGGAGACACACAGATGACCACCACGAAGGACCCACAAGCCCAGCACGCCATTCGCTACTCGCGCGACACCGACGGTATCGTGACGCTGACCATCGACAACCCCACCGGTTCGGTCAACATCATGAATGAGCAATTCGAACGGGCGCTCCATGAGGCGGTAAACCGGCTGGAGTCTGAGCGGGATGACGTAACGGGCGTGATCCTTGCCTCAGCCAAGGATACGTTTTTTGCGGGCGGTGACCTTGAAGCAATTCGCCGATTCACTGCCGATGATTCCGAAAAGAACACGGCGGGAGTGAACGCGCTGAAGAGAGACCTGCGGCGTCTCGAAACCTTGGGGAAACCGGTTGTCGCAGCGATCAATGGTTCCGCACTGGGTGGTGGGCTCGAGCTCGCGCTGGCCGCTCACTACCGTATTGCGGCAGACGTGCCGGGCAGCCGTCTCGGTCTTCCCGAGGTGAGTCTCGGGCTGCTGCCCGGGGGTGGGGGCGTTACACGGACCGTGCGAATGCTTGGCCTTCAGAAAGCGCTGACTGAGGTCATTCTGCCCGCCACTCGTTTCGCGGTGCCAGACGCCCTCGCGATCGGCCTCATCGATGAGGTGGTGGGGTCGGTTGACGAACTGAACGATGCGGCTCGCGCGTGGATCGCGGCACACCCGCAACCGGTGAAGCCGTGGGATGTGAAAGGGTTCACGATTCCAGGTGGGGGCCCGACATCCCCCACGATCGCATCACTTCTACCAGCCATGCCTGCCACGCTGCGTAAACAGGTGAAGGGGGCACCGATGCCGGCGCCGCGCGCGGCCATGGCTGCGGCTGTCGAGGGTGCCTACGTAGATTTCGACACGGCTTCGCTGGTGGAGACTCGCTATTTTGTTGAGCTTGCCAATGGTCAGGTCGCAAAGAACATGATCAAAGCCATGTTCTTCGACCGTAACGCGATTGCACGCGGCGCCTCGCGGCCGGCTGGGTACGAACCGTCGCGTCCGACCAAGGTCGGCATTGTCGGGGCAGGGATGATGGGGTCTGCGATCGCGTATGTCACCGCGAAGGCCGGGATAGATGTCGTACTCAAAGACGTCTCGATTGAAGCTGCGGAGCGGGGCAAGGACTACAGCAGGGGCCTTGAAGAAAAAGCGCAGTCTCGTGGTCGCACCACAAAAGACGCATCGGAGGCCTTACTCGAACGGATCACGGCGACAGCGTCATACGATGATTTCGCTGGAGTCGACTTCGTCATCGAAGCGGTGTTCGAACAGCCAGAGATCAAACAGGCGGTGTTTGCTGAACTCGAGCCGGTGGTACAAGCGGATGCGGTGCTTGGGTCGAACACGTCGACCCTGCCGATTACCCTTCTCTCCGAAGGCGTCGAGCGCAAGAGCGAATTCATCGGCATACACTTCTTCTCGCCCGCCGACAAAATGAAGCTGGTCGAAATCATTCGCGGAGCACACACGAGTGACGCGACGCTCGCCAGAGTATTCGACTATGTGCGAGCGATAGGGAAAACACCAATCGTTGTGAATGATGCCCGTGGGTTCTTCACGTCACGGGTTATCGGGCGGTTTGCTGACGAAGGAATCGCGATGCTTGCTGAGGGCGCCGCCGCGTCGAGCATCGAGCAAGCCGCGTTGCAGGCGGGCTATCCAGTCGGTCCCCTGCAGCTCACCG
>CAZJOZ010000037.1:0-6498 GCA_964547775.1 uncultured Leucobacter sp.
GTGTCGAAGGTGTGCCATTCCCAGTTGTCTTCCTCGACATTGGCGAGCGCGGCCGCCATGCCACCCTGTGCCGCGCCGGTGTGAGAACGAGTCGGGTAAAGCTTCGTGATCACCGCGGTCTTGGCTTTGGGCCCGGCCTCAATGGCTGCGCGCATGCCGGCACCGCCGGCACCGACGATGACGACATCGAACTGGTGATAGGTGACACCGTCTTTGACGGTGACGTCACCCTCTTGGGTGTTGGTAGTCACAGTGTTGCTACTCCATTCAGCAATAACGAAGGCCGATTATGTGCGGCTTAGAGGTCCGCGCAGAACGACGCGACGAGGTCAGCGGGTGCGCCAGCAGGGCACGGATCAAAGGTGAGCACGACGAGCGTGCCGAGCAGGATGAGCAGTGCGGCGGCAAGGAACAGTGCAACCTTGAGGCCCTTGGCGAGGCCTGGACGGCTCACATAATCATTCACGATGGTGCGCATGCCGTTTGCGCCGTGAATCAGAGCAAGCCACAGGAGGAGGATGTCCCACACCTGCCAGAAGGGGCTTGCGAGCTTGCCACCAACAAAACCGAAGTCAATCGCTGAGATACCGTCGCCCACCATCAGGTTCGAGAAGAGGTGACCGAAAATCAGCACCACGAGCAGCACACCCGAGGCGCGCATATAGATCCAGCCCCACTTCTCCCAGTTGGTGCGCTTCTTTGCGGGAGCGGATGAGCGAGGAGTGTCAATCGTCATAGTCATGTGTTCTCGCCCCTTAGTGTCCGAAGACGTTCATCAGGTGACGCGGAGTGAAGCCCGCCATCACGATTACCCACAGCACAATGACTGTCCAGAACATGGCACGCTGATACTTGGTGCCCTTGCTCCAGTAGTCAACGAGGATGATGCGCAGTCCGTTCAGGGCGTGGAACGCGATCGCGCCGACCAGTGCGGTCTCGCCGAGCCCCATAATGGGGTTCTTGTAGGTACCCATGACCGCGTTGTACGCTTCGGGGCTCACCCGAATGAGCGCGGTGTCAAGCACGTGCACCAGCAGGAAGAAGAAGATCGCCACACCGGTGATACGGTGCAACACCCAGGACCACATGCCCTCTGCACCTCGATACAGGGTGCCGCCTGGCGTGCGGCGTTTCTTCGGCGCCGCGGGGGCGACCTGGGTGGCTTGGGCTGACACGAGCATCCTCCTTGGATCGGGTTGCACCGACTGCACGGTATCCGAATACGAGGTCCACCGCGGGCACACTCCTGCGCTGCAACGTGAAACCTCCTGCGCCTCCATTATGGCACTGTTCAGATTCAGGTTTTTGCCATCCCCGTTTCACCACACCTGCGCCACATGAATACTGCCTCGATTTCCCAACTACACTTGGCAGTCATGAGTGAGTCGACGGCTATGAGCCGGTTTACCTGTGTCATCCCTGCGGGCGGAGCGGGGTCCCGACTGTGGCCCCTGTCGCGCGCAAATGCTCCGAAGTTTCTGCTTGACCTCACGGGGAGCGGCAACTCACTCCTGCGCACCACGTGGGACCGTCTCACCCCGCTGGTGCCTGCGGAGCGCATCATGGTGGTCACCGGCGTCACCCACCGGGACTCGGTGGTGCAGCAGCTCAGCGAGCTTGATCCCGCGAACCTGGTCACGGAGTCTGAGCCGAAGGATTCCTCTGCTGCCATTGGTCTCGCCGCAGCGATCCTCGAACTGCGCGATCCCGAGGCGATCCTCGGCTCCTTTGCCGCCGACCACGTGATTCGTGGCAGCGTGCTCTTTCAGCGCGCCGTGCGCACCGCGGTTCAGGCAGCAGATCAGGGCTACATCGCTACCATTGGCATCCACCCAGGCTTCCCGTCCACCGGCTTTGGGTACATTGCGTGCGGCAAGGCTCGCAGCGACCTCGCGCCCTTCGACGTCTACGATGTGACCGAGTTCGTCGAGAAGCCCGACGAGGCGACTGCGAGTGACTATCTGAAGCACGGCGGCTACCTGTGGAACGCGGGGATGTTCATCGCGAAGGCGAGTGTGCTGCTCGATCAGATGGCCGAGGCTGAACCTGACATGGTCGCCGCACTGCGGGAAATCGCGGCCGCCTGGGGCACCGACCGGGCAGCCTCGGTGCGCGAACGCCTGTGGCCGACGCTGCCGAAGGTTGCCATCGACTATACGGTCGCCGAGCCAGCCTCCCGCGTGGGCAAGATGGTGTGCGTTGCTGCCCACTTTGAATGGGATGACGTGGGCGACTTCGCGAGCGTCGCAAACCTGCTCTTACGAGGGCGAAAAGGTGACCTCGCGGTGCTCGGTGACGGCGCTCAGGTGCTGAGCGACAACTCGAGCGGCATCGTTGTGAGTGAGAGCGATCGTCTCGTGGCGCTGGTCGGCATGGAAGACGTCGTGGTGGTTGACACAGCAGACGTGCTGCTGGTGACCTCGAAACAGCACGCGCAAGACGTCAAGACGCTGGTCAACCGCATGAAGGGCCACGGCGGGAAGCACCTGCTCTAGCCGCAGCCATGAGGCTTCCCTGCCGGTAACCAGCGACCGCCGCTACTTGACGAGCGGGAAGAGAATGGTCTCGCGGATGCCGAGGCCGGTGAGCGCCATCAGCAAGCGGTCCATGCCCATCCCCATGCCGCCCGAGGGTGGCATGGCGTGTTCGAGGGCTCGCAAGAACTCTTCATCGACGCGCATCGCCTCGTCGTCACCCCGTGCCGCTTCCTTCGCCTGCTGCACAAAGCGTTCGCGTTGCACCACGGGATCGACCAACTCCGAATATCCGGTGGCAAGCTCGAAGCCGCGCACATAGAGGTCCCACTTCTCGACCACACCGGGAATGCTGCGATGGTGACGCGTGAGGGGGCTTGTCTCCACGGGGAAGTCCATCACAAAGGTCGGCCGGGTGAGCTCGCCCTTGACGAAGTGCTCCCACAGTTCCTCGACGAGCTTGCCGTGGTTTGGCAGCGGCACCTCAACACCCTCTGCATCAGCAATCGCCTGGAGTTCAGCAACGCTCGTCTCGGGGGTGATGGCTCGACCGACCGCTTCGCTCAGCGTGCCGTACATTGAAATGCGGTCCCAGTCACCGCCGAGGTCAAACAGGGTGCCGTCGGCCCAGCGCACGGTATGCGTGCCCTCACGCTCCGTGCCTGCGTTTACCGCAAGCGCTGCGTTCTGGATGAGGTCTTGGGTGAGGTCGGCGATGCCGTGATAGTCGGTGTACGCCTGGTACGCCTCGAGCATCGCAAACTCGGGGCTGTGCGTGGAGTCAGCGCCCTCATTACGGAAGTTCCGGTTAATCTCGAACACTCGCTCGAGCCCGCCCACCACGGCCCGCTTGAGGAAGAGCTCGGGGGCGATACGCAGGTACAGCTCGGTATCGAAGGCGTTCGAGTGGGTCACAAATGGCCGTGCCGAAGCGCCGCCATGCATGGTCTGCAGCATCGGGGTTTCTGCTTCGATGAAACCACGCTCAGCGAAGGTTTGCCGCAAGCTCGCCATCGTCTTGGCGCGCGTGCGCACGTTGATGCGCGCTTGCTCACGTTGAATCAGGTCCAAGTAGCGCTGACGGACGCGAGTCTCTTCGTTGAGTTCGGTGTACATGTTGGGCAGCGGCGCGATTGCTTTTGCAGCGATCTGCCACTCGCGAACCATGATTGACAGCTCCCCGCGGCGGCTTGAAATCACCTCGCCGCTGACGAACAGGTGGTCGCCCAGATCCACGAGCTCCTTGTACCGGGCAAGCGACTCCTCGCCGACTTCGGCAAGACTCACCATCGCCTGAATACGGGTGCCGTCACCAGCCTGCAGGCTCGCGAAGCAGAGCTTGCCGGTGTTGCGCTGGAACACGACTCTGCCTGCGACCCCAACGGTTTCCCCCGAATGGCTGTCGGGGACCTCTTCGAGGTGCCCCCACTGCTCGCGCACGGCGGGAATCGTGGTGGTGACTGGGACCACCACCGGGTAGGCACCGCCTCCGAGATCATCGCCGGCAAGCGCGTTCAGCTTGTCGCGCTTTTCGAGTCGCACCCGCTTCTGTTCGAAGACCTCTGCTTCGGTCAGCTCTGGCGTCTCGGGGGTTTCAGGCGCGGCATGGGCACTCATTCAGGCATGTTCCTTTGTCACTCGACAGCTGCGTTTCAGCGTCAGTGTTCCAGTCTATTCGAGCGCGTCGGGATCGGCTGACTCCCCTGCCGCGGCTCGCAGTTCCTCTTCTATTGCCGCCCGGACTAACCCTCCGAGCACTCGGTCGGGTCGGCCAATGCCAAGTTCGCGCAGCGAGTCGACTGCCTGCCGTACCACCGCCCGCGAGAACTGCTGTGCAGCCTCGACCGCGTCCGCGTATCCGGCACGATCATGGTCAGCGAGCACGAAGGGTTCCGCTCCCATCTCTACAGCGAGGGCTTGACCGATGGGAAGCACTGGCGTGGGGCCGCTGACGGCAACCGAGGTTCCAGCGAGCCTGCCTAGGTCGAGACTGGTGCCGGTGAACACGAGCGCGGGGTGCAGCGCGAGTGGAATGACGCCTGCTGCAAGCGCCGGCGCGAACACACTGTGCCCGTGTTCCGGTGCGGTGTGGAGCACGATCTGACCGGGCTGCCAGGCCTCGGTCGCGGTGAGACCCTGCACCAGCGCGGGGAGTTCGTTTCCGGGGATGGCGAATATGACGAGCTCGCTACGACGCACCACTTCAGGAACTTCGACGATTGGCACACCCGGCAGGAGGGTCTCGGCACGTTCACGACTGGTCTCGCTGATCGCGCTGATGCTCGTGATGGTGTGCCCGGCCCCTGCGAGCGCGAGGCCGAGGATGGGCCCCACCTTGCCTGCACCAACGATGCCGATGCCGAGTCGGCCTTCACGGGGGGTCACGATGACTCTTCCGGGGAGCGCTGACCCTGCTCGGGTCGCTGGTGGGTGCGATTGGCTGCGTCTTCGCGCTGCACACGCACAATGGCTGAGGCGAGCACGCCGAATGCCTCTCGCGCATCGGCGAGTGCGATGCCTCGCATATACATGCGCACGGGGCCCAAGACGGTGTGCACTTGCAGCGAAGCAAGCCCAAGGATGCGATGCACGAGCGGCCGGCTGAGTTGCACCGACTGGGCACGCACGATCGGCATCACGGAGAGCGACCTAGTGAACCAGCCTCGCCGAATGCGCAGGCTCGATTGCTGCGTGTGGGGCGACAGCTCGGCAAGCTCGACTCGGAGTCCGGTGCGTCTCGTGGCGAACCAGAGCAGCCACCCTGCGCGCGGCCCCGCCTTCAAGAAACCGTCTCCCGGGCCAGTGAGCGCGTGGGCGAGGGCTGCCTCACGTTCGGCGACGCCGCTCTCTCCTTCGTGAAGAAGGGTTTCACACACCCGCAAGACATCGCCCAACTCTCCGACGGGCAACACCATGTTCTGCAGTCGGTTCTGTCCGCCTTGCGAAAGCGAGTGGCCGGCGGTGGTGATGCGCACCTTCCACCACCCGAACGGGCGCCAGCCGAGGGGCTGCTGCGCTTCGACGGCGTGAATGCGGCCGAACGGGATGGTTTCGGTCGTGGTCGCTGTCAGCCCGGCGCCGATGCGCACACCATCGTCTGCCCGCGACAGGACGAAGTTGAAGCCGCGGTTGAACTGGCCGACCACAATGCCGATGAAGACGAGCGCAAGGGGCAATCCGCCGGCGAGGATGGCTGGGCTGACGGTCACACTCGACACCGCGATACCGATCGCGATGATGAGGAGAATGAACATCTCGGATCCGAGCAAAATGCTCGCAATGAGGCGACCTAGCGGCACCTTGACCACGGCACCGGCTTCGAGTGCTGCGGGGTCGATGTCGGGGTCCGCGAGATCTTTGATGCGCTCGTCGAGCAGGCTCGCCACTCGCGAGGTGGGTGTGTCAGGCTGGCCCTGAGCCTGGGCGGCTTCGGTTGCCTCCTGGCGCACGCGGATCGCGGCCGCCATCAGAATTTGCTCTCGTACGGCCTGCGCATCCCGGTGTCCAAGGAACTGCAGCGCGACTTTGCCGCCTTGACCGGCCGTCTGCACATCGACCTGTGTGAGTCCGAGCATTCGCGCAAGGAGTGTTCGCTGCAGGTTCACGCTTTGGATTCGCTCGAGCGGGGCCCGGCGGTGCTGCCGAAAGATGACGCCTCGGCGCGACTCAACCGCTTCGGTCGTGATGCGGAAACTCGCGAAGCGCCAGCTCAGCCAGGCGGTCAGCACGACAATGGCGATCACGGCAATCACGGCCAACAGTGCCCAGAACAGCAATTGCTCTGCGATGAGAATCTCAATGAGGTCCCCTTCGCTCGGCCCCATGGCGTCGACGATCTCGGGGCTCAGCACCCACCCGAAGAGCCGGTCACGCAGGTTCGCAATGATGATGCCGATGATCACCAGCGCCGCGAGCCCTCCACGGAGGAGCGGAGAAAACGGGTGCAGGCGACGCCAAGGGAGTTCGATCGGTGCTTGATCCTCGAGGTGCTGTGAGGGTTGCTCGGGTGCGGGCTGCTGCACCG